>CASFMM010000007.1 GCA_949295765.1 uncultured Methanomassiliicoccales archaeon | reverse complement strand
GGCTCAATGCAAGGGTATCCGAGCCTGGCCAAAGGAGATAGGTTCAGGGCCTATTCTCGTAGGAGTTCGAGGGTTCAAATCCCTTCCCTTGCACCACTTTCCTTTTATCTCAATACTCATCCATGAAGCTCTGCACGTTCTCGATCAGTCTTCCGACGTGTATCCCGTCCACGAACGAGTGATGGGCCTGCACCGAGAACGGCATGATGATGCGTCCGTCCCTTTCCGTGTACTTCCCCCAGTCGAACATCGGGGTAACGTTGTTCCTGTGCCCCGGGTTGGTGTGGGAGATGTGGTTGTATGGAACCCAGGGGATCGGTGCGAACCGGAACACGTCTATCCCCGGAGGTGCCGGGAAATACGCCTTCTGGGACTTCGCGGTCTCCTCCGCCTCCGTCACATACTCCCTCAACGAATCGCGGAACGGCACTGAGACCATCTTGAACAGGTCGTCCCCCTCGTCCATGTACGCGAACAGGGTGTCTATCCTGTCGAACAGCACGACCTTCTCGCTGAGGAAGCGATAGCGGAACTCCTCGATCTCGTTGGCGCACTTGGAGACCAGCCATATGAACGACAGCGTGAACGAGTACCCCTCGTCACGGACTGTTCCGAGGAAGTTGGTCACGTCGATGTCTGTCGTCAGACAGTACGACGGTTCCACATAGTGCCTGAATATGGCGCAGTGCTCGCGCCTCTTCCAGTTGTTCTCGTCGACAAGGGTGTAGCTGTTCATCGGCAGACCGCCATGACATCGGCATGGGGGTTCAAAAGGATGGGGTCGGGTCAGTTCAGGCTGATGACGATCCCTATCGCGGTCACGACGAACAGCACGGCAGCGATCCCCGCCCATTTCCAGTCCTTCTCGACGACCAGCACGGCGAAGGACGCGACCACTCCGAGGAACGGGGACACTATCAGCACGAGTATGCCGAGGTACAGCAGCCATTCGCTTCCGTCGACGGCGTCAAGGACGAGGCCAGCGACCAGCAGGATCATCCCCGCCACTACGCCTACGCGCAGCGTCAGGGCCGTGGACTTGTTCAGGTCGGGGTTCACAGTATCCCTCCCGCCTGGAGAAGCACGAGAACCGCCATGAAGAAGAGGACGATGGAGAAGTACTTGCGGAGGTGCTTGGCCGGAACCTTCCTGGCGTAGCGTGCGCCTACGAGCGAACCGACGAAGGCACCTATCGCGACGCATGCGGCGTACGCGAGTATGACCTCTCCCGCGAAGAAATACGTAATCGCCCCGGAGAACGCGGTGATGCCTATCATGTAGCTGCTTGTGGAGCTGGCGGCCTTCATGGGCACATGCATGTGGATGTTCATGAGGGGGACCTTGACCGCGCCTCCTCCGACCCCCGTCATGGACGACAGGGCGCCGGCGATCGTGCACAGTCCCATGCCGCTCCCCACGTTCTGAACCTCGTAGCGGACGTCCTCCCCCACGGACTCGTCCGTGTACCTGAACGTCATCGCAGTGTCCTCGCCGGTGGCCGGTTCGACGGTCCTCTCCGGATTGACGATCATGCGGATGCCGCTGTAGATTATGATGACCGAGAACAGGACCATAAGGATCCACGAGTCGAGGTACGTGGCTATTATCGCGCCCGCTATCGCCCCGACGCAGGTCGTTATCTCCAGCAGGAGCCCCAGACGGACGTTGGAAAGTCCCTTGTCGACCAGGACCGTGGATGCGCCGACCGACCCGGCGATGATCCCGATCAGGCTGATGGCCACGGCCTCAGTGGGCTCCAGTCCGAAGATGAGCATCAGGACGGGCACGAATATGACCCCTCCGCCCAGGCCGAACAGCGCTCCGAAGATTCCGGAGCACAGTCCCAGGACTATGAGGCCAGCCAGGATGAGGGGTTCCATGAGCATCCGTATCGGGATGTCCCATAAAGGGCTGTCGGAGAACCGTTTTTAACCGCGTGCCGCGCTATGCTGACTCATGGCACTGTCCGCCACGCTCGACCGTTTCTTCGAGATCACCAGCCGCGGCTCCGACATAAAGACGGAGGTCAAAGGCGGTGTGCTGATCTTCCTCTCGATGGCCTACATCATCGTGGTCAACTCTTCGATGATGGCAGACGCCGGGATGGACCTCTCCGCATGCTACACCGCCACGATCGTGATGGCGATCATCGGAACGCTCCTGATGGCCCTGTACGCCAGGTATCCCGTGGCGCAGGCGCCGCTGATGGGTGTGAACGCGTTCTTCACCTACACCATAGTGATTGGTCTGCACTACACGTGGCAGGAGGCGCTGGTGGCCGTCCTCATATCTGGAATCATATTCTTCATCATAGCCGCCAGCGGTGTCAGGAAGAGGGTCCTCGACCAGATTCCGCCCAGTCTCAGATACGGGATCACCGCGGGCATCGGGTGCTTCATCGTCTTCATCGGTCTGCAGAACGCGGGGTTGATCGCGAACTCCGACTCGACGCTCGTGGCACTGGGCGACTTCGCGAATCCTGCGGTCATACTGTCCTTGTTCTGCGTCATTCTCACACTGTTCCTCTACGCCAGGAAGGTCACGGGCGCGATCTTCTTCGGGATGATCGCCACCGCCGTGGTGGGGATGGTGTTCGGTATAATCGCCGTACCGGACTCCCTGGTGTCGATGCCGGCTATGCCCGAGGTTGGTGCGTTCCTGGACGGATTTTCGTCCAACCTGCTGAGCGTGGAGTTCCTGATGGTCGTCATATCACTGACGTTCGTGCAGTTCTTCGACAGCACCGGCACCCTGATGGCGACAGGTGAGAGGGCCGGCATATTCGACGAGGAGGGGAACGTCAAGTGCGAGAAGGCCATGCTGGCGGATTCCGCGACCTCGGTCATCAGCGGAATCGTCGGAGCCACGCCGACGGGTTCTTTCGCCGAGTCGACCGTCGGTATAGAGGCCGGGGCGAGGACAGGAATGGCTCCGCTGGTGGTCGCCGTGCTGTTCGCATGCGCCCTGTTCATAGGGCCCGTGTTCCAGGTCATCGACTACAGCTGCACAGTGGGTGCGATGCTGATCGTCGGCGCAGCCATGATCACGCAGCTGAAGGGCGTGAAGTGGGACGACTGGCCGGTCGCCGTGGCCGTCCTGGGGACCATAATCATGATGATCCTCACGTACTCCATCACGGACGGTATTGTCTTCGGCATCATCTTCTACAGCGTCTGCATGATCGGTGCGAAGCGCTGGAAGGAGGTCAGCCCGATCATCTACGCCTTGGCGGTCATATCCATACTGTACCTGGTCGTGGTGGTGGCGTCCCTCTGAGGACCCATCACCCTTTTAACCGCCGAGCATATGGAGTGGCCGTGTCCATCCTCTTAGTGAGATATTCCGAGATAGGCCTGAAGAGCGCCCCCGTCCGCAGAAGGTTCGAGAACCAGCTGAAGGACAACATGCTGTCCATGCTCATGGAGGACGGCGTGGAGGCGTTCATCACCAAGAGCGGTGCGAGGTACTACGTCGAGGCGTCGGACATCGATGCGGCGGTGTCTTCTCTGCGCCGTGTGTTCGGCGTCGGGTCCATCTCCATCGCCGAGGAGTGCGCCTCATCCAAGATGGAGGACATCTGCGCCAAGGCGGCCGAGTACTCCTGTTCGAGGATTACGACGGGTCAGAGCTTTGCTGTCAAAGCACGCAGGGAGGGCTCGCAGGGATATACCAGCATGGATGTGGGCAGGGAGGCAGGTTCCGCCATATTCATCGCAAACGAGGACAAGGGCGTGAAGGTGGACCTCACCGACCCTGACGTTGTGTTCTACGTGGAGGTCCGCGAGAACAGGGCCTTCGTCTTCGGCGAGTACATCAGATGCCACGCCGGTCTGCCCGTGGGAAGCCAGGGCAAGGTCGTGGCGGAGGTCGGGGACGAGCGTGGCTTGGTCGCCGCATGGCTGATGATGAAGCGCGGATGCAGGGTCATAGCGCACGGCGACGAGGAACTCATAGCGAATCTGCGCAGGTACGACCCCCTCCTGAAGACGGGTGACTGGAACCCTCAGGCACTGGGTGTCGTCATGGGGACCAGGCTCGACGGCCTGGAATCCGTGGATGTGACGGATTACGACGTGCCGGTCTACTTCCCCACCATCGGAATGTCCGACGACGAGGTCTCGGAGCTTGCTGACGACCGTGCCGGAGATCCGGGACCTGATGAAGTATGAGGTGGATCATCGCGAAGGACACGGTGTGCACATCGTGCCGATAGGATGTCTGAAGGATTGATCTTGAAAAAGGGTCCCGTCCCGAAGGACGGGTAAACGGTTTTCATGACAGGAATCTCACTTGATCCTTCTCTGGTTCGCCCTGACGGAAGGCCTGGCCTTCTCGGCACCCTTTCCGGTGTGCCTCATTCCACGTCCCTTCTGTCCGGCGGAGGTCTTACCGCGGTAGACACGGTTCTTGTGGGTCTCGTCGCAGATCCAGTTGATCTTGGGGTCGGCCTTGATGACGGGGTGTGCGGGGTCGACGAGGATGACCTCGTACCACTCCTGCTGTCCGTCGGCTCCGACCCAGTAGGAGTTCAGGACCTCGAGGTTGGGGTACCTCTTGGCGGTCCTCTCCTCGGCCATCCTCTGGAGGGACTTACCGACTGTGATCTGGTTGATTCCCTTCCTCTTGGCCCTCCTACCGGTGACGATGGCCCTCTTCTGGAAGGATCCCTTCCTGACCCTCGCCCTGACGACGACGTAGCCCTGCTTGGCCTTGTATCCGAGAGCCCTGGCCCTGTCGAGCCTTGTGGGCCTCTCGATGCGGAGGAAGTTCTCCTCTTTTCTCCACTGGATCCTGCGCTCGTAGTTGAGCTCCTTCACGTAGGATTTCGCGGGGACGTTCCAAGCGTCGGCGATGTAGCTGTACATGCTCTTCCCGTTGACCGGGCGTGTCTCCTGAGTCTCTTCGCTCATTTGTATCACCTTTACGGATTCACCCATGCGGGCACATTTCCGTTCGCGCCCCTAAGCGGAGCACAGGACGGGGCACGGATGGCGGGTATATAAACCCTATCACATCGGGGATTCCGTTCCGATCCGTTCCCTCTCCTTCATCCTGCGGATCACGTACGCCGCGCAGATGACGGCCGCCGTCAGGACGAAGACGGCTCCGATGTAGCCGATGTTGCCCACACCCGGCCCGTCGGTGACCCAGCCGCCGATTATGGATCCCATGGCGATGCCGACGTTGAATATCCCGGAGAAGAGGGACATCGATATGGCGCTGGCGTCCGAGGGGGATACGCGCAGCGTCTCGTTCTGGAACGTGACGTTGAACGATGTGGCGAACAGTCCCCAGAACGCGCACACCGCCATCACTGTCAGAAGGGTGACCGCCGAGGGGTTCAGGAGCAGGAGGCACACGGCGGATCCGAGCAGGGCCATCATCATGAACCTGAATCTGGTCCTGTCGTAGAATTTGGTGAACAGGACGCTCCCCACGATCCCGGCGATGCCGAACACCGTTAGGGCCACGGTGACCATGTTGTCCGAGAACCCGGCCACCTGGTACAGGAAGGGCTCGATGTAGCTGTATCCCGTGTAGTATCCTGTCACGTATATCGCGAGCATGACGTATATGCCGACCAGGACCTTGTTCTTGAAGAGGCTGGGCAGTTTCTTGAGGGTGAAGGTCCCCGGGTTCTCCAGCCTGGGGAACACGATGACCAGGAGGATGAGGGCGACGATGGACACGACGGCGATGACGACGAACGTCATCCTCCATCCCAGGGCCAGCCCTATTATCCTTCCGAGGGGCAGACCGGCTATCATGGCGACGGATGTTCCCGTCGCCACGGCGCTTATGGCCAGTTTCTGGAGATGGGCCGGCACGATGCGGACGGCGAGCGGTGTCGCTATGGACCAGAAGATGGAATGGGCCACCGCGACCCCGATACGGGAGACCATGAGCATCCAGTAGCTGTTGGACAGTCCGGAGAGGATCTGGAAGAACGCGAAGAGCGCGATGCACATCAGCAGCATCCTGCGGAACTCCATCTTCCTCAGGGCGAGCATGATCGGCAGGGACAGGATGGCCACGGCCCAGGCGTACATCGAGATCAGAAGGCCTGCGCTGGATTCCGAGATGGAGAAGTCCGTCGCGATGTCTGTGAGCAGTCCGATCGGCACGAACTCCGACATGTTCACGATGAACACGCAGATGACGAGAGCAATCAGAGGGAGCCACTGCCTGGGAGTCATAGAACCACTGCGGGTCGTGGTCAACCGCTGCTCGTATATGAGCGGTTCTGTCCAACAACGACCATTCAGTGTCAGGACCGGCAGACGGCGCTTTGGTCGCCGTCCGGTCCTATGTTGATGGGAAGGTGTTTCAGTCCGCTTCGTCTCGCCTTGTCCTGGCGATCGTACAGGCCAGGATCACCACAGCGATCGCGAGCACGGCGATGACGACGAGGTACCCGGAGTCCTCCGAGGAGACGCCGCCCCTCTCTCCGAATGCTATCGTCGCGCCCTCGGCCGTGATGACCGACACGCCGGACAGCGACGAGGGGTCGTCGATGCTGTTCTCCCCGTGTACGGTTATGCTCTCCGCCCCGGAAGCCACGGCGGCCTCTAGCGGGACGTAGACCGTTCTGCCGTCCGCGTCCGTGTACTCCGCCGCGTTCAGCTCCATATAGGTCAGGTCCAGCGGCAGGTCGGTGGTGAGGCTGCCGTTCACCGTGATGGTGTTCAATCCGCGTTCGGACGCGCTGGCCCTCAGCGTGTTGCCGGGGGCGACCACGTCCCCGTCTATGCACACATTGCCGCCGTTCACCACATCGATGCTGGAGTTCGGGTAGACCAGGAGGTCCCCGATGTGCACATTGCCGTAGACAAGTGCGCTGGCTATGTCGTCGGGGCGGAACTCCCCGGAGAGCGTAAGGATCTTCTTCCCGTCTTCATCCACGAGGGATTCGACCGTGAATCCTCCGCCTCCCATGAGAGAGACCACGTTCCCGAGGTCCGACTCGTCGTTCGGGCTCTCTATGGCCAACAGCATGAGCTTGCTCAGGGACTCGACTAACACGGTCCCTCCCACGTGGAGATCCACTATGGATATTCCGCCGTGATCGCCCGTGTCGATAACCGCGGTCCCGTAGCAGTCCATGAAGACCGACGTGTTGCCGACCGTCACCTCTCCGCCTTCAGCGACGAGGAGATCCAGGCTGTTGTCGTTGGTTCCGATGGTGGCCGTCCCGTTGATGACCAGCTGCTTCTCGCTCGGGGTCGATACGCTGTCGTCCCCGTCGAACGCAGCCGTCCCGTTGACGACAAACGATTCGCTGTCGGACATGACGGTTTCGTTATCTGGTTCCCCGTTCCCGCAGACCAGTGCTCCGTCTATGGTCGCCGCCCCCGTGGCGGTCACGCGCAGCTTCCCGCCGTCCTCTATCATCAGGGTGGCGCCCTCCGAGACGACCAGTAGTCCCTCGACGGTGAGGCTCTCCCCCTGGCGGATGGTCGCGTCCTCGTCTATGATCAGTTCCTCGGATTCCGCCACTATGCCGTCCCCGTCGAAGGAAGGCGCCATGGCGTCCGACGCGGTCATTCCGGCCGCCGCGAAAACCGCGATTGCCACAAGCACCGCCATGATGATGACCTGTGTCCTCATGTTATCCCCGTTCTCGGACCACATCCGGCCCGTATGGGGTCAGCATCGGGATGTGCGGATAAACCGATTCCCGCGGACGAGGCGGGTTGCGCGGATTCAGAAGAACTCGTCCAGGCTCTTCATCCTGGGCTTCGGCTTGGCAGGGGCCTTCTCCGGCCTCTTCTCCTTCTCGGGGGCTTTGTCGGACGTCTTGAAGGCTCCGCTGAACAGGGTCGCCTGCTGACTTCCCATCATGAGGTCCTTCTCGTTCCATCCGAAGACCTCAGTGATCCTGGAGGCGGTCTGCGCTATGCGCTCGGCGTAGTACTTGTAGTCGGGCTTCGCCGTGAACGGCACGCCGCTGACATAGGGTTCGACCTTCTGCGGTGTGGAGTTGCCGTCCGTGACGATCCATGAGATCTTCATCCCGGGTATGAAGTCGTAACCCATCTCGATGAGCTTCTTGGCCGCCTGGACGTTCGCCATCCTCTCGGGGTTCTCGTATGCGTCGAGGCCTTTGCATGTGCGTGAGATGACCAGTTCCGATGGGTCCACCTTCCCGGTGAGGACCTCCTGCACCGTGGACTTGACGAGCGCCAGCGCCTCGTCGTTCTTCTCGTCCAGGATCTTGTCGAACAGGTCCGTCAGAAGCCTGCTCTGCAGGTCGAAGGAGTCGGAGCGGCGGATCTCGTAGCCCCTGACCAGGAGCTCGTCCTGGGCTTCGGGCCATACGATCCTGCCCACGTACCTCTTCTTCATTCCATGGGTGAACATCGGTTCGAGGATCTTCTCGAACTCGAGGGTCCCTCCGTCGCGGGAGTACTTCTCGGCCATCCTGGTGCCGAACTCCACGGAGCCCTCCAGGTTGTTCTCCGGCGACTGCATGAACACCGAGTCGGTGTCAGAGTAGATGGCGTGGATGCCCTCGGACTCGATCTCGCTGATGATGCCCCTGACGTTCGCCCTGGCGAACGATGTGATGGCGGCTCCGATGCTCTTGTCCGTGAACCTGTAGAACGAGGAGGCGAACACCCCGTAGAAGGTGTTCATCAGGACCTTCACCGCGGCCTGCAGACCGTCGAGGTAGCGGTACTCGTGCTTGTCCTCGGCCTTCTTCATCCTCCTCTTGATGTCGTCCCTCTGGCCCATCAGGTTCGACAGGATGGTCGGCAGCAGCCCCACCCTCCTGTCCTTGGACATGAACCTGGCGCCCGAGGGTGCGACTATCTCCCCGTCGGGGGAGAGCGTGGTGAAGCAGATGTTCTTCGCTATGATCAGCGAGGGGTACATCGATTTGAAGTCCAGGACACAGACCCAGTGGTACAGGCCGGGCACCATGTCGTGCACGTACCCGCCCTCGATCTGGTCGGATGCTCCCGCCCTGCCCATGTTGGGGACGGCGATCTTCCCGCGGTCGGCGGCGCGGATGAGCAGGGAGTCCGCCAGCTGGGAGGACCCCGATGTCAGGACGTCCTCTATCGTGAGCTTGGACACGGCGGCGAGGTCCATCCCCTTCCTGAGGGTGTCCACCTCCAGGAGTATGCGGAGTGCGAGCTCCGCGTCCTTCGTGCAGTACTTCAGGACCTTGTCCCTGTTGTTCGTCCACTCCTCGTCCATGTGCTTGGGGTCGACGTCCATCTTGCTCTCGCCGAGCAGCTGCAGGGACACGGCGTTCAGGGTCTCCTGCTTCGGACGGAGCTCCTTCCTGACCGCCCACCACGCGTCGCAGATGAGCCTGCCCTTGACCCTCCAGAACCTCTCGCTTACGACCCTGGGCTGTCCTCCGTCGCGCCCCCACGGGAGGGCGTCCTTCATCTTGTTGACCTTGGACCTCTCCAGGATCTTCCTGATGTCGTAGTTGTCGATGTTGTACCCGGTGATGACGTCGGGGTCCTCCCTGCGGATGAGCTCGGCGAAGGACTCGATTATGTCCTTCTCCTTCCCGTGTATAGGTTCGCACTCCAGGATCCCGTCGTCCTCGCCGATGACGGCGCATATGCAGTAGATGAAGTCGTGCTCGACGCTGTTCTCGATGTCGAAGGACAGGATCCTCAGCCCGGGGTCGAAGGAGTCTATATTCTCGAAGGACTCCAGCTCGACTGTCAGGTCGGTGCACCTGTCGCTCTCCACCGGCTGCCCGGTGGCGCGGATGCAGGAGCCCATGTCCATGTCGTAGAAGTAGCGGTGGTGCAGCGGTATGTCCGAGGCCAGGACGTCGAACCCCATCCTCTTGAACCTGTTGCGGTACTCCGAGACCTTCCAGGGACTCTTGATGGTGACCTTCAGGACCTCGGTGGGGTTGGCGCGGTACAGGAGTGTGTCCCTCTCGGCGGACACGACCTCCTGGTCCTCGGCCAGCTGCTTCTCCAGGGCTTCCGTGGGACAGACGGCGAACAGATAGGGTTTGAACCCGCGGACCAGGATCGTTATGGATTCCTTGTCGCGGGTCTTGCCGTACAGCTCTATGACCGGCAGGTCGTCCTCCATCACGTAGGAGGCGCTGATCAGTCTGACGTCCCAGGTGCCCATGGGGATCACTTGTTGGCGACGATCCTTATGACGTCCCCGTCCTGGAGCTCGTAGTCCGCCCCGACGGTGCGCTTGGTCTTCGCGTTGACCGCGCGGATGAACTTCTCGCCAAGGTCCGTGTGGATCCTGTATGCCAGGTCCCTCGCGGTGGAGCCGCGGGGCACGAGGAAAGCGTCGGGCAGGACCCTTCCGAAGTGGTCCGTGAACTTGTTCTCATCCTCCACGGGGTAGACGGTGATGAGGTCCAGCATCTTGAACGCGGCCTCCTCGATGCACCTCTGGATCCCGGTGCCGCCGTTGGCCTTCATCTTCTCGGCCATGTACTCCAGGGCCTTCCTCTGACCGTCGTTGACCTTGGCGCCCTCCTTGATCGTGAACGTCTCATCGCCGGGGGTGTAGTCTATCAGTCCCGCGGCGGCGGCCTTCTTGAGGGCCAGTTCCGTCTCGGCCATGGTGGCGACGCAGACGTCGTTGATCGCCTCGACCTTCTCGATGTTGCCCTCGGGCGCGATGTCGGCCTTGTTCATGGCGGCGATCATGGGCTTGGACTGCTTCCTGATCTCGGCGCAGAGCTGCAGGAGGATGTCGTCGTCCCACTTGGTGGGGTCCTCGGGGAGCGGTACGACCCTGAGGGCCTCCTTGATCTGGGCCTCGGTGACCTTCAGTCCCTGCAGCCTCTCCGCGAGGATGACCTCGGGCTTGCTGCCCTGCATCCTCGCCTGTCTGGCTATCTTGGAGAAGCCGTTCTTGATGATCTCCCTCATCCAGCACTCGATCTCCCTCCTGAGGAACAGGATGTCCTCGGTGGGGTCGTGGGAGCCCACGTCCACGGGGTTCCCCTCGATGTCGGTGGAGCCGCTGACGTCCACCACGTTGATGAGCGCGTCCGCCTGCCTCAGGTCGTCCAGGAACTTGTTGCCCAGTCCCTTACCCTCCCATGCGTCGGGGACGAGCCCGGCGACGTCCAGGAGCTCGACGGGGACCATCCTGGTACCGTCGACGCAGAGCGAGTTGTGGGGCGTGCAGGTGACGCCGAGCTCCCTGCAGGGGCAGGGGGTGCGGACGTAGGCGACGCCCTTGTTGGGCTCGATGGTGGTGAAGGGGTAGTTGGCTATCTCGACGGGCGCCATCGTCGCCGCGCCGAAGAATGTGGATTTGCCGACGTTCGGCTTGCCTACTATACCTATCTGCATGTGATCGGAGGGCCATATCGTCTTCTGGCATATAACCAGTTCACGACTCGGGAACGATCGTCTTGACGACCTTGGCCGGGACACCCGCCACGATCGTGTTCGGAGGGACGTCCCTGGTCACCACGGCCCCTGCGGCGACAACCGCGCCGTCCCCGACGGTGACGCCGGGGAGGATGGTGGAGTGGGATCCGATCCAGACCCTGTTCCCTATCCTGATGGGTTCGGGTAACAGGCTCTCACGTCTGGACGGCTCCAGCTCGTGGTTGAGAGTCGCCAGGACGACCATGTGCCCTATGAGCACATCGTCCCCGATCTCTATGCCTCCCTGGTCCTGGAAGCAGCATCCGGAGTTGATGAACACGTTCCTGCCGACCCTGGTGTTGATGCCGCAGTCCGTGTAGAACGGAGGGAACAGCCTGAAGAGCGGGTCGACATCGGATCCGATGAGCTTCGAGAAGAGCTCGCGGATCTCGTCCATCGGGTGGTATCCGCTGTTGAGCTCGCCCATGATCCTGCGGGCCCTGTCGTTGAGGTCGTTCAGCATCCGCGGCATCTCGGGATTCTCCCCGGTGGACCTTCCGCTGGCCATGTACGCTCTGAACTCGTCAAAGTCCATTCCCGTCGACCTCCCTCCTCATGTACGTCTCGATCTTGTCCAGGGTTTCCGCCAGCCTGTCGATCTCATCGGATGTGAGGCAGTCGAACGCCGCGTGACCAGCCGAAGAACCCCTCATCTTGAGGTCGTCGCACACCTTGTGCCCGATCTCGGAGAGGGACACCGTCTTCGCCCTGGCATCCTCACCGGACACCTCGACGTCCAGCAGGCCCTTCGTCTTCATGCGGTCCACCAGTCCGCAGGCCGCCTGATGGCTGACGTTCAAGTGGTCGCGGAGCCCGTTGATCTGGCTGTGGGGATACCTGTCGAAGAACAGGAGGGCGTCGGCCTGTATGGACGTGAGTCCCAGGTCCTCAAGGTCCCTGTCCCTCCCCTGCATCATGAGGCGGCCCACCCTCTGGAACTGCCTGACCATGATGCGGTACCTGTCGTCAGCTGCTTGCATCGGTACCCTCCGATCCGTTGGACGGGACCTTCTGCCCCTCCGCCTCCTGGGGGATGAGCCTGGCCGTGAGCCATCTGAGCCTGCTGAAGTACACTCCCGCGATGGTTCCCACAAGGAGCGCGCAGATCACCGTCCCCTCGCGGACCCCTCCGGTGTTGCCCATGGCGACGAATCCGAGGATGGCGGCGATGACGATCATGGTCACGTCGGACGATACGCGCACGACCCTGTAGGGCTTCTTCTTGATCCTCACGGAGAGGGCGTAGGCGAAGCCGTCTCCGGGGACCATGGTGAAGTCGGCGATGATCTGCAGATAGACGCCGAAGGCGAGTCCGCAGCATCCGATGAGCACGCAGGCGATCCTCTCCCAGTAGATGTCGGGGGAGAAGTCGCCGAGGACCATCAGTCCGAAGTCTATGAAGTATCCGAAGACGAAGGAGATGATGACCTGGAGCCCCAGGTTGATCTTGTCCGCCTGCTTCCCGAGGATGACCAGCTGCAGGAACACGAGCAGCAGGCTGTACAGTATGGTGAAGTTGCCCAGTGTCAGGGAGGGGAATATCAGAGACAGGCTGTACGGGATCGACGAGATGGGCGGCGTGCCCAGGGACGCCTTGGTGATGAACCCGATGCTCAGGGAGATCACCAGAAGCCCCACCGCGAAAACCAGCATGCGCCTGGCTATGTGGTCGTGTTTCATGATGTTCCGCGATTATACAAGATATTGTATTTCAACCTAACCGACGGTCGTCGGATCGGTGTCCGGTGGCTCACGACCTGGCTTTGTGGATGGCGTCGGCGATCTCGGCGATCTCCGCCGGGCGGAGGTTCTCCACCCTCTCGTCGAGATAGGGGATGTCCCAGTCGGGCTTCACGAGTCCGGCCGATTTCAGGGAGGTGCCTATCTTCTTCCTGCGGTGGTTGAATGTGATCTCGGTGACCTTGAAGAAGAGCTTCTCGTCGATCACGTCGAACGGCGCCTTGCGGGGGGTTATCCTCACGAGGGCGGAGTCCACCTTGGGGCGGGGGTTGAACCTGGATGCCGGCACGGTCTCCATGATCTCGCAGTCCGCGCGGTAGAACAGGTTGACGGTGAGCCTGGAGTAGTCCGGGCTGCCGACATCGGCGACCATGCGGTCCGCGAACTCCTTCTGCACCATCACCACGGCGGTCCTGAAGTCATGGTCGAGAAGCTTGAAAATGATCGGTGTGGAGACGCTGTACGGGAGGTTGCTCACGAACACGTCGAACTCCGGGAACCGGACCTTCACGGCATCCCCGTGGATGAGCGTGAGCCTGTCGCCGAAGGTCTCCGTGATGTACTCCGCCAGGATGTCGTCCAGCTCAATGCATGTCAGATCGCACGGGAGGTCGACCATCCTCTCGGTGAGGATCCCGAGTCCGGGGCCGACCTCGAGGACGCGGTCCCCTTCGCGGATCCCGGCGTACGAGATGTGCCTGTCGGCCACCCTGCCGTCTATCAGGAAGTTCTGTCCCTTGCTCTTCTTCGGGACGATGCCGGTCTCGGCGATGAGCCTGCCAGTGTCCGTCATCTCGACACGAAGAGGTAGCGCTTCCTCTCGGGGTCGGAGATCTCGAGCATGATGCGCGCGACGATGAGCTTCTCGGGGTTCTTGACACCGGTCCTCTCGGCCAGGTCGGCGAAGTCCTTGAAGTTGCCCTTCTTCCTCTCGTCGAGGATGGCGGTCATGGACTTCTTGCCGAGTCCGGGGAGCTCCTCCAGCATGTGCTTGCGCATGCTGATGCCCTCCGCCTCGTTGAAGAACCTGATGAAGCGGCTCTGCTTCGAGACGACGATGTCGCTTATGGCGTACTCCAGCTCGGCCTGCGCGTTGTTGGTGAGGTCGTTGTAGTTGATGCGCCTCTTGACATGGTCTATGATGTCGCGCTTGACCTCCGCGGAGTCCTTGCCGATGTAGGTCCTGACACCGATGTCCACCTGGACACCAGCCTTGGGGACGAGCTCGAAAAGCTTGAACTCCTCGTCCCCGACGGCGTAGCAGACGGGCTCCCTTCTGGAGAAACCTCCGCCGGTGGCGCCCTGCGGCAGATAATCGAGGATGTATGCGTAGTCTTCCAAGGGGATCACTCCCTTCAGATGTGCTTCTCAACGATGTCGATTATCTGCTGGATCTGCTGAGGCTCGAGTGTGACCCTCTCTTTGGAAAAGATAGCGCGGACATCCTCCGGGTATCTGGGGAGGAGGTCCGCGATTTTCAGGGCAACGGCATCGCTGACGATGTCGATCTGCTTGACCTCGTCGATGATGGCGTTGGCCTGTTCGAGGGAGATGCTGCAGACCGTCTGGGCATGGTCCAGTGCGGCCTTCTGCGACTGGAGGAGGTTGTCGTATCCCCTGATCTCAGCCTCAGCTTCGAGGAGTTCCCTCACTTGGGCCAGTGTGACGTACTGCTCAGACATGTCCATTTCACCCGTTTCAGTTGACGTTCTTCACAAGGTGCTCGGGGCGGGCGACGACGATCTTGGTCTTGTTGCCGTCCTTGACGCTGACCTCGTAGGCGCTTCCCCTGGGTCCGATGATGACACCGGTCAGTCCGTGGAACCTGGAGAACGGCATCCCCTTGTGGATGCTGGGGTCGATGATGATGTTGACCTTCTCTCCGGCCTCGAATGTCTGAAGGCCTTTGGTGATGGGTGAAAGGCCGCGTGCCCTTACCTTCTTCTTGAGGACGTTGCGGGTTTTCGTCCTTGTTCCTCTGGATCTCTGCATTTCAATCCCTCATGGTTCGTGATAGTTGATCGCCAACACGTCGAGGGTCTCGACCCTGCACTGCACACCGAGTCTCTCCGAGAAGCTCGGGGTGCTGCGTCCGTCGTCTCCGGACACGAACTCCTTCACGTACGTCTGGAGTCCTCTGATCTATATTGGCGTTCTTGAACGATAAGGCAACCTCAATTACTGCCTCTTTATTAACTTTACCCTCTGCGAGCACGTGCACGCGGTAGACCTTGTCCGCCGCGGCCTCCTTGTACCTCTCCACCGCCTCGCGCTGCACGTAGTGCAGGTCCTGGAACGCGGCGAGCTCGTTGTCGGACCTCCTCTTGAGCTCGTCGAGGTCTATGCGCCTCTTCCTGGGGCTGCTTATCTCGAGCACGAACGGCCTCCCGTCGCCCAGCATGCGGGCGTCGATGTCCTCCCTGCCCATGCCGTGGAAGAAGTGCTCGGTGCCGCCGATCATCTCGAGCGCGACGTCGCCGATGATCTCCTGCACGGAGGTGTCGTACATCTTGCCCTTGCCGTGGCAGTGGTCGCACCCCTTGCCGTGGCAGACCCTGCAGGGCCAGATTGTCTGAGGTATCTCGCGGCTGAACTTGTTGTAGCGTCCCGCGATGAACACGGGCGCGATGTCTATCGACACATCGGCGAAGCGGGTGTCCACGAGAGCGACGACCTGGGGGTTCTTGAACTCCACCGGGCGGTGCATCTTGGGCAGGGCCAGCTTCCCGATCTCGCGGTTGAGCTCGGCCTTGATGGGCTCGGCCTGCTCCAGGCCGTACTGCTCCCACAGCTCCTTCTCCCTCTGGACTATCTCGGGCTCGACCCTGGTGCCGATGAGGAAGTTGTCCGACTCTATGCCGTCCATAGCCTCGACGGCGGCGTCGGCGAACCTGTCCAGGAGCTCGAAGACGTTCTCGCACAGCGGGCAGAACTCGGCGGCGGGGGCGTCCACGCCCTCCTCCGCAAGGGCCTCGCGGATGTCCAGGCCCCTGTTCACGTTGGTGGTGCCTGTGCCGATCTTCCCGAACATGCGTCCGAGGCAGTGGTCGCACAGCCCCATCTCGGCGAGGGCCTTGGCCTTGTCGTGGTTCTCGTAGATCCACTCCTCCATTCCGTCACCTCACAGGTCGAATCCCATCTCGGCGATCCTGAGCCTGGGGCGCTGGCTCTCCAGGTAGTGGTACACCGTGGCGTGCTCGCTTCCCTGCAGGATGAGCTCGACCGCGTGCTTGGCCACCGGGAGGCTGATGGAGTTGCCGATCAGCGAGACCGTGTTGCCGTAGATCATCATGTCGCACCCGGTGAGGTCCTCGATGATCCTGCGGGTCTTGCCGTCCTTGCCGATGAGCCTCCCCCTGATCCTGGTGATCTGGTTGCTCCTCTCGCCGACGAACTCCTTCAGGTCGACGACCTCCAGGTACTCGTCGTCGTCGAACAGCCTCATTGCCTTCTCCGGGTTGAACCCCCTGCCGACGGCCTTGATGACGTCCTGGATCTTCAGCGCCATGACCGGGTCCTCGAGCTCCACGTCGTCGTGGATCAGGACCTCGCCCTCCTCGGTGTCGATGTCGAGCTTGATTCCGGAAATCTCTTGGAGGGTCTTCTTCGTCTCCCCGCCCTTTCCGATGAGCGTGCCCACCCTGTCGGCGGGTATCCTGATGGATCTCATTCCTCTTCCTCCTCCTCGTCTTCGTCGTCCGTCCCGTTGACGGTCTCCTCGAAGACCACTTTGTCGTCTATGACGTCCGCGCCCCTCTTCCTGAAGAACGCGTTGATGTTCCTGATGTCCCTCTCCAGCAGCTCCTTGGCGTTGTAGTGGTCGGTGGTCATCGCCTGGCCGACGTCGATCATGATCGGCTGCCCGTCCTGCATCAGGATGTTGTACTCGCTCAGGTCCCCGTGGACCAGGTGCGCCTCCTGCCATCCGTCTATGATGAACGATATCACCTCGTCGTAGGTGTCCGTGGGGTCCTCCAGGACCACGTCCCTCAGCTGGGGGCACGGTCCGGTCTCGTCGCCGATGAACTCCATGAGCAGGCAGTTCTGGGCGAATGTGATCGGTTCGGGCACCGGGATCCCGGCGTCGGCGTACCTGGCGAGGTTCTTGAACTCCTTGTTGACCCAGGCGTAGATCATCTTCCACCTGTTGCCGGTGACCCCTCTGAACCTGGGGTCGCCCTCCACGTACTTGGACACCCTCTTGAAGGTGGATGTGGAGGTGCGGAAGATCTTGAGGGCGAAACCCTCGCCGTCCTCGTCGGTGACGTAGAACACGTTGCCCTCCTTGCCGGTGGACACCGGGTAGTGGACCATGTCGATGTACCCGGAGGTCATCATGTCGTAGATGGTGAGAAGGGTCTTCTTGTCGAAGACCTCCGCATCGGTCTGACGCTCGTCGCCGGTGCGGTTGGTTTTGAGGGCGTCCACATGCCTCTCGAGGTATGCGTACGCCTCCTCGTAGGAGGTCATGTGGTGTTCCCCTTCAGAATATGTCAAGGTTCTTCGGGACCTTGCCCCTCTTGCTGAGGTTGACTGCCTGGGTCTTGGTGTACCTGAACCTGACGTCGCATTTGTCGGGTTGGAAGTCCCAGACGGAGATGATCAGGAGGTCGCCCTCCCTTATCCACATCCTCTTCTTGATCTTGCCGGGGATGCGTCCCACGCGGGAGACTCCGTCCTCGCACATGACCTTGATCTTGGATGCACCGAGAAGCTGATCCGCTATCCCGAACATCTCACCTTCCTTGATATTGGGAAGACGTACACGTGTTACGTCCTCATCCGGGCTCTCCAGCGGTTCGTTGTCGGCCATTTATATCACTCCGATAATGGAGCGCTATTAAAGGGAACACATTAAAAAGGTTTCGCCGTGGAGGTTTTCGGACCGCTGCGGCATCCAACTTATGCGTTCGATGGTGTGCGTCGGCAATACACTTATAAATAAGGTCGCGATGGCTCTGTTTACGCTCTGGTAGTGTAGCGGCCAATCATTCGGCCCTTTCGAGGCCGACACTCGGGTTCGAATCCCGACCAGAGCACCATCAATCCTTCTGAGTCCGCGCTCACATCTTTATATCAAGATTGCATATCAGCAGTCAGGAGTGTGAAGGTCCCCGAAGGGACCGGATCCTTAAGGCGGATCAGACCTCGAGACTTCAGTGGATCAGGATCTTGATCGTGACCTTACAAGTCCTGATCAGTATCCTGGTCCTACCCTCGAAGAGATAGATTCGGATCTTCAAGATCTCCACCTCCTGTCGGGACGGTCCCGAATGCATCGGATGGGTGAAGTCACGGTGCACTCGGACTTCCCGTTTCTCCGACGAACGTCGTTTCTGACGTTATTGATACAAATGTTTCTTTGACAATGCAAGAATATCGGTCTGTCCAGGTCGGAACGAGCCCTTCTGGTAACTACAACCCGGTTCGACCCTTCTCAGGCCCCGAGGACCTTCTTCCTGTACTCAGCGCTCCTGGCGGCGACCTCGTCGACGTTCTTCCTGTCGACGATGTACACCTCGGGCAGCTTCCTCGGGTGCGCGGCGAGCATCGCGTCCACCAGGTTCCTGTCGGGGAACTCCGCCTCCTTCAGGTACTTCCTGTCCCAGTTGCGGGCCAGGTCAAGGACGGATTCTATGCCGCGGCTGAAGAACTGCTCTGCGAAGACCGCGCCGACGGTGGAGTCCTTGGACAGGATGGCGATCGTGCTCCCCCTGACGGCGAAGTCCGTCCCGTTGAACGCGACCGACACCCCTCCCGCATCCCTGACCAGGTCGAGGGACTGGAAGTCGGTGTTGTCGCTGCCCAGGTAGAACGTGCTGTCCAGGTCGATGTTGGTCTGGCGCCTGATGTCCAGGAGCTGGTAGGCCTTCTTGTGCGATGTCACCGGAACCACGGACTCCATGAGGCTCATGGCGTTCAGTCCAGGGATCTGGTTCTGGATCACGTCGTCCATGGTCTTTATGATCTTGACATCGGCAGCATCCACCTCCATGGGGACGTTGAGCTCGTACTCCACCTTCGGGATCCTGAGGGACGAGATCCTCTCGGCCATCTCCCTCAGCTTCCTGGACTCGGTCCTGCTGAACTGGACCTTGTCCACCTCCATCTTGGTGCAGAACGACTCGCACATGGGGGTGTCCAGCTGCTCGGAGACGCTCATCATGCCGTGCTCGTACAGGGACGTGTTGATGAAGGACGGCATCTGGCTGGCGATGTAGCGGAACGCCGTGGTGGCCCCCGGCATGAGCTGCATGTCCTCCGCGCCGAATCTGTGTATGAGATGGTCAGTCGCCCCGTTGGCCTTCAGGAACGGGACGATCCACTTGACGAAGTTGCCCGCCGTGGCCTCCTCTCTGCCGAGGACGTAGGCGGTGAGCTCGTCGTACCTCACGAGGACGTCGAAGAAGTGCGCCCCGTTGCGGATGAACCTGGCGCACAGGTCCCTCAGGTAGTTGTTCTTGGTGATGAACCCGCGGCAGTTGCAGACGAAGATCCTGTCGGGGAACAGGCCGAGCTCCTCTGCGGGATCGAACTCTCCCGGCATGACATCACTCCAGCGCGGCGTCGACCTGCTCCGAGAGGTCGTACGGTCCGTTGAGCCTCCTGTCGCCGGCGAACAGCTTCTTGTCCTCGATCCTGACCCTGCCGTCGGCGAAGGCGCCGATTGTCGCGACGATCAGCGGGAGCTCGCGCTTCGCGCCGTCCTCCCTTATCTTTTTGAAAAGCGGCTCGTCCTGGCCCTCCTCGGCTTTGATCTCGTCGAGGGTCCTGGCCTCCAGCTTGGACCCCATCTGCTCCCAGAGGGCGTCGTAGTCACCGCCCCTGATGGGGAAGCCGCAGTAGGTGATGGCGGCTCCGCGGTCCCACTCCTCGGTGCAGATGTGCATCATGGCGCCCTGCCTCTCCGCATCCTCGGAGATGAGCTGCCAGATGACCTCCTGCCATGTGCCCTTCGGCCCGTCCGGAAGCGCGGGGTGCAGGTTCAGCATGTCGTACTCCCTGCAGGTCTCGTCGTCCATCCAGAGCATGTATCCCGCGAGGATGCCCAGGTCGAACGGGTGCTGGCCGGTGAGCCTCCTGAGCTCCTTCCCGTACTCGTTCCTCCAGGCGGTCTGGTCCTTCTCCCAGAGCTCCGGCATGAACTTCTTCCACGAGAGCGTCACCAGCGGGATGCCGTAGCCCCTCACCATGTCGAAGAAGATCTGCCTCTGCTCCCTCTTGGGGTTGTCCTCCTCGTCGTTGTCCCAGTTGCAGAACACGAACGAGATCTCGATGTCGAGCTCGCCCTGCTCCTTCTTGTCCATGACGGCCTTCAGGAGATTGCGGGATCCGGGGCCCCTTCCGGTGGAGAACCAGCCTAGTCTGAGCATGTCCCGCGGAATGTCCTCTATGATAATAGAATATGCGGTGTCACACGTCGAAGAGCACGGTGACCGACGGGGTGTCCCTGTCGATCTCCATCATGTGGTACGTCACCGCCTTCACCTCCGACCTCACCCTGTGGCGGGTGCGGTCCAGCGTCTCGCCTCTGGCACGGCAGACCACATCGTCGCCTTCGAAGCGAACGTCGAACTCCCTCAGGATCAGGTTGTCGCAGTCCTCGATGAACAGCAGCTCCGACAGGAGGGAGTACAGCCTGTCCTCGTCGTCGATCCCGGTGACCCTGAACTCCGTCTCCTCGGACGTCCCGATGTTCGACAGGTCCACCGTCTGGTCGAAGAGCGCGTACGCGGCGTTGGCGAAGCACTCCTCCAGGGTGCTTCCGAACGCCTTGACCATCATGTCGGCGGTGTGGTCGACGAGGATGTACCTTTCCATGGACCGTCATCCGCCGGGTCCGTAATAACGGTGACGGGCGAGGGATGATATCCGATGCGCCCCATCGTCCCGGCATGGACGAGTCGGTCTTCAGCAATGCGAGGGACTTCGTAGCCGGGTTATTCGAGGGCGACAGCAGCGGCCACGACATCTGGCACACGGTCAGGGTCCATGACCTGGCGGTCACGATATGCCGCGAGGAGGGCGGGAACATAGATATCGTGAGGCTCGCCGCGCTTCTTCACGACGCCGACGACAGGAAGCTGTTCGGTGACAACGGTCACGCAAACGCCCGCCGCTTCATGGAATCGGAGGGGATCCCGGCGGAGATCCAGGAGAGGATAGTCCGTGTGATCTCGCAGATCTCGTTCAAGGGCACCGATTCCGTCGTCCCCGACACCCTCGAGGGGAGGATCGTCCAGGATGCGGACAGGATGGACGCCATCGGCGCCATAGGGGTCGCGAGGGCCTTCGCCTACGGCGGGAGCCGCGGCCGTCCGATGCACATCCCGGGGGAGGGGCCGAAACTGGGGATGGACGACGAGGCCTACAGGAGCAACGAGGGGACCACGGTCAACCACTTCCATGAGAAGCTGCTCCTGCTGAAGGACATGATGAACACGGAAACCGCCAGGCGCATGGCGCAGTCCCGCCACGACTACATGACCGGGTTCCTGGAGGAGTTCGCGGCGGAGTGGGACGGTCTCCGCTGATCATTTCAGGACGAAGTGGTTCTTCTGGAACTCCAGGATGCCGTCGCGCTGCATCCTGCCGAGCTCGGACGACATGGCGCTCCGGTCGACGCCGAGGTAGTCCGCCATCTCCTGGCGGTTCATGCCGATGACGAAGTCGCTGGATCCGGCGGCCCTGGCCTGATCGGACAGGAACGCGCATATCTTCTCCCTGGTGGACCTCTTCGAGAGCTGGTCCAGCCTGCGGTTCATGTCCATGGACATCCCGGCGAGGCTCCGCATGAGGTTCTTGACGAGGCGGTTGTGGAACTCGCAGGAGGAGCTGCAGACGTTTGCGGCCCTCCCCACGTCCAGGTACATAACCTCCGTGGGCTCGGTGGCGACGATGCTCACGTCCAGGGGGTCGGACGAGCAGGCGTAGTCCGTGCAGATCACCTGCCCGTTGCCGAAATCGGCTATGACGGTGCGGTTCCCCCACCAGTCCTCCCTGACCTCCCTGACGTTCCCGGTCAGTATGACCCCGAGGCAGTCGGTGCGGTCGCCGCGGCGGAAGAGGAACTCCCCGTTGGAGTACCTGTGGCTGAACGCCCCCAGGCATTTCAGCATGGTTTCCATCTCGTCGTCCTCGATCCCCTCGAATAGCCCGGTGTTCCTGAGAATCTGGTTCTTGCCCCTCATGATATCTGTTGTAAAAACAACGTTTCGATTATATTAAAAACATTGTGATTGAGAAGCACACGAAGATTCGTGGAGGTTGAACTCATGGAATCCGAGATGCCGATGTTCTGTTTCCAGTGCGAGCAGACGGCCGGAGGTGCCGGCTGCAAGGGGAAGAGCGGAGTCTGCGGCAAGACCAGCGAGGTCGCTGGGCTCCAGGACGAGCTGACGGGCGCCTTGATCGGGCTCGCATCGTCGAACGCCTGCGAAGGGCTCGACGAGAAGGCGGACCTCGTTGTCATGAAGGCCCTTTTCGCCACGCTGACCAACGTCGACTTCGACGCGGACGACATCAGGAGCCAGACGTCCCAGGTCCTGGCACTCTCCGGAGGCGCCCCCGTGTACGACATGGGGTCCCTGTGGAACGCACAGGAGGACGTACGCTCCCTGAAGTCGCTGATCCTGTTCGGCATCCGCGGCATGGCAGCCTACGCCTATCACGCGGCGGTCCTCGGGAAGACCGACAGGGATGTCGTCGGCACCATGTGCAAGGGGCTGAGAACCATAGGTTCCGACGCGGATGCGGACGAACTCCTGGCGATGGTCATGGAGGTCGGCAGGTCCAATCTGACATGCATGGAGATGCTGGATGCTGCGAACCGCGAGGCGTTCGGCATCCCGGGGCCGGTGAAGGTCTCCACGGCGATCGAGGAGGGGCCGGCCATAATCGTCACCGGCCACGACCTGAAGGACCTCAAGGCGCTCCTGGAGCAGACGGAGGGCAGGGGCATCAACATCTACACCCATGGGGAGATGCTCCCGGCCCACGCCTATCCGGAGCTGTCCCGCTTCAAGCATCTGAAAGGACACTACGGCACCGCCTGGCAGAACCAGAGGTCCGAGTTCGACGGCATCGGCGTGCCCGTCCTGTTCACCACCAACTGCCTCATGCCCCCCAAGGACAGCTACATCGGCAACGTGTTCACGTCCGGGCCCGTGTGCCATCCGGGTACATGCCGTGTCGACGGTGAGGACTTCACGCCGCTCATCGAGAAGGCCCTCTCGCTCGGAGGGTTTGCGGAGGACCGCACTGGAACCGTCGAGTACACGACCGGCTTCGGAAGGGAAGCCATCCTGGCCAACGCAGGCGCCATCGTGGATGGCGTCAAGGCGGGTGCGATCGGACACTTCTTCCTTGTGGGAGGATGCGACGGGGCGAAGCCCGGGAGGAGCTACTTCAGGGAGTTCGTCGAGAAGACACCGTCCGATTCCGTGGTCCTGACCCTGGCCTGCGGTAAGTTCCGCTTCAACGACCTGGACCTGGGCGACATAGGCGGGATCCCGAGACTCCTCGACATGGGACAGTGCAACGACGCCTACGGCGCGATCAAGGTGGCCCTTGCCCTGGCGGACGCGTTCGGATGCGGGGTCAACGACCTGCCGCTGTCCATGGTCCTGTCCTGGTACGAGCAGAAGGCGGTCTGCATCCTGCTGACCCTCCTGTACCTGGGTGTCAGGGGCATCTATCTCGGTCCCTCTCTGCCGGCTTTCGTCTCCCCCGGTGTGCTGAAGGTCCTGGTGGAGAACTACGACATCCATCCGATCTCGGACGTCGACGGCGACATGAAGGCCATGCTCGGCAGGAGCTGAAACAACATTCCCGGCGGGCGAAAGCCCGCCATTCACCGAATCATCACAAGAATTCTACGAAAATCGTAGAAAAAACCGAATTTTACATCAGAATTGTTACCAAGTCTAATATACAGCGGATTTTGGTACGCCCTTTCATGCGCATAACAATCGTAGGGTGCGGATCCATCGGGTCCAAACTCGCTAAGGCCGCCGACGAGATGGCCGAAGTCAAGAGGATCTACCTCATGGACGAGGACCATCCCAGGGCAGAGAACCTCGCCGCGACCCTGAACAAGGCCATCGTGATCAACGACGTGGAGGAGGAGCTCTACCACACCGATCTGGTCATTGAGGCGGCATCCCAGAAGGCAGCCACGGTCATCGTGCCGAAGGTCGTCGCCAGGGGCGTGGACATCATGATCATGTCCGTCGGAGCCCTCGTGGACGACGAGTTCAGGGAGATGGTGAAGGAGAAGGCGATCCAGTCCGAGGCCAAGATATTCATCCCGTCCGGAGCGGTCTGCGGTACCGACGGTCTCCGCTCGTCCGCGGTTGGCGAGCTGGAGGAGGTCGAGCTCATAACCACCAAGGGACCCAAGAGCCTGGAGGGCGTCGACTGGATCGAGGACCACGGCATAGATGTGGACACTCTCACCGAGCCGACTACCGTGTTCTCCGGCACCGCCAGGGACGCCGTCAAGCTGTTTCCCAAGAACATTAACGTCGCCGCCACCGTCTCCCTGCTGGGTGTCGGGTTCGACAAGACCAAGGTCACCATAGTCGTGGACCCGTCCTTCCACAGCAACTCCCACGAGCTCAGGGTCAAGGGCGAGTTCGGCCAGATGACCTGCCACACGTACAACGTGCCGTCCCCCGACAACCCCAAGACGTCCTATCTCGCGGCGATGTCCGCCATCTCCGCCCTGAAGAGGATCGTCAGGAACGAGTGGATCGGCATCTGATTCAAAACGGGGCGTCGCCCCCGGCTTCCTCTTTTTTCAGACTTCCTGTCGTTACCACAATATAGGGTCTGTATGATACACAGGCATGCCTAAAACCAGGGCCGAGAGGCTCATTTCCAATGCAGAGGGAATGGACGCCGTCGTCATCGCGAACGACGGCGAGCCCTTCCTCGATTCCACATTCTGGTATCTCACAGAGCAGAACTCCGGGACGTTCGAGGGTTCGTTCGCCATCGTGAAGTCCGACGGCTCCATGGATGTTCTCGTCAGCATCCTGGAGGAGGAGGGTGCCCGCGAGGGTGCCGGGAACATCTGCGTCTACCACGACCGCGCCGAGCGCGAGGCGTTCATCAAGGAAGCTCTGAGGGGATGCACCAAGGTCGGATTCAACGTGAACTCCGCAACGTACGCCGCTGTGGAGTACGTGAAGAAGGTCGCCGAGGGCATCGAGGTCGTCAATGCCGGGAAGGCCATCTCCGCCACAGTGTCCGTCAAGGACGAGAAGGAGATCGCCGCGACCAGGGAGGCATGCAGGATATCCTCGATCGTCGCGGGGGAGATCCCGGACATGCTGTCCGAGGGGGTCTCCGAGAAGGAGGTCGCAGCCAGGATGGACGCCCGGCAGCCCCATCACATGCCCTGCGACTACAGGCTGAAGAAGGGTGACACCGCGCTGTTCGACTTCGGCACCAAGTACGACCGCTACTGCTCCGACATGACACGCACCGTTTTCCTCGGAAGGCCCCCGGAGATCCTCGAGAGGGCATACGAGGTCGTGTTGGAGGCCCAGCAGGCCGGCATCGCGGAGTACCGCGACGGGGCGAACGCCAGCGCGGCGGACATCGCCGCCAGGGAGATCATCGACGGATCCGAGTTCAAGGGCAAGTTCATCCACACGTTCGGCCACGGCATAGGAATGGACGTCCATCAGGACATCTCGATCTACTCCAAGTCGGAGCAGGTCCTCCGTGCGGGCAACGTGGTCTCCGCAGAGCCCGGCATCTACATCCCCGGCGTCGGCGGAATCAGGATCGAGGACACCTGTCTCATCACCGAGGACGGGTGCGAGGTGCTGACGTCCTTCGACCATTCCTTCACGGTGGTATGATGCAGGCGGTACTGATGAAGGCCGAACAGGCCCAGGACATACTGCACAAGGCCGTCGGCAGGATGCAGGATCTCGGTGCCGAGTTCTCGGACGCCAGGTCGCAGACCGTCAGGGTCACCGGCGTCAGCTCCATGAACGGCGACATCCGCCAGCTGGTCCAGAAGAGCACCGGAGGGGTGTGTCTCAGAGCATGGGCCGGCGGGAGGTGGGGCTACGGTACCGCCACGTCATTCGACCGCGAGGATGTGATGAGGGCCGCGGAGCAGGCGGTCAGGAACGCCTCCGGTGAGAGGAAGTCCGACCTTCAGCTGGAGCCGGCCACCGTCAGGGAGCACAGGAGGGCGGACGTCCGTATACACCCCGACTCGGTGGACCTGTCCGAGAAGATCGCCGCCGCCCAGGACCTGGACAGGGCCCAGGCGATAGACGACCGCGTCATCAACCGCGTCGGGTCCTACTCGGAGGAGGTCAAGACCAACGCGCTGGTGAACTCCGCCGGTTCCGATCTGAGCTGGGAGGAGGTCCGCACCCTGTGCAGGGCCATGTCCGTCGCGGCCGACGGCCAGAGGATGGAGCGCTACTACGACGGGCCCGACAGCACCCTCGGCTACGAGGTCGTGAAGGACGTCGACCTGGAGGAGCTCGGCAGGGTCACGGCAAAGGAGGCCATCGAGACCCTGAAGGCGGACAGGGCCCCGTCTGGGAACCTGACAGTCATCTCAGACCCAATGGTGTCGGGTCTGCTGGCACATGAGGCCATGGGCCATGCGTCGGAGGGCGACGAGATCACCAAGAGGAGGTCGTTCCTGACCGACGCGGTCGGCAGGAAGGTCGCATCGGACATCATCACGATGTACGACAACGGCACCGTCCGCGGAGCCCACGGTTCCGTCCCGTTCGACGACGAGGGCACGCCGTCGTCCTGCACCACCATCATAGACCACGGCGTCTACACAGGGTACATGCACAGTCTGGAGACCGCGTCCCAGCTTGGCATGAAGCCGACGGGCAACGGCAGGGCGGAGAACTACGGCAAGAGGGTCTGGGTCAGGATGACCAACACGTACTTCGGTCCCGGGGAATGGGACAGGGACGAGATCATCGCCGACACCAAGGACGGCATCCTCTGTGACAAGATGGTCAACGGGATGGAGGACCCGGTCGGCGGATGCTTCGAGGCCAAGTGCCTCAGGGGCTTCCTGATCAGGAACGGCGAGATCGTCAAGCCGCTGCAGTCCTTCACCCTGACCGGGAGGTCCGTGGACATCCTGTCCTCGGCCGACGCCCTGTCCAAGGAGGTCGTCCTGGACGGAGGGATGTGCGGTAAGGGCATCGAGGACTGGGTCAGGGTCTCCTCAGGGGGCCCGTACATGCGCGCCAGGATGATCGTGGGGGGAGGACAGTGAGCGACACAGGATTCTACGCGGAGAAGGCGATGGAGGCCGCCAGGGGATACGGCCAGTCGGAGGTGTACGTCTCCGAGGCCGTCATCAACACGGTCTACATCGACGATTCCAAGATAAGCAACATCGAGACCAAGCTCGACTACGGCCTGATGATCCGCATCGCGGACGGCGGGAGGCAGGGGAAGGCATCGGTCACCCTGAACGGCGAGCAGTCTGTGAAGGAATGCATGTCCATGGCGGAGTCCGTCCTCAGGTACTCCCCGGAGAGCACGGAGTTCAAGGGCTACGCACAGCCGGGACAGGCCAGGATCCCGCTCCCCGACGTGTGGGACAGGAAAGTGGAGAACGTCACGCCCGAAGACCTCAGGGAGATGGCGAAGGTGTTGATAGACAGCTGCCCCGTCAACATCCCGAGGGCGCAGATCAGGGTCTCGACCAACGACTGCAGGGTCATGAACGGCAACGGCGTGGACTGCTCCCACAGGAGCACCCTGGTCTACGGGCACTTCACGTCCATGACGACCAAGGAGCATCCGGGCGAGGGGATGGAGACGTTCCACGGCACACATCTGGACATCGACCTCCCGGCGATCGGGGAGTCCCTGGCCCGCCAGGCCAACAGCGCGGCCGCAAGCCATGAGTTCAAGGGGTCCGAGAGGCTGAGCATGATCCTGCCGCCCGGGCAGTTGGGCGACATGATGAACTCGTCCGTCGTCTCGGCGGTCAACGGGGAGAACGTGAAGTACGGCAGGAGCCTCTGGAAGGACTCCGTCGGACAGCAGGTCGCGTCGGAGCAGCTCACGATGGTGGACGACCCGACCGTGTCCGCCCCGCTGTCGTGCGTCTTCGACGACGAGGGCACGCCCACTGAGAGGAGGGTCGTCGTGGAGGACGGTGTGCTGAGGTCGTTCCTCAGGGACTCGTTCTGCGGGGACAGCACCGGCAACGGCATGCGCAGGTCCAGCGTCGAGGCCCAGGGAGCCTACGAGCGCACGCCGGTGATCAAGGCACTGAACGTCACCGCGAAGCCCGGAAGGTACACCCCGGAGCAGATCATCGAGCAGACGGACAACGGGATCTTCGTGGAGAGGTTCGCCTGGCCGGAGGCCGACGAGATGACTGGAAGGTTCGGTCTGAACGTCAGGTGCGGGTACATCATCAGGAGTGGCGAGATCGTGGACACGATCAACAACGCCCTTCTGATGGGCAACATGCTCGAGGCCGTCAGGAACATCGAGATGATCGGCAACGACCCCAGGCAGATAGGGGTCGTCACCGTACCCACCATGAGCTTCTCGGGTACCGAGCTGGTCGGGAACTGAGCACAAACCCTTCACAAACCACTTCATCAGCGGCGGTCTCTCGACATGATCGATGCTGGGTGGCCGCCCTTCTGATTTTTGGGAAAATGACCGAATGAAACTTGGGAAAATGACCGAATGAAACACCGAATGAAACTTGGGAAAATGACCGAATGAAACTTGGGAAAATGACCGAATGAAACTTGGGAAAATGACCGAATGAAACTTGGGAAAATGACCGAATCACTATAATATTCGAATGTCAATTCACATATGGTTGCATGACTCTTACCAAGAATGGATATCTTCCTCGTCTAGTGGATAATGAGATCAGGGAACATCTCAGTGCCATGGGTGCGGTCTGTATCGAAGGGCCCAAATGGTGTGGGAAGACCTGGACTGCTTTGAATCACGCAAACAGCACCTTCGATCTTTCTGACCCGACCCGTAATTTCCAGAACAAGACACTTGCAGAAACAGAAGTTGAAAGCGCACTGAGGGGAGACTCGCCTCACCACATAGACGAATGGCAGGAGGTCCCAAGGATCTGGGATGCGGTGCGTACAGAAGTGGACAAAGGACACCAGAAAGGCAGATTCATCTTGACGGGGTCTTCCACACCCGAGAGAAAAGGCGTAATGCACAGCGGCACGGGTCGTATAGGGACGATACGCATGCACACCATGTCGTTGTTGGAATCCAGCGACTCGTCGGGCGTAGCGCCCATATCCAGTCTATTCAGGCAAGATATGAAAACCGTGACAGTCAAAGATGTGGATTTGCGTCAGCTGATCGATCTCACAGTTCGTGGCGGTTGGCCAGAAGCTTTGACCATGTCAGTGGATGGAGCGATGTTGCTGTCAAGATCATACCTGAACTCGATCAGGGATGAGGACTTCACTAAAATCGACGGCGTCTCCAGAGATGGCGACAAAATCAGAAGATGCATCAACTCACTGTCTCGCAACGAGTCAACTGTGGTGTCCAACAAGACCATCATCAAGGACATCAAAGAGTATGATGACGATGTGATCGACGACGATACATTGTCTGACTACCTGAAGATTCTAAAAAGGATGTTCATCACCGAGGATCAGTTCGCTTTCAATCCCGGACTTAGGTCATCGTACAGAGTGGGGAAGAGTCCCAAGAGACACCTCGCCGACCCTTCGCTCTCTATCGCTGCGATAGAGGCGACGCCAGAGAGTCTTTTCGATGATCTGGAGACGTACGGGTTCATGTTTGAGAGCATGTGTGAACGTGACCTCAGAATCTACGCTCAGTGTCTACGCGGGAGAGTCGGACACTACAGGGATGGAAGGGGCAACGAGATCGACGCCATTATCGAACTGGCGAACGGCCACTGGGGGGCGTTCGAAATCAAACTCGGGATGAACCAGGTGGACGAGGCGGCTGAGAAGCTTCTGAAGATGAACGAGAAGTTCCAGGACAGCCGTAGGCCACCGGACTTCCTGTGTGTGCTGGTCGGACTCTCCTCATATGCATATCGTCGCGAGGACGGGGTCTATGTCGTCCCGATAACCGCTCTGGGTCCCTGAACGCCGTCCAGAGCGTTATAATCATCCGAGTCGATTCCGTCCACATGGCGCGCTACAGATGCACCGTTTGCGGAGAGATCTACGACGAGGAAGACGAGGGTGTGAGGTTCGAGGACCTTCCCGACGACTGGGTCTGCCCCCTCTGCCATTCGCCGAAATCGGCCTTCGTCCTCATGGACGAGGAGTCAACACAGAACCGGGCTGATGAACCCGAGTCGGAACCCGCCCCGTCGGTCGTCCCCGAGGGGAGCATCGACGTTCCACAGAACCTCAAGAGGTTCGACGGCGGAGTGATGGATGACATCCATGCTATGGCGCTCACGGGGAAGAGCGTGGACAGCGCCATGGACACGACCGTGCCCGTCCCGAACTTCGACGACATCCTGTTCCTGGGTGCCCAGCTGGCCACATCCCCCAAGGACGCGGACAGCGACGTGAACATCCGCACGGTCATCGGGAAGAAGGCAGAGAGGCCGATGGACCTGGAGATGCCTGTGTACATCAGCCATATGAGCTTCGGCGCCCTCTCGGGAAGGGCCAAGATCGCTCTGTCCAAGGGAAGCGCCATGGCCGGCACCGCCATGTGCAGCGGCGAGGGCGGCGCTCTGTGGGACGAGATGGTCGCGGCGCACAGGTACATCTTCGAGTACATCCCGAACCAGTACAGCTTCAACGACATGACCCTGGAGCACTGCAGCGCCATAGAGATCAAGATCGGCCAGGGGACCAAGCCTGGCATGGGTGGGCATCTCCCCAGCGAGAAGGTCACGGAGATCATAGCCACCATGAGGGGCAAGCGTCGCGGGGAGGACATTCTCAGCCCCTCGAAGTTCCCCGGCCTGGACACCCCGGAGGATCTGAAGGCGATGGTCGACATGCTCCGCAGCAGGTCCGGCGGCCTCCCGATAGGCGTGAAGATCGCGGCGGGGCACATAGAGGAGGACCTGGAGTTCATATCGCACTCCGGATGCGACTTCATCACGATCGACGGCAGGGGCGGTGCGACCGGCTCGTCCCCGAAGTTCCTTAAGGATTCCTCGTCGGTCCCGACGGTCTACGCGCTGTCCAGGGCCAGGAGGTACATGGACGAGCACGGCATGGACCAGGAGCTGGTCATCACAGGAGGTTTCCGCACCAGTGGCGACTGCATCAAGGCCCTGGCGATGGGCGCAGACGCGGTGGCCATCTCCTCCGCCGCCCTCATGGCCCTGGGATGCCAGAGGTACAGGATCTGCAACACGGGCATGTGCCCGATGGGCATCGCGACGCAGGATCCCGAGCTGGAGTCCCGTCTCGATGTCGAGGCAGGATCAATTCGCGTGGGCAACTACCTGAACGCGCTCGCCAACGAGATCAGGTCGTTCCTCAGGGTGTCCGGCCACTCGGACCTGGAAGAACTGTCCCTGGACGACCTCTGCACGGTGAGTTCGGAGATCGCTGAGAACACCGGGATCAGGCACGCGTGAGGTGAACGTATGGCAGAGAACAGGTTCGAGGTCGTTCTCGAGGAGGGAGGGATGACGGCTCCCGGCGGATGTAGGACGGTGCTGAGGGATACCGAGACGGGCGTGTGCTACCTGGTGGTGCAGAGTCCGTACGGAGGAGGGATAACCCCGCTCCTCAACGAGTTCGGCAAGCCGCTGACGGAATGACGTTGGGCTCCGGGTTCAATACGGCGGGACGAGGGTGAGCTTCTGCCTGTCGCCCGCCTCCTCCAGTCCGGAGCAGTCGCCGATCATGTGACCGATCTTGATCACGGGATAGGGTGCGACGGGCTTCCCGTCCTCGCCGCTCAGCGGGGTGGGGCCGTAGAAAATGCAGAACGCGCCGGGGCCGGGCCAGTATGCGATGTCCCCGACCTCCAGCTGCGTGGTGCGCCCCTCCTTCGGCTGTATGGCGTAGAGGGGGCACTCGCAGTAGATCATCCCGCCCAGCATGTTTATGTCCATGCTGAGCGGGAGCGAGAGCCAGATGGCGTTGGAGATGTCCGACCCGTCCAGATCCCCGGGGAAGTCCCCGTTCCTAGTCCTGACGATCATCCTGCTCAATTCGCCACCCGGCCCGTAGGGTTTCAGTTCTTCCTCTCGAAGAGCTGGCGGATCTCCTTTCCGGTGATCTCGAGCTGCAGCTTCTTCTCGTCCTCTTCCATCTTCTTGAGGTTGACGAGTCCGGCGGCCCACTCGGCCCTCCACTCGTCCTTGAACTTGCCGCTCTCGATGTCCTCGAGGATGGATTTCATGCCCTCGGCGGACTGCTCGGTGATGACCCTGTCGCGCCTGGTCATTCCGCCGTACTCGGCGGTGTTGGAGACGACGTTCCACATGAGCTCGAATCCGCCCTTGATGATGAGGTCGTCGATGAGCTTGGTCTCGTGGAGGACCTCGAAGTAGGCCATCTCCGGAGGGTATCCCGCGTCGGTCAGGGTCTTGAATCCCTGCCTGATCAGTGCGGTGAGTCCTCCGCAGAGGACGGACTGCTCGCCGAAGAGGTCGGTGTAGGTCTCGTTGTCGAAGGTGGTCTCGAAGACGCCGGCGCGTGTGGACCCGAGTCCCTTCGCGAGGGCCAGTGCGATCTTCTTCGCGTTTCCGGTGACGTCCTGGTGGATGCAGATGAGGGCGGGGACTCCGAATCCCTCGGTGAAGACGAGCCTCTCCATGTCTCCGGGGGCCTTGGGGGCCATCATGATGACGTCGACGTCCGCGGGGGGCTGGATGAGCTTGTAGGTGATTGCGAAGCCGTGTGCGAACTCGAGTGCGGCGCCCTTCTTCAGGTTGGGCTCGACGTACTCCTTGTAGATGTCGGGCTGGACCTCGTCGGGCAGGAGCATCAGGACGACATCGGCGTCCTTGACGGCGTCGGCGAACTCCGCGACCTTGAGGCCGTCCTCCTTTGCCTTGTTCCAGGACTTGCCGTCCTTCCTGACTCCGATCGTGACGTCGATTCCGGAGTCGTTGAAGCACAGGGCCTGGGCCCTTCCCTGGGACCCGTATCCCAGGACGGCGACTTTCTTGCCGTCGAGGACCTTCAGGTCCGCATCTTTATCGTGATAAAGCTGCATGGTTTACACCTATGGGGCAGCGTACTCTGCCATCCGATTTATACCTTGTTTAATGGATGCGCGTGTGAGTAGATGCTTGTACAGTCCCGACACGATGCTCTGGACGGTCTTAGCGTGTCACAAAATAGCTTATATGAAGTAAGTAGTCGTGAGTGCAATGGAGACCGTCGAAAAGCGTGGCGGATTCTCGGGCAGGCTGGGTTTCATCCTGGCCACAGCCGGCGCCGCCGTCGGTCTCGGGAACCTCTGGCGCTTCCCATATCTGGCCGAGCAGTACGGCGGAGGGATTTTCCTCCTCGTCTACCTGATACTAGTGGTCACTTTCGGAGTGGTCATGGTCATCACAGAGCTGGCCATAGGAAGGCGCACTGGAAAGTCCAGCTTCGACGCCCTCATGGACCTGTGCGACAAGTACCCGATAATCGGGTGGCTGGCCATGCTGGTCCCGATGATCATCGTCCCGTACTACTGCGTCATAGGCGGATGGGTCACCAAGTACTTCGCCGACTACGCCGTCGGCGCGGGGTCCGACCTCGCCGGGGCTGGGTTCTTCGACGAGTTCATCGCCATGGACCTCGGGGGCCTCTTCGACAGCCCCGTTCCCTGGTTCCTGATCTACGCGTTCCTGACCATCATAGTCGTCGTGGAGCAAGATCCTCATGCCCGCCCTCTTCGTCCTGCTTATCGCCATCTGCGTATACATGCTGACCATCGACGGGATCTCCGAGGGGCTGAAGTACTACCTTGTCCCGGACTTCGACAAGCTGTCGTTCTCGACGGTCGCGGGAGCGGTGAGCCAGCTGTTCTACTCGCTGTCCATCGCCATGGGTATAACCATTGCCTACGGGTCGTACATGCGCAAGCAGGACAACATCGAGAAGTCGGCGTACACCGTCGCCCTCACCGACACCACCGTGGCGTTCCTGTCCGGTCTGATGATCGTGCCCGCCTTCGTTCTGTTCTCCAGCGGCGGGGACATGACCAGCGGGTTCGGCCTGCTTTTCACCACGATGCCCCAGGTCTTCGGGACGATGCCCGGAGGGGAGGTCGTGGGCATCGCGTTCTTCCTGCTGGCCATGTTCGCCGCACTGACATCCTCCATTGCCCTGATGGAGGCCGTGGTGGCGGTACTAAAGGACCACTGGCACATGTCCCGTGTCCGCGCCTGTGTCATCGTGTCCGTCGGGATACTGATACTCGGTCTGCTGTCATGTCTGGGATTCGGCCCGCTGGAGTCGATAGCGCCGTTCGGCATGAGCTTCCTGGAGTTCTTCGACTTCATCACCAACTCGGTGATGATGCCCATCGTGGCGTTCATCACATGCATCCTGATCGGATACGTGGTCAAGTCCAGGTACGTCATAGACGAGGTGGAGTCTTCTGGCTGCGAGTTCAAGATCAAGGCGATCTACCCCTACATGATCAAGTACATCTGCCCCGTCATCCTCGTGATCATCCTGGTCGTGGGAATACTCGGCGGCATGGGTATCTACACCATCTGACGGGTCCCCGCGACGTCCCTCCGAGGCGATGTTTATATAATCATCAAAGCTTGGGCCCGATTATGGAGCATGCTGCATCGCGCGGCAGCTTCTCGGGGAGGCTGGGTTTCATCCTGGCTGCCGCCGGTTCGGCGGTTGGTCTCGGGAACCTGTGGCGCTTCCCGTATCTCGCCGAACAGTACGGCGGCGGAATATTCCTTCTCGTTTACCTGATACTGGTCATCACCTTCGGTGTGGCCCTCATGATCACCGAGGTCTCCATCGGCAGGCGCACGGGCAAGTCCTGTATCGACGCCTTCCTGGACTTGGGCGAGAAGTACAAGGTCATAGGGTGGATCATCGCGATCATCCCGCTCATAATCGTCCCGTACTACTGCGTCATCGGCGGATGGGTGACGAAGTACTTCGTCGAGTACGCCTCGGGCATGGGTTCTACCCTGGCCGACGGTACGTTCTTCGGTGACTTCACCTCCGCTTCGCTGCCCGGACTGTTCGACAGCCCTGTCACGTGGTTCGTGATCTACGCCGTCATGTCGGTCGCGGTCGTCGCGTTCGGCGTCCAGAAAGGTGTCGAGAGGATGAGCAAGATCCTCCTGCCGGCGCTCCTGATCCTTCTGGTCGGTATCTGCGTCTACATGATGACGCTCCCCAACATCTCGGAGGGGCTGTCGTTCTACCTCATCCCCGACTTCGACCAGTTCTCCATGAAGACCGTCCTGGGTGCGATGGGTCAGCTGTTCTACTCCCTGTCCCTGGCCATGGGTATCATGATCACCTACGGATCCTACATGAGGAAGCATGTCAACATCGAGAAGTCCGTCCAGAGCATCTGTCTGATGGACACGTCCGTCGCGTTCCTGTCAGGACTCATGGTCGTCCCTGCGGTCGTTCTGTTCAGTGACGTGGGCCTCAGCAGCGGCCCCGGTCTGATGTTCGAGACGATGCCCCTCGTGTTCGAGAACATGCCCGCCGGACACATCGTTGGCGCAGCGTTCTTCCTGCTGACGATCTTCGCCGCATGGACCTCGTCCATTTCCCTGGCCGAGACGGCGGTCTCCATCTTCAAGGACCGCTGGAAGTGGACCCGCAACATCGCCTGCGTGGCGTGTCTGGTGCTGATCCTGGCTCTCGGCATACTGTCGTGTCTCGGTTACGGTCCGTTGGCGGGTATCAAACCCCTGGGACTCAACTTCCTGGACTTCTTCGATTTCATCACCAACTCGGTGCTCATGCCGATCGTAGCGATGATCACCTGCATCATAGTCGGCTACATCGTCAAGCCGAGCTTCGTCATAGAGGAGGTGGAGTCGTCGGGTGAGTTCAAGACCAAGCGGGTCTACGTGTACCTGGTCAAGTTCGTCTGCCCGGTGTTCATGGCCCTGATCCTCATCACCGGACTGCTGTCGTACTTCGGAATATACTCCATATGAGGTGAGGCGGCATGGCAGACGAGGACAGAGGTGACGACGCGATCCGCCTGGTGGTGTCCTTCCCCAAGAAGATGAACCAGTGCATGAAGGGGTATGCGGACAAGTACCTGAAGGACACCCGTCTGAAGCCCCCGTACCTCATCCTGATCTTCCACATAGGGAAGAGGGACGGGCTCTCCCAGAAGGAGCTCATAGACGAGGTTCCGTATGACAAGTCCTACATCTCCACAATGGTCCACGACCTGATCGATCTCGGCCTTGTGTACAACGACAGTTCTGGGAAGCTCCACAGCCTCCATCTCACCGACCAGGGGCGTGACATCTACGCCATGAGCCGTATGATGTTCGAGCTGATGGACAGGAACCTCTTCGATGTGCTCACGGACGAGGAGAAGGACGTCCTGGCGGAGATCATGCGCAAGCTCGACGCCAGGGCCGACCACATAATGGAAGGGTTGTCCAAAGGCTGAAACAATTTAGTTTGATTTCCAACTATTTTTACAAAAAGGATAGTGACATCCTTTTCTCCCATTTGATTTATATATTATCCAGACCAAAAGCTTCGAATCCGGAGATTTCGAATCGAAGCATTACCCCTGTTAGTTGATTACCAAATTCAAAACGTACTTATACAACATCTTGCTCAAGGGTATTTCTGTCAAGAATCCTGGGAGGGATTCCTATAGCAGCCGAACAAATCACATACAAGAACATCGACCCGAAGGTGCGCAACACCATCATGATTGGTCTCTGCGTCGCCATGCTCGGGGCGTGTTTCGACGGTACGATCGTCGGTACCATCGGAACCAAACTGGCGGAGGACCTGGGAGGTCTCAGCCTGTACGCGTGGATGACCACGGCGTACCTCCTCTGCGAGACGATCATGATCCCCATCGCGGGAAAGCTTTCTGACATATACGGAAGGAAGCCCCTGTTCCTCATCGGTCTGGGGCTCTTCGCCGTCGGATCCGTCTGTGCAGGTCTCTCCACCAACATGGAGATGTTCATCGTCTGCCGTGCCCTGCAGGGAATCGGCGGAGGAATCCTGATCCCCGTCGCGACAGCGGCTGTCGCGGACCTGTACTCCCCCCGCGAGAGGGCTAGGATGCAGGGTATCCTGGGTGCCATATTCGGTGTCGGAAGCGGAATCGGGCCCCTCATAGGGGGGTACATCGAGGGTGCACTCAGCTGGCACTGGTGCTTCTACATCAACATCCCCCTGGCGCTCATCGCTCTGATCCTCACAATCAAGAAGTTCCCCACACCCGTCAGCGACGGGGAGAAGCACATCGACGTCAAGGGAATCGCGTTCCTGTCCCTGCTGCTTCTGGATGTCCTGCTCCTGATCGAGTTCGGGGGCAAGGAGTTCGAGTGGGTGAGCATCGAGACCACCGCCATGGTCGTCATCGCCATCGTCCTCGTCGTGATCTTCGTCAAGATCGAGCACAAGGCCATCGACCCCATCCTGGCGCCCCACCTCATCCACAACAAGACCGTCATCATGGCCGCCATCTTCATGGCGATCTTCGGAATCGGAATGATCGGAGCCATGATGTTCACCAACATGCTGGCCGTCGGTGTGTTCGGACTGACCACCCTCCAGGCTGGAATCTGGTCCCTGGCCATGGTCGCCGGAATGATGATCACATCCATCTCCTCCGGTGCCCTCGTCGAGAAGACGGGATTCAAGGTCTGGCTCATCGCAGGTCCGATACTGTGCTTCGCCGGACTGTTCTACCTGTCCGGCATGACCGTCACTCCCGGCATGGTCACCCAGATGGCAATCGATCCGGATTACCTGCAGGACACGTTCATGATGAGGTACCTGTCCGGAACATTCGTCCTCGGTCTCGGTCTCGGATGCATGATGTCCGTCGTCATGTCCGCTGTCCAGAACAGCTCCAAGCCCTCCGAGATGGGAATGACCACATCGTCCGTCAACCTGATCAGGTCCATCGGAACCACCATGGGTACCGCCATCTTCACCATGATCATCAACGGGCGCATCACCGGGGAGCTGCAGAGCTTCGTGCCGGACCAGCTGCCGCAGTGGGTGTTCGACTCGATCCCCCACGACACCGGAGTCATCGGAGCCCTGGCGGATCCCAGTATGATCATCTACGCGCCTCAGATCATGACGGCTTTCAGCAATAGCGTGGACTTCTCCTTCCTCGCCGGAGGATGCATCATCCTCATCCTCGTCATCGTGGGAATCTTCTTCAAGGCCCAGAAGCCCGAGGAGGACCCCGAGTTCGAGGCCGTCAAGCACAAGATCGAGAGCGGAGAGGACTGATCCCGGTAAACGGGAGGGGGTTCCCACCCCTCCCACATTTTTCTATTCTCTCTCCATTCACCAATCATGGATTTCATGGAACGCGCCCGCAGGGGCATGGTCACCAGCGAGGCCGACGAGGACATCGGTGATTTCCTGGATGCCATGGAGAGGGCACACGGCCTCTGCGAGAGGTTCAACGTCCCCTGCACACCCTGGTCCGAGAGGAAGGCCATCCTGGAGGAGCTGTTCGGCCAGAGTCTGGATGACAGGACCATGGTCAACCCGACGTTCCGGTGCGACATCGGAACGAACATCTCCATCGGAAGCAACGTCCACATCAACTTCGACTGCGTGATCCTGGACAGCGCCGAGGTTGAGATCGGGGACAACGTTCTGATAGGTCCGAAGGTCTGCATCGTAACCCCCAGCCACAAGTTCCCCCCGGTGATGAGGAGGGACATCGCCACCGTCGCCAGGAAGGTGGTCATAGGGGACGATGTCTGGATCGGTGCGGGCGCCCTGATCCTGCCGGGTGTCACCGTGGGCGATGGAGTCATAGTCGGTGCGGGCGCGGTCGTCACGAAGGACGTCCCCGCAGGAGAGACCTATGCCGGTGTCCCCGCTAGGAGCATAGAGGAGATATGATGGATGACGTGCGCCTCTCCATGGTGTCGATGAACTCCGTTCTGGGGGACACCGAAGTCAATCTCTCCAGGATGCTGGCACTGTGCGATGCGGCGTCCTCCGCCGGATCCGACATCGTGTGCTTCCCGGAGCTGTGTCTGTCCGGATACTCAATGCCAGGAAGCACCGAACTGGCGACGACGATCGACTCCCCGGAGATCGGAGAGGTCGTGGACAAGTCCTCGGAGACGGGGATGTGCATATGCTTCGGGTTCGTCGACGAGGGGCCGAGGATAGCCCAGGCCGTCGTGGAGTGCGGCAGGATCCTGGGTGTGTACCACAAGACGCATCTCGGTGAGAGGGAGGCTCCGGTGATGGTACCGGGGGACAGTCTGGATGTGATCCGCACATCGAAGGCGGTGCTTGGTATCCAGGTGTGCTGGGAGGCGCATTTCCCCGAGATATCGTGCACGTATGCACTGAAGGGTGCCGACATCCTCCTGATGCCGTTCGCCTCCGGACTCGGCGGAGAGCGCAGACGGTCGTCATGGGACAGGATCCTGCCCGCCAGGGCCTACGACAACACTGTCTACGTCGGTGCCTGCAACGGTTTCGGGCCCACAGGCTCCGGCACGACGCTGGGCGGCGGTGCGGCCGTATACGATGCCAGGGGGAACAAGATCTCCGAGGACTTCTCCGGCGAGTGCATCGTTACCGCGGACCTCGACCCGGAGCCGCTGGAGACGATCAGGGCGGAAGGCTATGTGTCGATGAAGGACGTGTACTTCCTCGACAAGAGGCGTCCCGAGATCTACTTCAGATGATGTTTGAGAACACTGGGTGTTGCACCCGGCCAGATAACTATGGTATGTAGGCAATGATTTGGCCGGGTGCGAGTGATGTGAGTATCGGCATGCTCTTCTTCACAGTCTCCTGATGTCCACCTCCTCTGTCGCTTTGTTCTTCCTGTCCTCGGGCACGTCGTAGTCTGACGACATCGCCGCTCCTCTCGCCAGTTGGCGAATGTCCAGCGTCATGAGCACATCATCTCGCCGAGCTTCCTGCAGTCCTCGGCCTCGGCATCGTTCGGATAGAGGTTGGCGATGACACCGTCGTTGGCCAGGTCCGCACCCGCGGCCCTGCATCTGTCGGCCCATTCCCTCATCCACTGTCCGTCTCCCCAGTCGTAGGATCCGAAGATCCCCACTCTCTTCCCGGAGAGGAGTCCCTCGACCGCCGTGAACATGGGCTCGAAGATATCCTCTTCCAGGATCTCGTCCCCCATGGCGGGGCATCCGAACGCGATCGCGTCGTACTGGGACACCTTGTCCGGTCCGAAGCCGTCTGCGGCGATGATCTCTGCTTTCCCACCTGCTGACTGGATGCCCTCGGCCACGAATCTGGCCATGGCCTCCGTGTTCCCTGTGTCGCTCCAGTAGACGACTGCTACGTTTGACATAATTTAGGATAACCTAAAGTTAGTATTTATAATTTTAGGAGTACCTAAACAATAATGTGGACGGACTCCTGTGTTCGTAGCGGATTATGTAAAATTGAAAGAAAGGAGGCCCTTTCGGACCTCCTGTTTGTTCACTGAGCCTCTTCCTTCGGCTTCTCGGGTATCTGGAACGTCTCCGTCACCTTCTCGGCGTCGGGGGCGGTGTATCCCGGCAGGATGCTCAGACATTTCTTCGGACAGGACTCGACGCAGTATCCGCACTGGATGCAGTTCATCCTGTCGATGGTCAGCGTCCTCGAGGCCTTGTCGACCACGATCGCATCGGTCGGGCACTTCTTCCCGCAGATGTTGCATGTGATGCAGTTCGACGGGTCGAACTCGATGTGTCCCCTGCTCCTCTCGGGGTACTCCCTCGGGACGGCAGGGTACATCTTGGTCGCGGGTTTGGAGAACAGGTTGCGCATCAGCCTGCCTCCGAACTTCATAACCGCCATGGTATCAGCGCTCCGTGCAGCTGATGCAGGGGTCTATGGTGATGACCAGCATGGACACATCCTGGAGGTTGCAGCCCTGCAGCATCCTCGTCATGGCGGGGATGTTGATGTTCGTGGGGGTCCTGACCCTGGCGCGGCTCAGGTACTTCGATCCGTTGCCCTGCACGTAGTAGAACCCCTCTCCGCGGGGCTGTTCCACGCGGAAGACGTAGTCTCCCACGGGCGCGTTGCCCTTCACGGGGACGGAGACCTCGCCGTCCGGCAGGTCCCTCACGGCGTTCCTGATGATGTCCAGGGACTGCATGATCTCGTCGACCCTCACCATGCACCTGGACCAGCAGTCCCCCTCGTCGTAGAGGACGGGGGAGAAGCCGAGGTCCCTGTACATCGGGCTGGTGCTCCTGACGTCGTTGTTGACGCCGGAGCCCCTTGCGACGGGTCCGACGGCGCTAAGCTCGACGATGTCCTCCTTGGACAGGACGCCGGTGCCGCAGAGCCTGTTCCTCACGGAGGAGTCCTTCATGAAGACCAGAGCGGTCTTCCTCATCTCCTCCTCGATCATGTCGCATGTGTCCCTGACCATCCTGAGCATCTCGGGTGTGAGGTCCTTCCTGACACCGCCGACCTTGCAGAAGGACATGATGACCCTCCCGCCGGTGATGGCCTCGAACACGTCCAGGACCTTCTCCCTGATCCTCCAGCAGTGCATGAACAGGCTGTCGAACCCGAGTCCGTCCGCCAGGAGGCCAAGCCACAGAAGATGGCTGTGCACCCTGGACAGTTCGTGGAACATGATCCTCAGGCATTCCGCCCTGTCCGGTATCTGAACCCTCATGAGGCCCTCCACGGCCCCGGCGTAGCCCCAGCCGTGGCCGAAGCTGCAGATCCCGCAGACCCTCTCCATGACGTAGATCATGTCGTTGTAGTCCCTCTTCTCCGCCAGCTTCTCGAGTCCGCGGTGCACGTACCCTATCGACGGGATGGCGCGTACGACGGTCTCGTCCTCGAGCTCCAGATCCAGATGGACCGGCTCCGGGAGCGCCGGGTGCTGGGGGCCGAACGGGACGATGGTTCTCTTGCCCATCAGGCTCCCTCCTTCGGTGCCGCTTCCGGGCCCTTCCACGGGGTCTTCACGCTCATGCGGAAGAAGTTGCCCTTGTAGTCCAGCTTGCTGTCGGTGAACTCCACGTCGAACAGGTCGTGGACCTCGTTCTCGTACACGAACGCGGCCCAGTACCAGGGCGTGATGCTCCCGACCGTCTGTCCGAACGGGACATCCACCTTCAGGTTCCTGAGGCAGAAGTCCTTGTCGAAGCTGTACAGGATCTCCGTGTGGCCCTCCTTGGTCACGCCGCAGAGCTGGACCAGCCTGTAGCCCTCCGTCTTCAGCTTCTCGGCCATCCCCGGGATGTCCTCGGGGGAGACCGTCTCGAACATCTGTCTGATCTCTTCGGTCATCTCTTCCCCTCCTCTTCGCGGAGCTTAAGGCGTTTCTTCTCCAGGACGTCCAGCCCTTTGACGACGCCGTCGATGATGGACTCCGGTCTGGCGGCGCAACCCGGGACGTAGACGTCCACGGGGATGACCTTGTCGACACCCCCGAGGATGTTGTAGCAGTCCCTGAAGATCCCTCCGGAGCAGGCGCAGACGCCCACGGCGACGACGACCTTGGGCTCGGGCATCTGGTCGTAGAGCTGTTTCACGACCTCCTTGTTCTGGTCGTTGACGGCCCCTGTGACCAGGAATATGTCGGCCTGCTTGGGGTCGCCCGTGTTGATGACGCCGAACCTCTCCACGTCGTAGACGGGGGTCAGGCAGGCGAGCACCTCGATGTCGCATCCGTTGCAGCTCGAGGCGTCGTAGTGCAGTAGCCACGGTGATTTCGTTGTTCCAGACATCTGTATCGCCTCACATCAGCAGGAGCACGGCCACGTTGCCCACTCCCAGAACCAGTCCGACGACCCAGCCGCTCTTCAGGGCGGTCTGCCACGTCATCCTGGCGAACCCGTTGTCGATCCATATCTCGAGCACCCATGCCAGTAGCGCGATCACGATCCCGACCGCAGCTCCGACCCAGGTGCCGTCCGCGAAGAACAGGGCGACCATGCCCAGCAGCATCACGGACTCGTACCAGTGCGCGATCTCCAGGGACGCGTACGTCCTCCCGGAGAACTCCGTCGCCATGCCCCTCACGATGTCCTGGTGGGCGTGATGCGAGAGGCTGAGGTCGAACGGGGACTTCCTGAGCTTCATCGTCAGCCCGAACATGAATGCGACGAACACGCCCAGCAGCGGGATGACGGACATCGATCCGCTCTCGATGATGCCGGACACGCTGAAGCTGCCCGTGTGCATGTAGTAGCAGATGGCCATGAGCAGGATGATCGGCTCGAAGGCCATGGCGACGTAGAGCTCCCTCTGGGCCCCGATCTGCGAGTACACCGATCCGGACGAGTACGCCGCGAGGACGAGGAACGTCTCGGCCAGCGTGAGGCTGAATATGACCAGCAGCAGGTCCATGCCCGCGAAGAACATGGCTCCGGTGACGATTGTGAACAGCAGGAAGACCATGACGTAGAAGTCCTGCACCTTGTTGGGAGTGACCTGCTCCTTGGCCAGGAACTTCTTCACGTCGTAGAGGGGCTGGAGTATCGGGGGTCCGACGCGGTTTTGCATCCTGGCCGAGATCTTCCTGTCGATCCCTGCCAGTATGCATCCGATGAGCGGTCCGATTATCACGAACAGGACGCACATCGCAATCCAGATCCAGTCGCTCATATGCTCACCCCCGCCACGGCGGCGACTATCAGGGCCACGATCACAACCGCGGTCACCGCCTCGCCGACCTTCCTTATGCGGTCCTCGCCGAACCAGGCGTTCATGTACCAGTTCCTGAGGGTGACGTTGACAGTCGCACCCATGGATCCGACATACGACTGGTCGTCGATCCCCACGCCGGCCATGTAGTTGGGCACGACCCTCTTCTTGGTCCTGCCGAAGAACGGCAGGGGAAGGAGGACGAGGACGATGGCCATCAGGATGACGATGTACATGTTGTTGGACTCCAGGAGCGGGATGAGTTCCTCTCCGGATGCGTGGAATGTCTCGGTCAGCCACGGGATTATCGTCTCGGACGAGACGACGGGGTACAGGATGCACAGGGCTATCGTCAGGACCCCCAGGCACCCCAGGGCGAACCATTCCTGCCTGTGGACGGTCTCCTCGCAGTCCTCCGCATCGGACACCGTGCATGCGAGCTTCCCGAGCCACTTGGTCCAGTAGAACGATGTGACGGCGCTCCCGAACACTATGCACGCAATGAGAACGATGTACTCGCTGTCGACGAAGGACGTCAGCGCGGCCCATTTGGATATGAGCATCCCGAAGGGGGCGAGGAACATCCCTGCGATTCCGATCATCATGATGATGGCGAGCTTGGGCATCCTGGTGAACAGTCCGTCCATGTCCTCGATGTCCCTGCTGCCGATGTGGTGCTCCGCGGTACCGACGCTGAGGAACATCATGGACTTGGTGACGGCGTGGAAGATCATCAGCATGATTCCCGCCCAGACAGCCTCCGGCTCCCCGACACCCGCGCAGGCGACGATGAGTCCGAGGTTGGCTATGGTGGAGTACGCGAGGACGCGTTTGGCGTTGGACTGCGATATCGCAGCCATGGATGCCAGGAGGAACGTGAGTCCTCCGACGGTCATGGTCATGTATCCCGCCAGGTTGCCGGTCAGCAGCGGGGACAGCTTCAGGACCATGAACACCCCTGCCTTGACCATGGTGGACGAGTGCAGCAGGGCGGATGTGGGCGTGGGCGCCACCATCGCGCCGAGCAGCCATGTGTGGAACGGCATCTGCGCGGACTTGACGATTCCCGCGAGGCACAGGAGCATGACCGCCACCAGGATCCACTGGGCCTCGGAGTCCGAGGCGAGCAGGCTCTGGAGGTCGAGGAACCCGTACTGGTGCGCGAGGACCATGTTCGCGGTGAGGAACGCGATCCCGCCGATCAGGTTCAGGATCAACTGCCTGAACGAGTTGTTGACGGCCTCCGTCGTCCTGGTGTATCCTATCAGAGCGAAGGAGCACAGAGTGGTGATCTCCCAGAAGAAGAACATCCAGACGAGGTCGTTGGACAGCACGATACCGTACATCGCGCTCAGGAACGTGTAGAGCAGGAAGAAGAACCACGGCCTGCGGTCCTTCTCGTCCCTGTGATGCTCCTGGAAGTCCCTCATGTAGCCGACCGCGTACACGCAGATCAGGCTGCCGATGATTCCGATGATGAGCACCATCACGATGGAGAGGTCGTCTATGTACAGGGCGTTCTCCACCTCGATGCCCTCCTTGAGGGCGAACTCGAAGTAGAGGGACATGCACAGCTGCACCAGTCCGAGGACCGATGCGGCGTATTTCTTGTGTTTAATTCCCAGATAAATGATGACGAGTCCAAGGATCACCTCGACGACGAACATCAGCAGATCTATCGTCTCGTTATGGAACCCGAACGTCTGGGGCTCACCCAGGTAGCTGTACGCCACCCAGATCGATGACAGGATGATGACCGCGGCCGCGACCTCGGCTATGACCGTCCTCGCCTTGTCACTCTTCGTGACCAGCAGGAGGCATGCCGCGATGAACGGCACGACCATCATGAACAGGATATCATTCATGAGCCGACACCTGAGGTTCGGAGGTCTTCGGTATATAAGGGGAAGGGTAGATATCATTCAGATACTGACGAAGCTTCGTCCCGGAACGAAGCATCTCCCAGCGTCCCTCGGTGTCCGAGACATTCTCTTTAATTAGGTACCAATGGAATACAGGATTCATGGATGGATGCGTGGGTCGCTCTGAGGAGCTGAAGTACCTGGAAGGTGTGTATGAGAAGGTGCCTGTAGCGTGCGCCATATGCGGGCGCCGCCATCTGGGTAAGACCACGCTGCTCCGTGCGTTCTGTGCGGACAAGCCGCACATCTACCTCACGGGCGTCCCGGGCCTGAAGTCGGACAACATAGACGAGATGTGCCGCAACATCTCCAGGTTCGCCGGCAACGACGTCCGCTTCGACGACATCATGGATCTATTCCCCGCTCTGAAGCGCCTGTGCGGGAAGAGGAGGGTAGTGGTGATCATAGACCGCTACTCCGACCTGGTTTACAACTTCCCCGAGTTCAACTCCTACCTCCGCACATTCATGAATCGCGAGCTCCCCGGCACCAAGATGATGCTCATCGTGTGCGACAACGACAGCTCGATCTTCGGTAGGTTCTACTACACCCTGGACCTGAAGCCCATGAACTATCTGGAGTGCAAGGGTTTCCATCCGGACTACACCCCGCTGGAGCACCTGACCGCGTACAGCATAGTCGGGGGCACGCCGGCGTACCAGGAGCTGTTCGTCGGCAAGCCGGCCGACGTGATCCGCGACCAGTTCTTCGACCACATGTCCGTGTACTCCCTGGAGGCCGAGGGTCTCGTGGCCGCGGAGACGGAGGTCAGCTCCGCATGCGTCAAGGTGCTGTCGGCCATGGCGTCGGGCGCGCAGAACGTCAGGGACATAGCAGATCTGGCGGACATCAGCGCGTCGTACTGCAACAAGATGCTGGACGACATGGAGCACAAGGGGCTGGTGCAGAAGGAGGTCTCCTCGGGGATGTCCAGGAGGGCGGTCTACACCATAGGGAGCAACATCATCCGCTTCTTCTACGAGGTCGTGTACAGGTACACGCACCATGTGGAGTTCGAGTCGCCCAACGACGCGTTCGAGCTTGCCAAGGACGACATCGACGCCTACGTGGAGCGCGGGTTCAAGGCCGTCTGCATGGACTACGTCACGCACACCTACGAGTACTCCTTCATCGGGAAGCTCCGCAGGAAGGACGACTCCAGCGATTCCATCATAGACTTCGTGGCGTCCGTGAACGCCAACGACGTGAGGAGGATCATGACCGCCAGGTGCAGGCTCCGCGGAGCGCCGTTCTCCAAGAAGGACCTGGACGAGCTCATGGACAGGTCCAGGAAGATCGAGGGGTCCAACAAGCTGTTCGTCCTGTTCTCGGGGGCCGGGTTCGACAGCGCCCTGTCGGATTACGCCAAGGGCAACGTCAACGTCCTGCTCCTGAGTCTCGACGACATCTACAGGGGCTGACCCCGTGCCGAAGTACGTTCTGGCCCTGGACGCGGGGACGACAAGCGTCCGCTGCATGCTGTTCGGCCACAGCGGCGAGGTCCTGGCCGTGTCGCAGAGGAACATCAGGCAGATCTACCCGGGGCCGGGGATGGTCGAGCACGACGCCTCGGAGATCAGGGACTCGTGCGTCGGGGTCATCCGTGACTGTCTCTCCAAGCCGGGGATCGATCCGGACGATTGCGTCGCGATGGGGATCACCAACCAGAGGGAGACCACCGTCGTATGGGACGCACGCACCGGCGAGCCCCTGTGCAACGCCATAGTCTGGCAGGACCGCAGGACGCATGAGTTCTGCCAGGATCTCAGGGACCGCGGGCTGGGGGAGACGATACTGTCGAAGACCGGACTGCAGATAGACGCCTACTTCTCGGGGACGAAGCTGAGATGGATCCTGGATAACGTGCCTGGGGCCAGAGAGGGGGCGGAAGACGGGGACGTCCTGTTCGGCACCGTGGAATCGTGGTTGATGTGGTGCCTGAGCGGAGGGAGGGTCCATGCGACGGACTACTCCAACGCCTCCCGCACGATGATGTTCAACATTTCCGACCTGTCATGGGACAGGGACCTGCTGGGGATCCTGGGGATACCGGAGGCCATGCTCCCCGAGCCGTGCCCGCCCGGACACGTCTTCGGTACGACCGATCCCGGCGTAGTCGGGGCGTCGATACCGATCGCCTCGGCGCTGGGGGACCAGCAGGCCGCCCTGTTCGGGCAGACATGCTTCGACAGGGGCGACGTGAAGATAACGTTCGGCACAGGGGGTTTCCTGCTGATGAACATCGGGGAGGACCCCAGGATCACCAGCAAGGGTCTGCTGACCACCGTGGCCTGGAACAGGGGCGGTGTCACCGAGTACGCCCTGGAGGGGTCGATATACATCGCGGGGGCCGCCGTGCAGTGGCTCAGGGACGAGCTCCAGATCGTGGAGGAGTCCGCCGAGACCGAGAGGATGGCGGAGCGTGTCGAGGACACATGCGGGTGCTACGTCGTGCCGGCGTTCGTCGGGTTGGGCGCCCCGCACTGGGACCAGAACGCCCGCGGGATCATCATGGGACTGACCAGGGGGACGAACCGTTGCCATATAGCACGTGCAGCACTGGAGTCGATAGCATTCCAGGCCAACGACGTAATAAGGGCGATGGAGGCTGATTCCAAAACGGATATCCATTCGGTCAAGGTAGACGGAGGTGCAAGCGCCAACAACTTCCTCTGCCAGTTCCTCGCCGACATCACGGGCATGGAGGTGGAGCGCCCCAGGTGCATCGAGTCCACCGCCCTCGGCGCCGCGTACATGGCGGGGCTGACCGTCGGGTTCTGGGACGGCGAGGACGATCTGAGGGAGAACTGGTCCCTTGACAGGAGGTTCGTGCCGCAGATGGGCGAGGCCGAGAGGCAGGAGCACATCAGGGGCTGGAACCATGCCGTCAGATGCGCCAGGCTCTGGTCTGATGCAGAGTGAACCTTCATTCGGATGCCGATCCCCGCGGAATGAAGCAAATCATGTGTATTAGGACATAGCAGTCTTGTTTTATATTCTTTGAATTAACTACATAACTAGGACCAGTGGATTTTGTGCGATCCGTCGGTCCCATGGTAAGGAGGATTGGAAATGGAGAGTCTGGAAGAGTACGAGGCCGTGGTCTCGACCATGAAGAAGTATGTGGGGGCCTGCAGCACTGGTGATGTGGATCTCTGCAAGGAGGCCTTCGATGAGAACGCCGTCATGTACGGGTATCTGAACGGAACCCTGTACAACGGTTCCATCAACAATTTCTACGAGGCCCTGAAGCAGGTCGGTGGCGATCCGGGAACCAAGACCCGCATAGATGTTCTCGCGCTCGTAGGAACCGAAGCCGTCGTGCGTGTCGTGATGAACGACTGGCACCAGTGCTGTTTCACCGACTTCCACACGCTGCTCAAGATAGACGGCAAGTGGAAGATCATCTCGAAGTGCTACCACCAGTACTGATCTTTCAAGGGTCGGCGGTCAATCCGTCGACCCGTTTTCACTCTCATCGGCGATCCTCCGAAGTGGATTAAAACTCTGTTAACAACGTTAATATATTATCCATCAAGCATGATTTCCCTCCATGAAGGTTCTGATCATAGGTGGCGTGGCCGGCGGAGCGTCCGCGGCCGCGAGGCTCAGAAGGCTCGATGAGGATGCGGAGATCGTGATGCTGGAGCGCACGGGCTACGTATCCTATGCCAACTGCGGGCTGCCGTACTACGTCGGAGGCGTCATCGCGGAGAGGGGCAAGCTGACGCTGCAGACCCCGGAATCGTTCAGGAGACGCTTCGACATCGACGTCAGGGTCAGGAACGAGGCCCTGTCCATACACAGGTCATCCAAGACCGTCAGGGTCAGGAGGCTCGACGACGGATCCGAGTACGACGAGCCCTACGACGTCCTGATCCTGTCCCCCGGTGCCAAGCCACTCATGCCCGACATGTCCGGGACCGACGATCCGAGGGTGATGACCATGCGCACCGTCGAGGACACGCTGGTTATGCGTGATTTCGTCGTATCCAACAGGCCGAAGAGCGCGGTGGTCGCGGGAGGGGGTTACATCGGGCTGGAGGTCGCCGAGAACCTTGCGGAGATGGGTGTGGAGGTCACGCTCGTCCAGCGTCCCGACCATGTGCTTCCCCCTCTGGACAGGGACATGGCGGCCGACGTCCACCACTGCCTCAGGTCCAACGGGATCAGGCTCCTGCTGTCCGAGGCCGTCACCGGTTTCGAGACCGACGGCCCCCTGAAAGTGAAGCTGAGGAGCGGATGCACCCTGGATGCGGACATGGCCGTCGTGGCCCTCGGCGTGGTGCCCGAGACCCATCTGGCCTCCGACGCTGGTCTGGAGACGGGCATCAAGGGCGCCATCGTCACGGACACCCACATGCGTACCTCGGATCCGAGCATCTACGCCGTCGGGGACGCCGTGCAGGTCAGGGAGTTCGTGTCCGGAACCGACGCCGTGATCTCGCTGGCGGGTCCGGCCAACAGGCAGGGCCGCATCGCCGCGGACAACATCTGCGGGATTCCCAGCGAGTACAGGGGTTCCCAGGGGTCGTCCGTGATCAAGGTGTTCGACATGACCGTCGCCACCACGGGCCTCAACGAGAAGACCGCCAGAGCCGCGGGGATCGATTACGACAAGGTGTACACCTACTCCGCATCCCATGCCACGTACTATCCAGGAGCGAGGAACATGTCCGTGAAGACCTTGTTCGAGAAGGGCACCGGGAGGATCCTCGGTGCGCAGATCGTCGGATACGAGGGTGCGGACAAGAGGATCGACGTCATCGCCACCGCCATCCGCGCCGGAGGGGACTACAGGCTCCTGGAGGAGCTGGACCTGGCCTACGCGCCCCCGTACTCCTCCGCGAAGGACCCGGTGAACATGGCGGGGTTCGTGATAGACAACGTGGTCTCCGGCAGGGTCTCCCAGTTCTTCTGGGATGACGTCGCCTCCCTGAGGGAGGACCCGTCGAACCTGTTCGTGGACGTCCGCACGCCCGAGGAGTTCGCCCGCGGGCACATCGGGGGTGCGGTGAACATCCCGGTGGACGAGATGAGGGAGAGGATGTCCGAGATCCCGAAGGACAGGCATGTCCGTCTGATATGCCACAGCGCCCTCCGCAGCTACATCGCGGCGAGGATGCTGACCCAGAGCGGATACGGGTGCAGCCACCTGGCAGGGGGATACCGTCTTTACTCGTCGGTGGTGGACGACATCGCCGTCGGCTCCCCGGACGGGCCTCCCTGCGGGCAGCCGCCGTCCTGAGTCTTCTTGGAGAACAGGTTGGAGAACAGGCGGAGGTTGCGTCTGTCCTCCGGCACCGCCGTCCTGAACCTGTCACGGTCCAGGACCTCCACGTAATACGGTCTGAGGTCGGACATGCAGACGACCTTGGGCCATCTTCCGTATCTCTCGGCCAGGACCCACCTTATCCCGTCCGTGGCGATGCCCAGATCGGCGTTCTCGACCTTCATGGTCCTGATGAGGTTCTCCGACGCCTCCTTCAGAGGGTGGTTGGCGGCGGTTATCGCTATGACCAGTCCCGGGACGTGCTCCAGCTCCCTGTATGACAGGGTAACGTCGGTGTACCCGAGCGTGCGGACCATCGGGACGACCAGCACCCTGGATGTCAGGAACTGGGGGCTCTCCTGCGTCCTGACGTTGCGTCTGGGAGGGGTGGCCGAGCCGGATATGACCATGGCCGACGTCTTCCTGCCCAGGGCCCTGTCCATTTCCGCCACGGCGTGCTCCATGGTGCCGATGAGATCGTCCTCGGATGCGTCCATGCCGTGTCGATTCCCGGGGCCGCTTATGAGCGTTGCAGGGGGAGGTGACCGAACGGCCCATCGGGGTTTCTGGAGGTCTGGCACATGCGGCGGAGGCTCCGAAAATCCTTGAAAATCTAATGTGCCAGTATGTCCGAATCAGGCCTGCGATTCAGCTTCCACGGCCTCCAGGATCACACCGAGCATGAACTCCACGAACGTCCCCGAGTCACCGGATTCGTCGGAGGCCTGTATGGCGTCGTAGTACTCCCACCTGTGCTTCAGTGTCGCGGCCTCCACCGGGATCCATTCGAACTCCGGTCTCCAGCGTGTCAGGATCAGTGTCTGCCACAGCCTGCCGGTGCGCCCGTTGCCGTCGGAGAAGGGGTGGACGAACTCGAACTCATGGTGAAACACACATCCCCTGACCAGTGGATGGTCCTGAGACCTGTCTAGCCATCCCAGGAGGTCGCCGATGAGCCCCGGCACCAGGTACGCCGGAGGGGCGAGGTGGACGAGTTCGCGTCCGGAGTACACGCCGACACCGTGGTCGCGGAAACGGCCCGCGTTCGTGAGGATGTTCCCCGTCATCATTCCGTGGGCCCTCAGCAGGTCGCCGACATCCGTGGGGTCGAAGGTTCCGATAGCAGAGTAGCTGTCGAAGGCGTTCCTGATCTCCTGGATCTCACGGCGGCATCCGGGCACCACCTTGCCATCCATGAGGTTCCTGACGTGTTTCAGCGACAGGCTGTTGTTCTCTATGGCGGCGGTGGCCTGCACGGCCCTCAGCCTGTTGTCGTATCTGGTCTCCGGGGATTCCAGCCTCTCGTGAAGGCGATTCGAGTCAAGTGCCGACTCGATTTTTCCGATCAGATATCCGCATCTCTCGTTCAATGTGAACGTAGGATTGTCGGTTTGAATGCATCCCATGACATTTGAACTCTATTCCAATATAAATAGCTGTACAACAATTGTTTTTCAACAGTGGTGAAGTTTGATGCGAATGATGCTGGATCCGGCAGAGAAACGTGGGATCACTGCATCTCAGTCGATCGCGGATGCGGTGGCGGAGTCCATAGAGGATGCGGAAGACTATGCAGACGGAGTCGCCGCGTTGGAGAGGTTCAGGAAACACCCTGTTGTCCATTCTCTCGATGATGTGAAGGGGAGTTTGGAATCCGACGGCATCTTTTGTGGCGGGATACATGTCAAATGATGGATACAAAACATGCTGGATGAGGTTGATGGTGGGCCAGCCCGGATTTGAACCGGGGTCAACGGCTCCCAAAGCCGCAAGTATACCAAGCTAACCCACAGGCCCACTGGAGGATGCGTATCCTCCAGGGGTTAAAGTGCTTTTGGTCTGAATGTCAGGGATATCAGATCTCCCAGGGCATCCTGGGGTCCAGCAGTTCGGTCAGGAGCAGCGGATCCACGTCCGAGAGCGTCTCCTCATGACCCATGACCCTCATGGTGCCGAGGTCCAGCTCCTTCCCGATTCCCGCCATGGACGCCTCGTGCGTCAGCATGTCCGAGGCGACGGTGTACTGGCGCTCGGACACGACCCTCCACCTCCCGTCCTCTATGAACGGGTCGCCGAAGGGGCTGCCCTTCCACTTCGCCATGAACGAGTCCGAGTTGACCCATGCGGGCGGTCCCTCGTGCTTGAAGGTCCTGGGGAGGGTGTCGCGCTCCACCTCGAACACGACGGTCATCCTGTCCTCGTCCATCCTGTGGACGGCGCGGAGCACTCCGAATCCGAAGTCGTCCAGTTTTTTCGCGAAGGCGATCTGGGTCTTCCAGAGCTGGGAGTGCAGGTTGTCCTCGATGGCGTCCGGCCTTCCGAACACAGCGGACACGAGCCTGCTGCCGTGCCTTCCGACGGTCTCGCGGAGCCCCTCAGACGGCATCGGCGTCCTCTCGTTGGGGAAGAAGAACTCCATCCTGGGTTCCGACAGGTACGCCCTGGCGGCCACGACGAACAGGGACAGGGTGTCCAGGTGCACCGCCGACGCCACGTTCCTCCTGGGGTCGACGGGGTCGTACACGACCAGCGGCGCGACGATCTCCGGTCCGTCGCCCTTCACGGAGATGACGGTGCCGTCCCTCCAGCGGGATGCCGCCTCCAGGACGCCGCGGAACGACCCGAACCTCACGACAAGGACCTCGCACAGGTATCCTGAGAAGCCCCTGGAGTCCTGCTCGGCACCGTAGGTGCCGATGCCCTTCATGAACTTCTTCAGCAGGCGGACCTGGTTCCTGCCCTCGTCGTCCAGGTGGGAGTTGACGAACTCCGTGTGGAACGGGGTGCGGTCAACCGCGCTCTTGAGGTGCTCCGTGCTGTCGATGCGGAAGCAGGGCACCATGTCCACGTCCAGGCCCTCGAAGTTCCCCCTGGTGTACGGGTGGTCCGAGAACATGCGGATCCCGTGGAGGATGTCCTCCCCTGCCTGCAGGCCGATGAGCCTCATCTCCTGCTCGGACACGGTGTCCGGGAACATCAGGAACAGGTCCAGGTCCGGGTTGGACAGGAACGTCCCCTTGGAGAACGACCCGGCGAACCTGGCCTCGACCTCGATGCCGTGGGATGCGATGTACTCCTCCACGATCCTCTTCAGGCGGTCGGCGCGCTCCTGTATGGAGGAGACGACTTCGGGGGAGGGCACTATCCTTTCCAGAACGGTCTTTTCGAGGTCCATGTGCGGACGAACATCGGGGAATGATATAATGGTGATGAGGGAAAGGATACGGAGGACGGGGGGTTCCGCCTCCGCGCTCAGATCCTGAACCCGCAGCGGCCCATGACGATCTCCTCCTTGGGATCGGCGGGGATCATGGGGAGCACGTGCTCGTCCGGGTCCACGGTGATGTCCACGATGCAGGTCCTGCCGCAGTCGCGGGCCTCTTTTAGGGCGTCGGCGATCTCGCCGGGCTTCTCGACCCTGATGCCCTTGGCGCCGAAGGATTCCGCCAGCTTCACGAAGTCGGGGTCGCACCTCAGGGTGGTGGCGGAGTAGCGCTCGTGCCAGAACAGCTTCTGCCACTGTCTGACCATGCCAAGGGTCCCGTTGTTCAGCAGGACGACGGTCACGGGCAGGTCCTCGGCCAGCGATGTGGCCAGCTCCTGCATGACCATCTGGAGTCCGCCGTCGCCGGTGATCGCCATGACGTTCATGTCGGGCTTCGCGGCCTTGGCGCCTATAGCCGCCGGCAGACCGTATCCCATGGTGCCGAACGTCCCCGATGACAGGAACCTGCGGGGCTTCTCGATGTCCAGGAAGTGCATGGCCCACATCTGGTTCTGTCCCACGTCGGTGGTGACGATGGTGTCGTCGCCGATGAACCTGTTGATCTCGTGCATGACCTTCTGGGGCACGATGGGTGTGCAGCAGAGGTCGGGGTCGCAGGCGCAGTGCTGCTTGAACGTCCTGGCCCTCTCCGCCCAGTCCCTGTTGGGGGTGTACGAGGGCTTCAGGGCCTCGATCAGCATGCGGACCGTCTTGGCGGAGTCGCACTGGAGGTTGACGGCGGGATGCTTGTGCTTGCCGAACTCGGTGGCGTCCAGGTCGATGTGGACGACCTTCCCGTCGGGGCTCTTCATGCGGCTCTTCTGGCTGTAGGTCCTGTCGGAGAACCTGCTGCCGATGGAGATGATGAGGTCGGCCTCGTTCATGGCGTGGAGAGCGGACATCCTTCCGTGCATGCCGAGCGGGCCCATGCAGAGGTCGTAGGTGGACGGGACCACGCCCATGCTCATGAGGGTGGTGTCAACGGGGGCCTGCAGCAGCTGTGAGAGCTCCATGACCTCGTTGTATGCGTTGACCGCACCTCCTCCGATGAGGATGACCGGGCGGTTGGCCGCCTTGATCCACTGCACCGCCTCCTCGAACCCGGACAGGTCCTCGCACAGGGGCTTGATCCCGTACTCCTCGTCGAGGACGGACTCGTCCACCTGAGAGTTCATCTGGTCGACCGGCAGGTCGACGTGTACGGGTCCGGGGCGTCCCGTCTGGCATATCTCCCACGCCTCGCTGACCGCATGGGGGAGCCTGTTGACGTCAAGGACCCTGAAGTTGTGTTTCGTGATAGGCATCATGACGCTGTACGCGTCGACCTCCTGGAAGGCCCCCAGTCCGAGGGAGCCCGTTCCGACCTGTCCCGTGAAGGCGATCATCGGCACCGAGTCCGCGAAGGCCGTGGCGACACCTGTGACAAGGTTGGTGGCGCCGGGTCCGCTGGTCGCCAGGCATACCCCGGGTCTGCCGGAGGCCCTGGCGTATCCGTCGGCCATGTGGGCCGCGCACTGCTCGTGCCTCACGAGGATGTGCCTCAGGTTCGCGTCGTACAGCTCGTCGTAGATGGGTATGACGCTTCCGCCGGGGTAGCCGAAGAGCGTGTCGACGCCCTTCCTCTCGAGCATTGTGACCAGTGCCTTCGTGCCTTTCATGGTGATGCCTTCAGGGCTCGTATTCCGCCATTTCTAATATAATTTGAGAAAGGAGGGATGGTCTACAGGAGCGGTCTCTTCCAACCTCAGAACCGGCAGTCGCCCCTGATTATCGGGATGCTCGGGTTCATGGGGAGCATGGGCAGGATGTCCGCCTCGGGGTCGACCATGATCTCGACGACCGTGGTGACGTCGGAGTCCATCGCCTGCCTCAGCGCGTCGCCGATCTCCTCGGGCCTCTCCACGTGTATGCCGTTGCATCTGAATCCCTTCGCCACGGTGACGAAGTCCGGGTCGTCTTTCAGCTCCATGGCGGAGTAGCGGCCGTTCCAGTAGTACTTCTGCATCTGCTTGATCATGCCGAGGCACCCGTTGTTCAGCAGGACGACGGTGACTGGAAGGTCCTCCGCCACGGAGGTGGCCAGCTCCTGGATGACCATCTGCAGCCCCCCGTCGCCGGTGATCGTCATGACCTTCTTCTCGGGCAGGGCGGCCTTGGCCCCTATCGCGGCGGGGAGCCCGAAGCCCATTGTCCCGAACGTGCCCGACGTCAGGAACTGCCTGGGATGTTCGATGTCCAGGTAGTGCATGGCCCACATCTGGTTCTGTCCCACGTCGGTGGTGACGATGGTGTCGTCGCCGATGAACCTGTTGATCTCGTGCATGACCTTCTGCGGGGCGATGGGGACGCAGCATCTGTCGTCGTCGCGGACGTGGCTCCTCTTGACCTGCAGCGCATGCTCGGTCCATCTGGGTCTTTCGACGGGCTTGGACCCCATGGCGCAGATGAGCGACCTCAGGGCCTTCCTGGCGTCCGCCTGCAGGTTGACGCACTGGTGCCTGTGCTTGCTGAACTCGGTGGCGTCGATGTCGATGTGGATGACCCTGCCCTGCGGGTCCTTCATGCGGTCGTGGGGGCTGTATGTCCTGTCGGAGAACCTGCTGCCGATGGATATGATCAGATCCGCCTCGGTGGACATCTCGAGGGCGGAGAGCCTCCCGTGCAGTCCCAGCGGTCCGAGGTTGAGCTCGTAGGACGACGGGACCACGCCCATGCCCATGAGGGTGTTGACGACCGGCGCCCTCATGATGCGTGCCAGTTCCATGACCTCCTCGGAGGCGTCAATCGCGCCGCCGCCGACCAGGATCAGGGGGCGCTGAGCCTCCCTTATCCACTGGACCGCCTCATGCAGTCCGGAAAGGTCCTCGGTCAGCGGCTTGACCCCGAACCTCTCGTCGAGGAGCGACTCGTCGATGTCGGAGTTCATCTGGTCGATGGGGAGGTCGATGTGGACCGGCCCCCTCCTGCCCATCTGGCATATCTCCCATGCCTCGCTGACCGCGTGCGGGAGCCTGTTGACGTCCAGGACCCTGTAGCTGTGCTTGGTGATCGGCATGAGCAGGCTGTACGCGTCGACCTCCTGGAATGCCCCCTGGCCCAGCGATCCCGCGGCGACCTGTCCGGTCAGCGCGATTATGGGGGACGAGTCGGCGTACGCCGTGGCGATCCCGGTGACCAGGTTGGTGGCCCCCGGGCCGCTGGTGGCGATGCAGACCCCCGGCTGGTTCTTGGCGCGGGCGTATCCGTCCGCCATGTGGGCGGCGCACTGCTCGTGTCTCACCAGTACATGCCTGATGGGGGAGTCCACGAGTTCGTCGTAGACGGAGATGACGCTGCCTCCGGGGTATCCGAAGACGGTGTCGACGCCCTTCTTCTCAAGCATGCTCAGCAGTGCCTTGGTCCCTCTCATGTCGAAACCTCGGACAGTGGAACCCAGTACGCGATAAAAGTATTGCTCGAAAAACGCGGGAATGAAGGGATGTGAGGATGGGAAGATGTTTGCATCCCGGCTCTGCGGCCGGGATTGTGATCATCAGGCGGGAGGGGCGCGATGGTCGATGACCCTGCACTCCCTGGCCCTGCGGCCGTCCATGCTGACGACCTTGATCGAGACGTCGTCGGTCAGGATCTCGTCCCCGCCGACGGGCGTGCGTCCGAGCACGTGCATCAGGAGCCCGTTGACCGTGTGCTCCTCGTATCCCTGGAGGTCGAAGTCCCTGCCGAGGGCGTTCATGATGTCGTACACGTCCGTGGAGCCCTTGACGGTCAGCGACCCGTCCACGTTGGTCACGATGTCCTCGGAGACCTCGTCGCTCTCGTCCCAGATCTCTCCGACCAGGGCCTCGAGGACGTCCTCCATGGTGATGATCCCTATCGTTCCGCCGTAAGAGTCCAGGACCACGGCCATGTGGACCTTGGTCTTCTGGAAGTCGCTCAGCAGGTCGGAGGCGGTCATGCTCTCGGGGACGTACTTGACGGGCTTCATGATCGAGGCGATGTTGCACGGGAGGCCCTTGTGGGCCCTGGTGAAGTAGTCCTTGGAGTAGACAACTCCGACGATGTCGTCGATCGTCTTCCTGTACACGGGTATCCTGGAGAACCCGGACTCGGCCAGGATGTCGGACAGCTCCTTCGAGGTGGCGTCCTGGTTCACGGCGGTGACGTCCATGCGGGGGACGCACAGGGTCCCGACCTCGATGTCGTCGAACCTGATGGCCGATTTGATGAGCTCGCTGGCGTCGGTGTCCAGGGACCCGCCCTCCTCGCACTCGTCGATGAGGACCTCGAGCTCCTCGTCGCTCATGGTCTCGTCGTCGGTCTCCCCGATCGCCTTGGTCAGCTTGGTGAACAGCCAGGACACGGGGGAGAGGACCTTCACCAGGACGGCGAAGATGTTGACCGTCTTGATGCACCACTTCACGGGGTTCTTCTTGGCCACCGATTTGGGTATGATCTCGCAGAAGGTCAGGGACACCAGCGTCATGACGACGATGTTCACCACACTTCCCAGGTCCGCGAAGATCGCGACGAACATGACGGTCGCGATGGTGCTGGATGCGATGTTGACGACGTTGACCCCGATGAGGTTGGTCGTGAGGAACTTGTCGTAGTCCTCCAGCATGACGAGGGCTTTCTCGGCCTTCTTGTCGCCGTCGTTGGCGAGTTTCTTCAGTCTCACGCGGTTCGCACCGGTGAACGCGGTCTCCGTCAGCGAGAAGAACGCCGAACAGATCACTAACACTACAATTATACAAGCGTAAACTATGAGCATACTGTCCATGTTCACGCACCGATTCCGTTACAGATATGTGACACTTGAATCAGTAATGTCTAATATTTTACAAGAATATAAAACTGATTTATGGACGGATATCGCAGCTGACAGTGTCCAATCCGTCCGTGCGGTTGCGTGCCCCCAGTAACCTTTAAAGAAGCGCAGGCAATCCGTTCCACCAGGTAGACAACATGGCTAAAGTCAGGGTTGCAGTCAACGGATACGGGACCATCGGAAAGAGAGTGGCGTCCGCGGTCGCCAAACAGGACGACATGGAGCTGGTCGGGGTCACCAAGACCAGGCCGAACTTCGAGGCCCAGGCCGCGCTGGCCAAGGGATACGACATCTACGTCCCCGACGAGAGCGTCGAGGCGTTCAACGTCGCCGGCGTCCCGATCGCCGGAACCCTGAAGGACATGTACGGGAAGGTCGACATCGTCGTCGACTGCACTCCCGGCAACGTCGGGGAGATGTACAGGGACCAGTACAAGGCCGCCGGCGTCAAGGCCATATTCCAGGGCGGGGAGGACCACAGCCTCACCGGCATCTCGTTCAACTCCACCGCCAACTACTCCGAGTCCTGGGGCGCCCAGCTGTCCCGCGTCGTCTCGTGCAACACGACCGGACTCCTGAGGACCCTCAACCCCATCGACAGGGAGTTCAAGGTCAAGAAGGCGTTCGTCACCATCGTCCGCCGCGCCGCCGATCCCGGCGACAGCAAGAACGGACCCATCAACGGTCTGGAGCCCTCCGTCAAGCTGCCCACCCACCACGGGCCCGACGTGCAGAGCATCATGCCCTGGCTGGACATCAGCACCATGGCCGTCAAGGCCTCGACCACGCTCATGCACGTGCACACCGTCGTCGCCGAGCTCGGGTCCGAGGTCTCCACCTCCGACGTGATCGAGGTGCTGAGGAAGGCGCCCCGCGTCAGGCTCGTCAGCAGCAAGGACGGTATCAAGACCACCGCCCAGATCATGGAGCTGGCCAGGGACATGGGCCGCGACCGCTCCGACATGTACGAGATCGTCGTGTGGGAGGACGGCATCAAGGTCGTGGGCAACACCCTGTACTACTACCAGGCCGTGCACCAGGAGTCCGACGTGATCCCCGAGAACATCGACTGCATCAGGTCGATGTGCAAGATGGAGCAGGACCCCGCCGCGTCCGTCAGGAAGACCAACGACTCCCTCGGGATACCCAACAAGGAGTGAGGCGGGCGGATGACCAAGGACTTCAACACTCTGGAGGATTTCGACTTCAGGGACAAGACCGTGCTCCTGAGGGTGGACATCAACTGCCCCCTGGACAAGACCACCCTGAGGATCGTCAACGACGCCAGGATCAGGAGGGTCGTCCCCACGATAAGGGAGCTCGTCGGGAAGAGGGCCAAGGTCGTCCTCCTCGCGCACCAGAGCCGCAAGGGCAGCTGGGACTTCATCCCCCTGGAGCAGCACGCCGACCACCTGTCCAAGCACCTGGGCATGCCCGTGAAGTACGTCGACGACGTGATCGGGGACTCCGCCGTCGGTGCCATCTCCGCCCTCGAGCCCGGGCAGGTCCTCCTGCTGGGCAACGTGAGGGAGCTGGACAGCGAGACCGCCAAGGGCGACATGTTCAAGCAGTCCGAGGGGGAGATCGTGGAGAGGCTCGCCCCGCTCATAGACTACTACGTGTGCGACGCCTTCGGCGCGGCCCACAGGTCCCAGTGCTCCCTGGTCGGGTTCCCCGTCAAGGTGCCCTCCGCGTCCGGCAGGCTGATGGCCAAGGAGCTCTTCGCACTCAACGCGATCTTCGGACACCCCCGCAGGCCCTGCGTGTTCATCCTGGGCGGCGCCAAGTTCGGCGACGCCTCGGAGATGATCGACCGCGTCCTCGGGAACGGGATGGCCGACACCGTCATTCTCGTCGGCCTCGCCGGGAACGCCTACCTGTACGCCAGGGGCGTGGACCTCGGTGAGGCGAGCATGAAGGTGCTCTCCGACGAGCTCACCCCCGAGAACCTGCAGGCCGCCAAGGACATC
>CASFMM010000006.1 GCA_949295765.1 uncultured Methanomassiliicoccales archaeon | reverse complement strand
CTATCAGCAGGGCGTACGTGAGGATCCCCATGGCGGGGATCGCGGGACCGGAGGGAGACACGTTGAGCACGAAGAGCGGGAGAACGATTCCCAGCACCAGCATCAGGTCGTAGAACCTCGGGTCGACGTTGCGCCTGAAGTCGTCAGGTGTGCCCCCGTACTTGGGGCTGTAGAACCTGATGCCTAGATACCTGAACAGGAGGATCGCCGCAAGTCCGAAGAGGAACGAGAAGGACAGCACGTTCATGAAACGCACCAGGTCCTCGAAGTTCAGTACGAACATCCCGTCCATAAGCCCGTATGTGATGTTGTACAGGATGGTGTAGACCAGACTGGCCACTACCATCATGGCCACGAACTTGGTGATGTTGCGGACCGAGTCGAGCACCGGCGGGCGGTCGTCACGGTTCATCACGGTGCTGTACCACAGCCTGTAAGGGATGTAAGACGTCAGGAACACTGTCACGAGGTCTATGAGACAGTATTCCATCGGTATGCCCGTGGTGACGTTGTCCACGAAGCTCACGAGGTTCACGCCGAGTGATGCGAAGGGACCGAATAGGATGCCGATGACGGGGCAGAGTGCCAGGTTCGGCATGATGTTCAGCGGCATCTCGTTGCTGATGGAGGTGACTATCTGTGAGATTATGGCGGCACCTATGAAGAGGATGATTTCGCGCTTTCCCACGAAATCCTTGATCCGCTTGCCGTTCAATGTTCTCACGCCCGACCTCCGTTGTGTAAACAGAATCGGTTGTGAAGCTAAAAACTTTGAGAGGACTTCAACGGATGTACACCAGGTCCTCTTCCTCTCCGCCATCCTGGGACTCCGAGGTGAGCATCGCGCTGGCACTGTCTATCTGCTCGATCTGCTCGCTGTACGAGGAGGTGTCCACGTGAACCCCGAGATAGGCGCAGAGGGCGTCCAGGACGTTCCTGGCGCTCCTGTAGTCCGCTATGTACCCGGATGTCTCTCCGATTATGCAGACCGATTCGATTCCGTAGATCTTGCCGAAACCAAGGAACATGGCGGCGGCTCCGACGATGCCTCCCTGAGGCTCCCCGGGGTAGAATCCGACTCCGGCCTGCTCCAGGCGGGGTTTCATGTCAGGTTCGGAGACGACTCCCAGGACGCGGGGCGCCGGGACCAGCTGTCCGGTGCCGTACCCTCCCAGCGTGACGATCAGGGAGGGGTCGTATCCGAGAAGCATCCTGAACGTGTCCTCGGACAGGATGTACTGGCCGTTGGGTGTCGTGGCCTGGAAGTCCCCCAGGATGAAGACTGCATCCCTGTCGCCGATGTCGGCGTACCAGACCTCGCAGCAGGCGGGCTGGGCGACGCAGTCGTCGTCCACGATCACCTGCGGTGGAAGCTCGGGCGAGTAGATGCGGGCCATGAGCTCCGCTCCCAGCTTCTCGGCCATCAGGTCCGCGGCGAGCTTGCCGACGTTGCCGACACCTGGAAGTCCCTCGATGATGACCGGGCGCCTGAGCGCCGGCCTGCACTCATATCTGACGAAGCTTGCCATTCTCGCCGTACTCCTGTAAAACGGAAATCCTGCGGTACTCGCCCATGCGGTCCTCGGGAGAGTATCTCGGGGGTACGGGGCATACGGTGGGTGTTCCGCAAATCTTGCAAACGTTCAGGAGGGTGTACTTCCCGCAGGAAGCGCATTTCCTGATCTGCGACCTCATGTCACTTGCTCTCGCGCTTGAGGCTGGCGGTTCCGCCGTTGGAGACGAGGTCGTTGACGGCCGCGGAGGAGACGTTCCTCATTACCTCCTCGGCTTCCTTGTACTCGGCGGCGTTGACGACCACCCTGTATTTGGGGCATCCGACGCAGGTAATCTCCACATCGGCTCCGTCGGCGGCGGCGAGACCGGCCAGGAGCGCGTGCTTGACGAGCTCCATGCCGTCGGGTGCGGAGGAGGTCATCTCCAGGATGCCGTCGATCTGCACCGACGGCGGGACGACGTTCTCCTTCGCGACCTCGATGAATGTTTCCGTCCAGTCGCCGGAGAATTCCGAGAGGAAGTCCTCGGGGTCGGCGACCACGGCTTCGAATGCACCGTAGAGGGTCTCGTAGGTCTCCAGCAGGTCGTTTCCGAACTCGTCGTAGGCGTCGTCGACGGAGATCCCCATCCTCTCGGCGATGATCTCCACCAGTTTCTCGGCCTTCTTCTCGTTCTTCCACTGCTGGATCTTCTCTCTCTTCTGGTGCTCGTTTACTGATTTCAGGGAAAGGTCGATGTGACCTTTAGAAGAATCTACGCCCAGGACCTTGCAGACTATCTTCTGCCCTTCCCTGATGTAGTCTCTGATGTACTTAACCCAGCCAGTGGCGACATCCCTGACGTGGACGAACCCTTCCTTGTCGTCGTACTCGTCGAGTGTGACGAACGCACCGAAGTTCTTGACGTTCTTCACGGTGCAGACGACGAGCTCGCCGTGCTCGGGAAAGCCCCTGACTCTCGACATCAGCCGACGACCTCGAGGATCTCGCCCTTGACGTCACCGACACCGCCCTTGGGGACGATGAGTGTGGCACCGCAGACGTGGCAGGTGACCTTGGTGGCTGCTTTCCTGAAAGCGATCTGCTCGTTGGCGCAGTCGGGGCACTTGATCTTGATGAAATCTCCGGTCATGTGATCACTCCGTGAGCTCGAACTTCTTCGCGCGGATGCAGGGGGAGATGTTGGCCTTCTTGCACTGGGTGCACCTGTACCTGAGGTTGATCCTCTTGGTGGGCTTCTCCCTTCCCTCGGGCTTAGGCCTGGGGAAACCTCCGTAACCGGCGGTGACCTTTCTGAATCTCCTCTGACCCCATTTGAGCTCGCTGGCTTTCTTCTTCTTGACCCTCTCCACTTCCTGCTCGGTGTGGGCCTTGCAGTAGGGACAGTATCTCTTGACGGTCCTGGGCATCTTCATGATTAATCAACCCTGATGAATTGAATCAGGAACGTGCTAATATCGGGGTTATATAAAATGGTATGCCCCCTCTTAGCGGTACTTAAGGGGGGCGAATCAACGGGTTTCAGGACTGCTCGCCCGACATCCTGGAGACGGTCCCGTCCTGCCTGGAAACGAGCACGTCGAAGGCCGTGTTCAGGAACAGACCGTTCTCCACGACGCCAGGGATGACGTCGATCCTGGACTCCAGGAAGAACGGGTTGGCGATGCCCTCGGGGAACCTGCAGTCGTAGATGTAGTTCCCGCCGTCGGTGACGAACGGTTCCCCGTCCCTCATCCTGAGCTCGGGTTTGCATCCCTGTCTCTCGAGGGCGTACCTGGTGTGCTCGTGGCCGAACCTGAGGACCTCCACGGGGAGGGGCGCCTTGGTGCCGAGCTTCTCCACGAGCTTGGACTCGTCCACGATGATGATCTCCCTGACGGTGGCCGCGGCGACGATCTTCTCCCTGAGCAGGGCGCCACCGAGCCCCTTCACGAGCTGCATCTTGGGGTCGACCTCGTCCGCACCGTCGATGGTCACGTCGAGCTTGTCGACCTCGTCCAGGTCCACGACCCTTATCCCGCTCTCCTTCGCGAGGTTCTCGCTCTGAACGGATGTGGCGACGCAAGTGAGGTCGTAGCCGTCCGCGACGAGCTGTCCGATCCTCTTGATCGCATAGTACGCGGTGGATCCGGTGCCGAGTCCGACGTTCATGCCGTCCTTCACGAAGGTGTCAACTGCTTTCTCTGCGACTATCTTCTTCATTTCCGCGGCGTCCATGGTTCCACCATCCAGTGTCTCCTCGTATCCTGTACATCTAGTTAATGGTTATACAGGGGGTCCGGGATGGACCTCACCGATTTAAGTGTCGCAGACATACGGGGCCGTCATGAGGCTAGCTTCCCTGTACTCCGGAGGAAAGGACTCCACGTTCTCGCTCTACCTGGCCGAGCAGATGGGTCACGAGATCCCGTATCTCGTCAACATCGTGCCGGACGACGAGGCATCGTGGATATTCCACACACCGAACCTGGGTGTCGTGCCGCTCATGGCCGAGTCGATGGGGAAGGACCTCGTCACCGCACGCAGCACCGGGTCGGAGGAGGGGGACATGGAAGGTCTCAGGAACGCCCTCGAAGGCCTGGATGTGGACGGGGTCGTCACCGGTGCGATCTGGTCGGACTATCAGTGGGACCGTATGAACATGGTCTGCGGCGACCTCGGCCTGAAGGTCCTCACGCCGATGTGGAGGAAGGACCAGGACATGCTGATGGATCAGTTCCTGGCATCCGGGATAAGGGCGATCATAGTCGGATGCTACGCCGAGGGGCTCGATGAGTCATGGCTCGGAAGGGTCATCGACGAGGAGTCGGTAGCGGAGCTGAAGGTCCTCCGCGAGAAGTACGGCATAAGCATCATGGGCGAGGGCGGGGAGTACGAGTCCCTCACCCTGGACTCCCCGATGCACTCCAGGCCACTGGAGGTAAGGGGTTTCGAGAAGGACTGGAAGAGGGGGGCCGGAACCCTCCGCGTCACATCCGCTGAGCTTCTGTGAGGGCCCTGGGCCTGAATCTTCTGAGTCTCAGGGCGTTGGTCACGACCGATACCGAGGAGCATGACATCGCCAGAGCCGAGATCATGGGCATCTGGTCCACGAGGCCGTCGTACCCGAGCAGCACCGGAAGTCCGGCGGCGATGGGTATGCACACCACGTTGTAGCAGAACGCGAAGAACAGGTTCTCCTTGATGTTCCTGAGCGTCGCCCTCCCGATCTCCAGCGCGGCGGGGACGCTGCGGAGGTCGTCGTTCATCATCACTATGTCCGCGGACTCGATCGCGATGTCCGTTCCGGAGCCCACGGCTATGCCCACGTCCGCCTGTGTCAGTGCAGGGGCGTCGTTGATGCCGTCGCCGGTCATGGCGACACGGGCCTGGGACACCTGGAGGTTCCTCACGATCTCCAGCTTGTCTCCCGGCTTCGTCTCGGCGTGGACCTCGTCGATCCCCAGTTCCGAGGCTATGTGCTCGGCAGTATCGCTTCTGTCGCCGGTCACCATCATGACCCTGAGTCCGTCCTCGTGCATCGACCTGATGGCCGACGGGCTCTCCTCGCGCACCGGGTCGGATATGGCGATGGTGGTGGCGTAGCGGCCGTCCACCGCAGCAAGTATGCATGTCATGCCGGACGAGGCCAGGCTGTCCGCACCCTCGGGGACGTCCACGCCCTCCTCGGTGAGGAACCTGGTGCTGCCGACGAGCACGCTTCTGCCGTCGACATCGCATTTCACACCCCCTCCCGTGACGCTCTCGAATCCCGAGTGGGGAGGGATGTCGACGCCCCTCTCCCTGGCGTACCTGACTATGGCTTCGGCCAGCGGGTGCTCGGAGTCTATCTCCGCCGCAGCCACTACGCCCAGTACGGTCTCGTCCGTCACGGAGTTCACAGCGGGATGACCGACGGTGCAGGTGCCTGTCTTGTCCAGGACGACGGTGTCGATCTTGGCGGCGGCCTCGAGCGAGGACGCGGTCTTGAACAGTATGCCGTACTGCGAACCGCGGCCCGTGCCCACCACTATGGCGATGGGCGTGGCGAGACCGAGCGCGCACGGACATGCGATGACCAGGATCGAGATCGCGATCGTCAGGCTGAACTGGACATCGCGTCCCGTCAGCATCCACCCTATGAACACCAGGGCTGCGACTGCGATGACCGCCGGGACGAACACGGCGGCGACCCTGTCGGCTATGTTTGCCACCGGGGCCTTGGTCCCCTGGGCCATCTCCATCATGCGGGCGATCTGGAACAGTACGGTGTCCTCGCCGGTCTTCTCGATCCTGGCTCTGAGGCTCCCGGACCCGTTGACGGTCGCGCCGTACAGCGTGTCCCCCGCCCTCTTGTCCACGGGGATGCTCTCTCCCGTGAGCATGGATTCGTTCACGGAGGACTCTCCAGAGATGACGGTGGCGTCGGCAGGGACCTTCTCGCCCGGTCTGATCAGGACCGTGTCGCCTACGACGAGTTCCGATGCGGGTACGGTGACCTCCGCCCCGTCCCTGATGACGGTCGCCTGGTCGGGGGCCATCGAGATGAGCTTCCTCAGCGAGTCGTTCGTGCGCATCTTGGACCTGGCTTCCAGGTACTTCCCGATGCTGACCAAAGCGATGATCATACCCACCGAGTCGTAGCTCAGGGAGTGCATCGCCCCGGTGTCACCGGTGTACACCAGATACGTGTTGTAGAGTCCCATGCAGAGCGATGCAAGCGTCCCGAGGGAAACCAGCGAGTCCATGGTCGGGTTCTTGGAGAACAGCGCGGGGATGCCCTTCTTGTAGAACCTCCTCCCGCCGTACATGATGGGGATGCAGAGCACCAGCTGGACCAGACAGAACGGCAGGGGGTCCAGAGGGATCTCCAGGCCGAACATGTGTCCCATCGCTATGACGCTCAGGATCACCGCGAAGAATATCGAGATGTAGAGGTCGCGGCGACGTACGTCCAGGTCGCGCTTCTCCTGCTCTGCCGCCTCGGCGCGGTTCTCGCTTATGACTTGGTAGCCCGCTTCCACTATCGCCGAAGCCAGCTGGGCCTCCGTGGTCCTCGACTCGTCGTAGACCACGGTGGCTGTGTTGTTGCCGATGTTGGCGACGGCCGACTGGACCCCGTCGACAGCCTTCAGGGCCCCTTCGACGCGACCCACGCATGCGGCGCAGGTCATACCGCCGACACGGAAGATCTTCGTGCTCATGAGAACAGGCCGTGCTTTACCGATGCCCTGAATCCCGCGTCGACGACCGCTTTGATCAGGGCCTCGTCGGTGGCGCCGCCGTGCTCGACGGTGGCCGTACCCTTCTTGAGGTTGACGTCCACGGATGTGACCTTGTCGGTCTTCTCCAGGGACTCCCTCACGGATTTAACGCATCCCTCGCACATCATTCCCTCGATCTTCAGAGTTGTCTTTGCCATATCATCACTCCGTTTTCGTCCGTGGGCCAAAGGTCCGCGCACTCGTTGTATGCCACCCATATGATAAGGGGAGGTTAAAGAGTTTTAGATAATCCTAAATCAGGCGAATCTGACGAATTCGTCCATCGGGATGCGAACGCCGTGGTTCCTCGAGGTGGTGTCGTCCTTGTATCCGACCGCCAGGATGTTGACGGGGATCATGTTGTCGTCCAGGCCGAAGTTCCTCCTGATGACGTCGGGCTTGAACATGCAGACCCAGAGTGTCCCCAGGCCCATGTCCGTGGCCTCGTACATCATCTGCGTGGTGACTATGGAGGCGTCGATGTCGGTGGTCTTCATGCCGTCGTAGCTGCGGGTCCACGTCCTGTCGCTGTCGGCGCAGACGATGAATGCCAGCGGTGCGTCGTAGATGTGTCCCGCCTCCTCGATCTTCGCCAGGCCCTCCTTGGACCTGACGGCGATGACGCGGACAGGCTGGTCGTTCCTGGCCGTCGGTGCCAGGCGTCCGGCCTCCAGGATGGAGCGGACCTTGTCGTCCTCGACGGGGTCGGGCTTGTAGGCGCGGGAGGAGTATCTCCTTCTGACAAGTTCGTTGAAATCCATCGGTATCACCTGTTTCAGGCTTGTTACGTCGCTGTCGTATTTCAATATGGGTCGCGGGACGGAGGCATTTCAGGTCCGTTCACGGGCTTCCCGCGACCCGTCAACAACGACATGTCTTGTTGTATACTAATAGCATATACAATACGAAATGAGATATAGTATCCAAATAGATACTATGGCATGCAGCAGGATCAGACGACCGCGGAGGCGGAATGTCCGGTGAGGACGACGGTCCGTCTACTCGGAGGCAAGTACAAATCGGTCATAATGTGGGGTCTGATGGACGGGACCAAGAGGTTCAGCGAGATCCAGTCCCTTGTTCCCGAGGCGACCTCCAAGATGATAACCAAGCAGTTGCGTGAGCTGGAGGCAGACGGCCTGATCTCCCGCAAGGTGTATCCCGTGGTCCCTCCGAAGACGGAGTACAGTCTGACCGAGTTCGGGAGGACGGCGATACCGCTGATCAAGCACATGAGCGAATGGGGGATATCGTTCCTGGAAAAGGAGGGCCTGCCCGTCGCCGACTGCGCGAGGCTGTGATCATGGCCGGGAAGATCCTTGAGGATTCTCCGATAAGCAGGACGCTGGACATCATCGGCGGGAAGTACAGGGTCCACATCATCTGGGCCCTCATGGACGGGCCGAAGAGGTTCGGCCAGCTGCACTCCTCGTACTTCCGCGACGTCAACGCCAACGTCCTGAGCCGTCAGCTGAAGGAGCTGGAGGCCGACGGGCTCATAACCCGCCGGGTGCTCAGCGACAACCCCCCTTGGGTGGAGTACGCCCTGACCACGACCGGTCAGACGCTGATACCCCTTCTGGAGGCGATGTCCGAGTGGGGGTCCCTCTACCAGGACATGGAGCGCGAGAAGGCCCGTCTCAGTGGTTCTTCTCGATCGCCTGGATGATCCTGGCGATCTCCTTCTCCGGGTCCTTCCACATGCCGGGGGTCCAGACCCTGTGGATCTTCCAACCCCTGGACTCCAGGTACTTCTGCCTGTGGTAGTCCCTCTCCCTGGTGGACGAGGACATCTCGTAGAGGCGGCTGTCGCACTCGATTCCGAGGATGTACCTGTCGTTCTGCTTGACCGCCAGGTCGATCTGGTACCCTCCGATGCCCACGTTCCTCTCCACGGTGTAGCCCTTGCGGGTCAGGGCGTTGTACACACGGTCCGCGATCCTGCCAGAGTCGAAGTCCTCGGGGGAGTCCCAGCGGTCGTCGCTGAAGGAGTGGAGGATCGAGTCTGCGTACTCCCTGTTGCCGCTGCTGATGGCGTTGGCGTACTGGAGGTACTTCTTGAGGATCCTGGGACCCTCGTTCTTGGTCGTGTCGACCTGCAGGTCCTCCGGCTCGAAGGACGAGACGATGATGATCTTCTTCTTGGCCCTGGAGATGGCGACGTTCAGACGGTTCTCCCCTCCGCGGTTGTTGAGCCATCCGAACCTCTGCATCAGCTTGCCCTCGGAGTTCTTGGCGTAACCGATGGAGAACATGATGACGTCCCTCTCGTCCCCCTGGACGCTCTCGATGTTCTTGATGAACAGACCCACGTCCTCACCGTTGTCGAACCTCTTCATCTCGTCGGCCACCAGCTTCCCGAAGCCGGGGTCGTTGGCGCACTCCTCGTCGAGCACGTCGTTGATGAGGTCCCTCTGGGACGCGTTGAAGGTGATGATGCCCACGGTCTCGTTGTCCTTCCTGACGCTGAAGAACTCCTTCAGCAGCTGGACGATCTTGTCGGCCTCGGCCCTGTTGGACTTGTCCTCCCAGAGTCCGTCGACCTTGAACACCTCTATCGGGGGCTTCGACGGGGTCTCCACGTTGGGGGACACGTACAGGCGGCCACCGTAGAACGCGTAGTTGGAGAACGCGATGAGCTCCTCGTACTTGGAGCGGTAGTGGAAGTTGAGCAGGATGGAGTCGTACTTCGCCCTGGCGAGGTCCAGGAGACTCTCCTCCTCCAGTGCAGCAGACACTATGTCGTCGAGGTCGTCCTCGTCGCTCTCGTAGTCGATCCTTCCGACCCCCAGGGACGACGGGCGCAGCTGCTTGTGGTCCCCTGCGACGACGACCTTCTTGGCGCGGTAGATGGAGGGGACACCCTTCTCCACGTACATCTGGGACGCCTCGTCGAAGATCAGCATGTCGAAGATGCCCATCTCCAGCGGGAGGATCTCGGAGACGACCTCGGGGGTGAGAAGCCAGACGCGGACGCCCTTGAACAGCTCGTACCCGTACCTGTTGATGAACTTGTTGAGGTTCCACTTCCTCTTGGACTCGATGATCCTGTTGATGTCGCCGCGCCTCTTGGACTCGGAGATGTACTTCAGGTTCTGCTGGAAGACCTCCTCCACCTTGTCCTTGGACAGCTCCCTCTTGGACTCTATCTTGCGGTCCATGTCGGCGATGATGCTGTCGAAGTCCCAGATCTCCTGCATGATGTCCTTGTGCGCGGCGTCGAACTTCTGGAGGTGGTCGTTGAGGATCCACTCGAAGATCCTGTCGTTGCTCTCGCCGTAGGGCATCTTCGACACCGCGGACACGTTGAGCACGTCGGTGCCGTAGGTCCTCTCCTCGGGCGTCAGCCTGTCGTACACGGTGGCCCTGGCGGAGTAGGTCCCGTAGCCGTCTAGGGCCTCGAACATCCTCCTGGGGTCGTCCATGACCTTCTGGACGGTGTGCTCGTTGTAGTTGGCGAAGTACTTCCCGGTCATGGCAGTGGCCTCGCGGGTCACCTTCCCCTTGTTGAACAGCCTTCCCATGAACCCCTTGGCGTTCAGGGTCTTGATCTGCTGCTCCAGGTCCAGCAGGTCCGCCTTCATCTCGCCGATGTTGTACTCGGACAGGTCCGCCTTCATCTGGGTCATCCAGGGGTACTTCTCGACCAGCTCCCTGTACTCGTTGAAGTTCTTCATCAGGACCTGGTCCGCGAACTTCCTGTGGAGCTCGGTTACGGACGGGTACCTGAGGGCGAGCAGGGAGGCGTCGATGTTGTCCTTGAGCATCTTGTACTCCTCGAACTGGCGTCTGTCGTTGAGGTCCAGCCACCTGTCCATGGAGTACAGCTTGTACGGCTCTATCCCGAACTCGGAGGGCCTGTACATCACGTTGGCTATGTTGTCGAGCAGGGCCACGTCGTTGTCGATGGCCTCGGACACGGTGTCCAGGTCCACGCCCCTCTTGGGCGTACCGCTGTCGAGCATCCTGCCGAGCTGCTTGTAGAAGAGCTCCTTGTTACCGACGTCGTCGATCAGGAGACAGTACTTGGACAGGGTGCCCAGACGGGAGTAGACGACATCCAGGGCCGTCTTCTTCTCGGACACCATCAGGACGGTCTTGCCTTTGATCACCGCCGATGTGATCAGCCCGGTGATGACCTGGGACTTCCCGGTGCCGGGCGGTCCCTGGACGACGATCTCGTCGCCCTTCTCCATGGCGGTGAGGATGTTCTCCTGCGAGCTGTTGAGCGAGTTGATGTAGACCAGGTCCTTCTCGGACGCCTCCATGCCCTTGTCGCGCATCTCGTCCTCGGACAGCGGGAGGGGGAGGTCGGAGAGGAAGTCCGTCTTGTTCAGGTCCACGATGAGGTCGTTGAGGATGCCGTTGATCTCCCTGCCGGCCAGCATGCCGTCGAAGTCCTTCTGGATCGAACTGGAGTACGTGGGGTACTTGCCCAGCATGATGTTGGGGACCATCTCCATGTCCCCGGCGAGGTACTTGGGGAACTCCCCGGCCTTGTAGTCTATGAACGGCGTCGGGAGGCTGTAGTTGACGGCCATCTTGATGCCGTTGTCCTCGTAGAAGTCGACGAGGTTCGTGAGGAACGTCTCGCCGCTGTAGTCCTCCAGGATGTTGTCCGGGAGGGGGCGGTTCTGGCCGCTGGATTTGATGAACCCCAGCACGAGCGTGTTGTTGTAGATAGCGTCCCTGGAGTTGTCGAGGGTGAGGGTGATTGTGCGGGAGTCCTTGTCCAGGATGACCGGGAAGAGGGCCAGCGGCGCGCGGACGTCTATGTCCCCGTCGGGCATCTTCCCCTGGACGAACGGGTAGCCGATGTACAGGTCGTACTGACCCTTCTCCCTCTGCTCCCTGTTGACCTCACGGATGATCTCGTTCAGGTGCTTGTAGACCTTGGCGTCCTCGGGGCTCTTCGCCGAGTCGCACAGCTTGAGGATCCTCTTCCTTCCGAAGAGGAGTCCCATGACGTCGACGTCCGGCAGCGTCATGAGGTCGAAGGTGTTCTTCCTGGAGATCTTGGGCTGGAACAGCAGACGGTTGCTCTTGCTGATGTTGATGAGCTTCTTCTCGAGCTCCCTGAGGGTCTGCGCCGCATCGGCGTCGATGTTGGAGCCGTTGGCGGCCGTGATGGCGTACTTGCGGGTCACGTTCAGGAAGTCCTCCCCGTACTGCTCCACGAACCTCTGCCCGACGCCGACTATGGCCGAGAAGTCCTCGACCTTGGTCGGCACGCGCTGGGCCATCTCCCTCAGCGCCTCGTCCGAGCACACGTTCGGTATGCGTCCGTTGGACATCTTGCGTTCCTGTCTGAGCGTCTCCCTCAGCTCGTACAGCTCGTCGTAGAGGTCATCTTCCAATCCCATAACGCCCGCATCGTCATGGGATTAGTTAATATCTGCGAGCGGAGAATACGGGCCTCCATGCTCGACACGGGAATCAGAGGAGAGAAGACCGTAGAGGTCACCCCGGAGAACACCGCCGAGGCGCTCGGAAGCGGGACGCTGCCGGTTTTCGCAACGCCAGCCATGATCGCGCTCATCGAGGCCACCGCCAGCGAGAGCGTCGCACCGTTCCTCGAAGAGGGGAGCAGCACCGTGGGTACGCACCTCGACGTGGCCCATTCCGCGGCGACCCCAGTCGGGATGAGCGCGACCTGCGTGACCGAGCTCGTCGAGGTGGACAGGAGGAGGCTCGTTTTCAAGGTCACCGTGTCCGACGCCTGCGGCGAGATCGGCTCGGGCACCCACGAGAGGTTCGTCGTGGACAACGCGAAGTTCATGTCCAAGGCGCAGTCCAAGCTCCAGTGACGTCCGTCACGCCAGACCCAGGCGGAACATCAGCACGGGCAGGATGAGGCATCCGCACAGGATGACCCTTCCCGTCCCGCAGACCGAGGGGACCATCCCGACCACGGTTGCGCAGAACAGCACCAGCAGACCCTCCGGTCCGCACAGAGCCAGCGTCAGGACCGTCAACACAACGATCACGGCGCGGCCCAGCTTCGCAGGTCTGACCCTCGACACCACGGCGGACATCATCCTGCCGGAGGCAATCGTCAGCCAGTAGCCTGCGGCCGAGGCCACGGAGGCGGAGAACAGGAGCAGCAGGAACGTCCCGGACATCACTCCTGACAGGGAGTCCCCTGCGATCTCCCCGATGGCCAAGGCGGTCCCGGACCGACCGTTTCCCGATACGGACAGGGTGACAAGATCCAGTACGGAGGTCACGGTGCCCACCGACGCCACGCAGGAGATGAACCTCGCCGGCGAACGTTCCGGGAAGATCGCGGCGGACATGGAGGCTCCGACGGTCGACGTTATCCCGGAGAACCATCCCGCGACAGCACCCATGGCCACCCCTTTCAGTCCGGGCAGGATGCCGACCGGGTCCCGTGTTCTGTCGACCTGCTCCGGGATGCGTGCGGCCCCAGCGCTCTCAAGGAGGACCGGGATCCCGAACAGGCCCGTCAGGAGGGGCATCATCACGCTCCCCTCCCCCAGCACGCCGTCGAAGGACGCCGGCACCGTCATGCACATCAGCCCCAGCATCCCGGAGAGGCCGAACGCCACGGGACCCCATATGCCTGAACCGCGGGCGTGCTCCGAAGCCAACAGGACGAACGACGCGACGATCAGTACGAGGGGTGTGAACCCGTCCAGTATCTCGCCAGCATCCCCAGACAGGACGACCTGGAGCGGGACGGCCAGGAGGATGGCGGTGGAGGCGCCCACGAGGCTGCCGATTGCGGCCGCACGGACGGCTTCCATCCCCCTGCCCTTGAGCAGGAGGCGGTGGCCCGGCAGGACGGACACGGCGTCCTCGCCGTCCGGTGCGCCAATGAACACCGACGGTACGAAATCCACGAATGAGTGCACCACAGATGCCGACATGATGCAGCAGCATATCGCCGCCGGCACATCGTCCTGGTCGATGAACCCGGACAGCGCGCCCGTCATCGGGACCTGGAACGCGAGGAGCATCGCCGCCAGCGTGTTCACGTGGATCCCGGGGGCCAGACCGCTGAAGAGCCCCAGGCCCGCGCCTGCGAGCGACATGACGATGCAGAGTCCGACGAGGGCGGGATCCATGGGATGCCCTCGTCGGTTGTGTAGATAAAGCAAACCGCGTGACTCAACGTTGATTCACAGGAGGGCCGGTCTGCCGTCCTTCGAGCTCACGGCGAGCAGATAACGTACCGGGACGCCTAGCTCCCCAGACAGCGCGGACACGTCCTTCTGCTTGCTGAACACGGCGATGACCTCCGTTACCACTGCACCTGCGGCCCTCAGCGCACCAACGGTCGCCCTGAGGGTCCCGCCTGTGCTCACGACATCGTCGACGACGGCGATTCTATCCCCGGGGGAGACGCCGTTGATGTACATGGGGGACTTCGAGTAGCCGGTGTGCTGGTCCAGGGCGATCTCGCCGGGGAGGCCGTAGCACCTCTTCCTGATGACCGCGTACGGGACCCCGGTCCTCAGGGTGATGCCCGTCGCCAGGGGGATCCCCATGGCCTCCGGGGCCAGGACGATGTCGCAGTCCAGGTCCGCGATGTCTACGATCCCGTCCACGACCTCCCTGAGCAGATCGGCGCCCATGCGGGGTATGCCGTCGCTCACGGGGTTGACGAAATAGGGGTATCCGTTCCTGTCGACCACGGGGCTGGACAGGAAGCATTCGGTCAGGAGGGGGTAGTCGGAAACCATGCATATGCCCCAACAACATGTCTTTTTATAGGGTTTGCCTACACCCCAAACGATCAACATGGATGTCGAACAGAGGCTGGCCCTCGTAATGAGGAACACCGAGGAAGTCGTGACCGAGGAGGAGCTCCGCGCCCTCCTGACCGAGAAGGATGAGCCCACAGCTTACATCGGGTTCGAGCCCTCCGGCCTTGTGCATCTGGGCTGGGTCCTGGTCGCTCAGAAGATCAGGGACCTGACGGAAGCTGGCTTCAGGGTCACCATCTTCTGGGCCGACTGGCATGCCTACATCAACGACAAGCTGGGCGGGGACCTGGAGAACATACGCACCTGCGCCAGGTACATGCAGGACTGCTTCATCGCCCTCGGGGTGCCCGAGGACAAGGTCGAGTTCAAGTACGCCAGCGAGATCCTCAACGACATCGAGTACTGGGAGAAGGCCATCAAGGTCGCCAAGGTCACATCCCTGTCCAGGGTGAAGAGGGCCATGACCATCATGGGAAGGTCCGAGGACGAGGCCGAGGTGGACACGTCCAAGGTGTTCTACCCCATCCTCCAGGCAACCGACATCTTCTGCATGGGTCTGGACGTCGCCTACGCGGGACTGGACCAGAGGAGGGCCCACATGCTCGCCAGGGACGCCGCCGACAAGCTCGGATGGAAGAAGCCCATCGCACTCCACACGCCCCTGCTCCCCGGACTCAAGGGCGGCAACAGGATGGACCCCGTGGAGTCCAAGATGTCCAAGAGCGACCCCAACGGAAGCGTGAAGATCCACGACACCAGGGACGAGATCGCCGCCAAGATGAAGAAGGCCTACTGCCCGCCGGAGAAGGAGAACGAAGGCGAGAACCCCGTGCTCATGCTCTGCAGGTACATTCTCTTCCCCAGGAACGGGACCATGCACATCGAGAGGCCCGAGAAGTACGGCGGACCCGTGGACTACTCCAGCTACGAGGAGCTCGCCGACGCGTACTTCGGCGGTTCGCTGTCCCCTGTGGACCTCAAGGCGGGTGTCACGGACGGACTGGACAAGACCCTCCAGCCCGTGAGGGACTACTTCGCCTCCAAACCCGACAACTACGAGGCCATCCTCAAGGTCGTCGAGAGCGTCAAGAAACTCAGGTGAAAACCATCCCGGAGGGCTCTCCCTCCGGTTTTTTGTTATAACGTTATACTCAGGACTGCTGTGCGAGTTCGCACTCCATCATCTCGCGTTTCTTGATCTCGCGGAAGACGTCCATGGTCCTGCTCATGCAGATGTTCAGCATGGCCTCGGTGTCCCCGATGCCGGTGAGGCCCGCGGCCCCGCCGTGGCCTCCCCCGTCCGACATCGTCTCCTTGCCGATGCCGGACATGATCTCCCCCAGATGGATGCCCTTCCTGACGGCCTCCTGGGTCGCTCTGGCGCTGAGGCGGAAGTTCTCGTCCCTCTGAGAGCCCACGAACACCACGTCGGCGCCTGCGGCCATGATCGCCCTGCACGAGGACGCCTCGAAGCTCCCCCCGAAGGATATGGCGACGATCATGTCCCCAACGCGGTCGAACCTGGTGCGCTCTATGGCCTTCATCATGGCGATCTTCTCGGACATGCTGACAGGGGCCTGTGTGAGGTCCATGGCCTCGTCCATGTCGATCCCGCACCTCTGCATGATGTCGGCGAAGGCGGGGAGCATGGAGGGCTTGGCGAACTGGAAGTGTCCGCTGTCCGTGAGCATGCCTCCGAGGAGCATCAGGCCCATGTCCCTGGTGATGACGATGCCGGCGGAGTCGATCAGCTCCTTGACGATCTCGCAGCAGGAGGTCCTGGTGTCGTCGCAGTAGAACGTCTCCACGAAGTCCCACTTGCCCGTGGGCTTGTGGTGGTCTATGACGATGGCGTCAGCCGGGATGACGAAATCCCCCTCCAGCTGTTCCGGGGAGGACGTGTCCACGACCACGACCCTGTCGTAGTCGTGTATGTCGCAGCACTCGAGGATGGCCACATCCATCTTCTCCGACACCATCCTGGTCACACGGTCCAGCCCGTTGGGGGCGAAGATGTCGGCGTTGGGGAAGGCCTTGGACAGGGCGTAGGCGGATCCCAGTGCATCCATGTCGGCGTTGCCGTGGACGAGGATGACCTTCCTGCCCTCTCTGAGTTCCTCTGCGATGCGGTTGAGCATGTCCGCGGGAAAGCGGAGGATGGATATAAATTGTGAAAGTGGGCCCGAGGGCCCGTTTGATCATTTCCTGCCGGTGAGGGTCTGGACGTACTTGTTCTGGCCGAGGCCTGTGATGAGCACGTCGGAGTTGTACAGCCTCACGGTGATGAGGATCGCCGCCAGGGCGAACACCGCCATGTAGGCGATTCCACCCAGGACGAGGGTCACATCCCCGTACATCAGAGCCGACATCGCCATCATCGGATGGGAGAACGGTATCGCGAAGGTTATCGCCTGGAGGAAGCCCCCGGATCCGTACCATCCGGTGAACATGATGATGAACATCGGGATCATGGCGAGGATGCTGAGCGGCATGGTCATGGTCTGGGCGGACTTGTAGTTCTTGGCGAACGCTCCGAGTATCATGCAGATGCCCAGCGCGCAGACGATGGCCAGGAACATGGAGATCATGACGAGGGCCCAGTCCAGCATGTCCAGCGACATGCCGAGCTCGGCCAGGTCTACGTTGGACGATCCGGATATGGTCCCGGTCATGGAGCCCATGTAGATGCTCATGCCCACCATGTACGCCAGTCCGTAGACGAGTCCGACGATGGCCGCGGCGACGATCTTCCCGCTGACGATGGACGTCCTCTTGATGGGCATGGTCAGCAGGGTCTCCAGGGTCTTGTTCTCCTTCTCGGATCCCATGGAGCTTATGACTATGCTCCCGACCATCATGATGATGATCATGATCACGATGGGGATCATCAGGGTCTGGGAGGTGACCTCGTTGGATATGTCCATGGGCGTGATGCCGCTGTGGATCTGTCCGTCTACGACCGTGCTTATGTGGTCATCCGGGGTGACAAGCGGGTTGATGGCGAACTGGTAGTTCACATCGCTGGAATCCCCGGACACGAGGATCTCGGACAGGCTGCTGTTCAGGATGGATACGACCGACGACATGACGGTGGACCCGACGGTTCCGAACAGGCCCGTGGGCTGATAGAGGTAGTACTGTCCTATCGAGATCTGGGTCTGGGTCGCCATGCTCTCGGAGAACGACGCCTTGTTGGGCAGCGCTATGACGCTCGTTATGCCCTTCTCCCGCATCTCCGACACGATCTCGGCGTCAGTGCTGTCGCTTGTGCTCTCCATGAGGACGATCTTCGAAGCGTCCTCGCCGTAGGCGTCGTAGAGGATCTGCGTCGGATCCCAGCCATCGTAGTACTCCCCCTCCTCGGCGATCAGGCCGAACGACGGGAGCTCGGCAGCGCTGTCGACCTCCCCTCCGATGAGTCCTCCGAGACCGGCGAACAGGACGACCATGACGAGGACGGATATGACCGATCCCGGGGTCAGGAGCTCCCTGACCTCCTTCCTTATGATGCTGGTCATGTGGCTCATCCTTTCACCGCCTTCACGAACACCTCTTCCAGTGTATCCACCCCGTACTCCCTCTTGAGGTCGGATGGGGTGCCGAGGAGAATCAGGTTGCCCTGGTCGATCATGCCCACCCTGTCGCAGAGCATGTCCACCTCGAACATGTTGTGGGACGACATCACCACGGTGACACCGCTTCTGGCGATGCTGCGGATGACGTCCCTGATCTCGTATGCGTTGATCACGTCGAGGCCCGATGTGACCTCGTCCATGATCGCCAGCTTAGGGGAGGGCATGATGGCCCTGGCGATGAGGAGTCTGCGCATCATTCCCTTGCTGTAGGTGTCGACCTTGGAATCGATCCTGTCGCCAAGGTCCGCGATGTCGATGCCCTTCTGGACCATGGCCCTCTTCTCGTCGCCGGAGGCGAAGAAACTGGCCATGAACTCGAGGTAGGCCCTGCCCGTCAGGTCCTTGTAGGCTCCTGCGTCCTCCGGAAGGTAGCTGATGATCTTCCTCACCTCGTCGGGCTCGGTCGTGACGTCGTGTCCGTACACGGAGATGCTCCCCGAGGTGATCCTGAGCAGTGTGGAGATCATACGCAGGGTCGTCGTCTTCCCGGCACCGTTGTGTCCGATGAGTCCGAAGATCTCGCCCTCCCTGACGGTGAGCGAGATCCCGTGGACGGCCTCCCTGTTCCCGTATGACTTCCGCACGTCGTTCAGTACGAGTGCGTCCATGCCCGGTTGAACGGCGATTTCGTATATAATGGGGGGGGTTCGACAGTCGCTGTACGAAAGGTCGGAAAATGTGTGTGAAATCGACGTTCGTCGAAATCCCTTGGAAGGGGGAAGGGGTTTTCCTCACTGGGAGGGCCTGTTGCCCATCGCGGTGTTGATGGTCTCCTGGAGGACGGTGTACCTCTCCTTGAGGCTGTTCTCCTGGCGCTCGAGCGAGTTGATCCTGACGTCCATCATCTCGATGGACTCCTCGATCTCCCCGACGAGGGCGTCCTTGTCCTCGACCTTGATCATGAGTGATCCGGAGGACCTGTAGACTGCACCGGTGCTTGCTTTGAGCTCCTCGAGGGTCCTGCTGAGCTCGCGCTTCTGGGCGTCGTACTGCATCTTCTGCGTGGTGACGGCCTGAAGCTGCTGCTGGACCTGCTGGAACTGTGTGATCTGGTTCTGGAGCTGAGGGCTGATTCCGTTCATGGTTTCATCTCCGTCAGGTCTTCGATGTCCTCGATTATCCTGATGCATTCAAGATGGGAGTTGAGAGCGGCCCTCATGGCCGAGGTGTCGGCGGCGGTGACCTCGATGGTCACCGTGCCGTTGTTCTCGGTCATGCGGGTCTCTGTCCGGGGGAGTTCCCTCCCCGTCTCGGGGCCCATGGCGGGAACGGCCACCTTGGCGGCCGGTCCGTCGACTGTGAGCCTGGCACAGAGCATATCTCAGTCGGACTTCAGGACCTTCTTCACGTTGGGTCTCTCCTTGAAGAAGATCTTGGATCCGCACTTCTCGCACTGAAGCCCGAGGGCGTTGACGTTCCTGACGGGCTCGTTGCACTTGGCGCATCTGTACAATCGGACCACCTTGACTCAGTTCTCGCTGACCTGGGACAGCTCCTTCTTCGTCTTGGGGCTGTAGGCTCCGGCGGCGAATTTGGTTCCGCAGTGTTTGCAGTACCAGATTCCGGAGCTCTCCCTCCTGACGGCGGCGTGGTGGCACACGGGGCACTCGTGCTTGGCCTTCTGCTGGGCCTCGATGTTCTTGATCCTGTTGCGGACGATGACACCGTACCTTGCGCCGAACCTACCGGAGGAGCCTGCCTTCTCTGTTCTCTTTGCCATTGGAAATCACCCGATGATTTTTCTGATCTCCGCACCTATCTCCACGGCCCTGTCCAGGCAGAGGCTCAGTTCGTCGAGTGTGATGGAACCGCAGCCTCCCTTCTGCATTGCCCTGAAGTTGCCGACGTCGTCAGTTGTGACAGTCAGACGTGCGGATGAAATCTGCTCTTCGTCGTAGTCGGGGTCTACTATTAAAGTGTTTCCGACTTTGACCTCCGTCACCGAAATCGGTGTGCATGTGATGGGGAGCGGCGTGTTCTCGCCCTTGCCGTACTGCTCTCCGGGGATGGTGGCGGACTTGAGGGCGCACACGGCCGCGAGGTTCGCGGCGTCGAACAGGTTGCCGTCGTAGTCGAGGGCGTAGATGTCCACGAAGCACATCCAGACCTCCTCGCCGGGGACGATGCACAGCTTCTCGACGTCGACCATTCCGGACTCACGGATTCCGCGGTCCACGACTCTGGCCAGCTCGATGGCGTCCTCTCCGGGCGGGCCGGACTCGAACGTGGGGTGGGCCATGGGGATGAGCTCGGCGCCGGTGGTGAGGACTCCGATGTTGGGGGTGTCTCCGAAGGGCGTTCCGGGGATGATCTTGACTCCCGCGATGACCTCGGTCCTGCCGAGCTTGACCCTGGCGGATCCGTCGGCGCTCTCGATGCAGTTGGTCTCGACCTGGATCTTCCTGACGTCGGTGATTCCGCGTCCGTCCTGCCTCTTGCCGTCGGCGAGCAGGTTCATGATGTGGTCGCGCTTGATCTCGGACATCATCTCGTTGCTCATTCTGATCCCTCCTGTGCGGGTTTGGAGTAGCGCCTCTTGAGGGCGTCGACCTGGAGGTCGTGGACCTCGTGGCAGGCGTTGACGGCCAGCTCGATCGCGTGGTCGAACTCCTCGCGGGTCATGTTGCCGTCCATCTGGAGCAGGACGATCTCGTCGGTCGAGGGCATGATGGCGATGGGGACGTCCGCCTGTCCGTAGTTGTCCTCCTCCTTGTTGAGGTCCAGGAGGACGTGTCCGTCCGCCTTTCCGGCGGCGATGGCGGGGACGATGTCCCTCATGGGGATGCCCGCGTCGGCGAGCGCGACGGATGCGGCGGTCAGACCGGCGCACCTGGTTCCGGCGTTGGCCTGGAGGATCTCGATGTACACGTCGATGGACGCGCGGGGGTAGAGCTCCGTGAGCACGACCCTCTCGAGGGCCTCGGAGATGATCTTGGAGATCTCGATGGACCTTCTGTCCGGTCCGGGCCTCTTCCTGTCGCTGACGGAGAAGGCCTGCATGTTGTACTTGCACTGCACGATCGCCTTCTGGGGGTTCTGCAGGTGCCTGGGGTGGCACTCCCTGGGTCCGTAGACCGCGGCGAGGACCTTGTTCTTTCCAATCTCGACGTATGCGGAGCCGTCCGCGTTGCTCAGGACCCCCGCCTCGATTTTGATCGGCCTGTGCTGCTCTTCGGTCCTGCCGTCGATGCGCATGCCGTTCTCATCTACCAATACCATGTCAGTATGTCCGCTCATTGTCACTCCTCCCCCTCATCATACTCTTCTTCTTCGCTCTGGGGGAGCTTGCTCTCGATAAACTCTTTGACCCTGTCAGTGAGGTTTCCGGCCTGGGCCTGGGCCTCGATCATCTTGACCGCCTGCACGGCGACCTCGGCGTTCTCGTCGTCGCCGTCGATCCAGATCATCCCGTTCTGTCCCACGGTGATGCGGCAGTCGGTCATGTTCTTCAGCATGGAGATCATGGATCCGCTCTTGCCGATGACCCTGGACACCTTGGAGTGGGGGATCTTGACGAGCCTTCCGCCCTGGATCCTCCTGAGTCCGGAGTCCTTCATGGTCACCTGGATCTTCTTGCTCTCGTCCACGGACAGGACCTTCAGCAGGACCACGTTGCCCATGGAGAGGTAGCGGGATGTGTCCCCGAACTCGACTTTCCAGGGGACCTCGTTCACATGCAGGGGCGCGGGATAGGGTGCGCCGATGTCCACGAGCCAGTTGGACGGTCCGATGTCCACGATGACTCCTATGACAGTGTCCCCGGAGCTGGGCATGTAGCAGCCCCTCAGGGGGATGACGCCCACGGTGTTCTGGAACACGTTGCGGACGCCCATCACGCTCGCGCGAACCTTGCCGTCCTGCACGTAGGCGTTCTCCCCGGGTTTCATTCCGGTCCCGTCGAGCACCTCGCCCGGCACGACGATCTCGCGCGTCTGTCTGGCGTTTCTTCTTTCCATTTCAATCACTTACTTCCAATGTTACGATTCAGCTCACGAGCTTGACGGAGGCGGAGCCCTTGGTCTTGTGCTTCAGCTTCTCCGTTATCTCGGTGATGAGTCCGGCGGGGATCTCCATGAGTCCGATCCATGATCCGTCGGCCGTCCACTCCTCCTTCTCCACGATTCCGTAGTGTATGATGTCGTCGTAGCAGCGTCCGTAGTCGGATCCGTTGAGCTTGATGGCGATACGGCTCTTCTCGAACCTGATCGGGATGAGGGGACGCAGAAGCTTCATGGCCTCGTCGATCTCCTTCTCCAGGGGTTTGAACGGATCCACGTGGAACTTGGCCTCCTCCAGGGCCAGCTCGATCCTCATGGGAGGGTGGGGTGTGTGCGTCTGGGGGTTGATGGCGTTCGCGGCGATGTACGCGATCACCTGGTTCTTCTTCGCCTCGAGCATCTCCTTGCGCTGCTCGGCGGTGATCTGTATCTCGCCCTTCTCGACGATCTTCGTCGCGATCTCCGCGATGTCCTCCGTGCCGAAGGCCTCCTTGATCTTGTCCTCGGGGGGCCTCGTTCCTTTGCTGGCGTTCTTGAAGACGTCCTCCACGGCCATGTAGTCGATGATGTCGAACTTCTTGCCCTGCTTGATCAGGTCGACGACCTTGGGATCCAGGAGAATCTCGAAGGTCTCGCCGTGGCTCTCAAGTTTCGCAACTATCGCGTCGTCGAGATCAACCATCGCCCTCGCCTCACATCTTGTCGATGAGGGCGGAGATCTCCTCCTCGGAGAGTCTCCTGAACTTCCTGCCGATCTCGGCGACACCGATCTCGATCGCCTCGGCCTTGGGCTTGTCCTCGATGGCGGCCTCCATGGCCTTCAGTCCGAGGGCCATGGCGTTCTCGAAGGACATGTCGTCCTGGAACTCCTTCTCGAAGACCTCCATGACGGCCGGGCGGCCGCTGCCGATGCCGGTAGCCTTGTAAGCGACCAGTGCACCAGAGGGGTCGGTCTCGAAGAGGTGGGCTCCGAGGTCGTCGGTACCCGCGACGAGCAGGGCGGTTCCGAACGGGCGGACGCCGCCGTACTGGGTGAAGTTCTGCTTGTAGTCGCAGACCTTCTTTACAAGCATCTCCACGGAGATGTTCTCCCCGTAGTTGACCCTGTGGACCTGCGCGTTCTTCCTGGCCTCGTCGACCAGGATCCTGGCGTCGGCGACGAGACCGGATGTAGCGCATCCGATGTAGTCGTCGATCTCGTGGATCTTCTCCGTGGACTTGGGCTCCAGCAGCTTGCTGGAGGACCTCCTGTCCACGATAAGGGCCACCCCGTCCTTGTACTTCAGCCCGATGGTCGTGGAGCCTTTCTTCACGGCCTCGCGGGCGTACTCAACTTGGAACAATCTTCCGTCAGGGGAGAAAACTGTGCTGCCCCTGTCATAAGCCATCTGTCCGGGTTGCATAATGCCTGCTCCTTATACTTACCGCGACTGAATAAAGGGGGCGGTATATAGTAGTTTAGCCCCTGTGTTTCGGTGCGGCCGCGGTTCATCTGCGACGCTTCTGCGGCACCTTCAGCGAGGGGTACCTGTCCCTCAGTCCGCGCAGGGTGCCAGACGTCCTGACCGACCTGCATCCGTCGAAGCCTTCGGACATCCTCCGCGTCACCGCTTCACGGTCGTCCGGGGAGCATCTCACGACGGCCCTCCCGTCGGAGCATGTGATGACCTTCACGCTCCCGATCCCCTCCAACGCCTGCGAGACGTCGTCGCGGCGCACGGGCTGGGGCACCTCGAAGAAGACGTAGCGCCTCCTGCCGCGTTCCGACTTGACGACCATGCCCGGTGCGAGAGGGGCAACGGATTTAACCGTTTCCCGAAGGTGGCGGCAGAATTCTTAAGAATTCCTAAAAACAGGCCAGTCCGATAGTTTTCGGGTATTCGTTCGGACGGGCACGCCTTCAGCCAGGATAAACGGAACTTTATCCGGAAAACGTCGGCGTTTCTACGGATTCCGCGATGGATGAACGAGCATCCAACCAACCGGGATGAGCCAGCATTCCGAAATCATCGTTTCCGCTCGTATCCGATATAAAACCGTTCGCATCTATGGATTTCCTCAAAAAATACTTCGTAACATTACGAAGGATATCCGAAACTGCTACAAAATCAGATGTCGCATTATGTCAAAGGATAATACAAAAAACGATTGTTTTCCAGACGTCTGGCTATTGTGATTTTAGTTTCAACTAAAGATTTTAGGTGCCAATAAAAATCCGAACATCGGAAACTCAAAATCAAAAGTCTTGTAGATATATAATGATTCCTTAGAAGCCATTATTATACCAGTCGCCATCTCTTGGACTATTCCAATTCACCAATTGGTATACGGAGGCAATGATTTGACAAAATCTGCATTGGTTATTGGTGGAGGAATCGCAGGAATCCAGGCTTCGTTGGATCTTGCAGACAGGGGCATTCATGTCTACCTGGTGGAGAAGGACCCCACCATCGGAGGAGTGATGTGCCGTCTGGACAAGACATTCCCGACGAACGACTGTTCCGCATGCATTCTCTCGCCCAAAATGGCGGACTGTGCCGGACACCCCAACATCGATGTTCTGACCTACCACGAGGTCCAGAAGGTCGAGGGAGAGGCCGGGGACTTCAAGGTCACCGTCCTCAAGAAGGCCAGGTACGTCAACCCCAAGGAGTGTACAGGATGCGGCGACTGTCTCGCCAAGTGTCCCGTCAAGAACATTCCCGACAAGTACGAGTTCGGCCTCACCAACAGGAAGGCCATCTACATCCCCCATGCGCAGGCCGTCCCCCGTGTCGCCATCATCGACAAGGACTACTGCAACATGATCAAGAAGGGCAAGTGCGGACTCTGCGCCAAGAACTGCGGAAAGGGTGCCATCCACTACGATGACAAGGACGAGCTCATCACCCTCGAGGTCGGATCCATCATCGCCGCTCCCGGATTCGCCGTCTGGAACGCCGCCAACGCCAGCGAGTACGGCTACGGAAGGTTCCAGAACGTCGTCACCGCCATCGAGTACGAGAGGATCATGTGCGCTTCCGGACCTCACAGGGGACACATCGTCGTGCCCTCCAGCGGAGAGGACCCCAAGAAGATCGCCTACATCCAGTGCTGCGGATCCAGGTCCGAGAAGAAGGGCTGGAAGAAGTACTGCTCGTCCGTGTGCTGCATGTACGCGACCAAGCAGGCCATGATCACCAAAGAGCACGGAGACCTCCAGGAGGACATCTTCTTCATGGACATCAGGTCCTACGGAAAGGAGTTCGAGGCCTACATCCACCGCGGTGAGAACGAGTACGGAATCAAGATGCACAGGGGAGCCCGTGTCGCAAACGTCGAGGAAGACCCTGTCACCAAGAAGCTGACCATCAGCTACACCGACGACGAGAACAACGGAGTCTCCGAGGAGTTCGACATGGTCGTCCTGTCCGTCGGACTCGTGCCCCCCGAGGGAGCCCAGGAGTTCGCCGACATGCTCGGAATCGAGCTCAACGAGTACGGCTTCTGCAAGACCACCGTCTACCACCCGCTCGAGACCACCAGGAAGGGAGTCTTCGTCACCGGTGCCTTCGCCGCACCCAAGGACATCCCCACATCCGTCGCCGAGGCCTGCGGAGCTTCCGCCAAAGCCGGAGCCTACATCGTCGACGAGAACTTCGAGCCCTGCGCTCCCAAGATCTACCCGCCCGAGAAGGATGTCGAGGGCAAGGAGCCCCGCGTCGGAGTCTGGGTCTGCCACTGCGGAATCAACATCGGATCCGTGGTCGACGTCCCCGCCGTCGCCGAGTACGCCAAGACTCTACCCAACGTCGTCCTCGCCCAGGAGTCCCAGTACGCCTGCGCCCAGGACTGTCTCGAGTCCATCGCCAACGCCATCAAAGAGCACGACCTGAACAGGGTCGTCGTCGCGTCCTGCACACCCAGGACCCACGAGCCTCTCTTCAGGGAGGCCTGCAGGAACGGAGGACTGAACAAATACCTCTGCAACATGGCCAACATCCGTGACCAGTGCTCCTGGATCCACATGCACGAGCACGAGGCCGCCACCAAGAAGGCCAAGGACCTGCTGAGGATGGCCATCGCCAAGGCCTGCCTGCTCGAGCCTCTGGTCGGTGCCGAGATCCCCGTCACCAACGCCGCCGCCGTCATCGGTGGAGGAATCACCGGAATGACCGCCGCTCTGGACATCGCCGCCCAGGGATACCCCGTTCACCTCGTCGAGAGGGAGAGCGAGCTCGGAGGATTCGCCCGCAACTTCCGCCACAAGGAGGACGGAGTCGCCGTTCAGGACTTCCTCAACGAGACCATCCAGAAAGTCGAGAGCAACAAGCTGATCACCGTCCACAAGGGAGTCACCGTCAAGGACATCCCCGGATACGTCGGTAACTTCAAGCTCCAGCTCTCCGACGGAGGAGAGTACCCCGTCGGTGTCGTCCTGTTCGCTGTCGGTGCGACCCCCTACGAGCCCACCGAGTACAACAACGGAAAGGACCCCAAGGTCATGACCCAGACCGTCGCGGAGAAGAAGATCGAGGACGGATCCTTCAACGGACAGGACGTCGCGTTCATCCAGTGCGTCGGATCCAGGTCCAAGGACGTCGCCTACTGCAGCCGTGTCTGCTGTGCAGCTTCCCTGCGCGAGGCCATCCAGATCAAGATGAAGAACCCGATGGCCAACGTCACCGTCATCCACAAGGACATCAGGACCTACGCCTTCCGCGAGGAGCTCTACTACAGGGCCTGCCAGCTGGGAGTCAAGTTCCTGAGGTACCCCGTCGACGACGAGCTGCCCGCCTACGACGGAAACGTCGTCAAGGCCTACGACGCCACGCTCGGAGCCGAGGTCGAGGTCCCCGTGGACACAGTCATCCTCGCCGCCGGAATCGCCCCCGACAGAGAGAACAAGGAGAACCTCGCCAAGATGGTCAAGGTCCCCATCTCCAAGGACGGATTCTACTTCGAGGCCCACCAGAAGCTGAGGCCCGTCGACTTCGCCACCGAGGGAGTCTACGTCGCCGGAACAGCCCACTGGCCCAAGTTCATGGACGAGTGCATCGCCCAGGCCTCCGGAGCCGCCTCCAGGATGCTGACCGTCATCTCCAAGGACAAGCTGATCTCCGAGGGTATCACCGCCGTCGCCAACCCCGACCGCTGTGACGGATGCGGAGTCTGCGTCGGATGCTGCGACTACAACGCCATCACCCTGGTGGAGCAGCCCAACGGAGGACTCAAGAGCAACGTCAACCCCGGTCTGTGCAAGGGATGCGGATGCTGTGTCGCGTCCTGTCCTGCCGGTGCCATGGAGCAGAGAGGCTTCAGGAACAAGCAGATCATCGCCGAGATCGACGCATGCCTCGACTACCCCGTCGGAGGAGAGTGATTCAAAATGGCAGATTTCGAACCCAGAATCGTTACGTTCTGCTGCAACTGGTGTTCCTACGCCGGTGCAGACGGAGCAGGAGTTGCCAGGCTTCAGATGCCCACCAACTTCCGTATCATCAGGACCATGTGCTCCGCCCGTGTGGACCCCGAGTTCGTCCTCAGGGCCTTCGCCAAAGGCGCAGACGGCGTCATGGTTCTCGGATGCCACCCCGCAGACTGCCACTACATCGGTGGAAACTACAGGGCCAGGAGGAGGATCGCCCTCCTGAGGATGGTCCTGGAGCAGTACGGATTCGACCCCAAGAGGCTCAAGCTCGAGTGGGTCTCCGCGTCTGAGGGAGAGAAGTTCCAGAAAACAATCGTCGAGTTCGTGGACACCATCAAGGCCCTCGGACCCACACC
>CASFMM010000005.1 GCA_949295765.1 uncultured Methanomassiliicoccales archaeon | reverse complement strand
TGACCTCAGTCAGCGATCTGCAATCGGAGAACGCGGAGTCGCCCAAGGATGTGACACTCTCCGGAAGGGACACGGACTTGAGTCCGGATGCGGAGAAGGCTTCGGCACCGATCGTACGGACGGTGTCGGGAATGGTGACTGTAGCCATTGCCGTGCATCCGGAAAAGGCGGAGGCTCCGATGGTCGTCGTCCTGTCCGGAATTACGAACGATTCCAATGATGAGCAACCGCTGAATGTGCTCTCACCGATAGTATGGCTGTTGGTTCCCGTCGGTGCCCATGTGACGGTCTTCAGAGATGTGCATCCAGAGAACACGGAGTTGCCGAGGTTCCTTACTGCGGGGGACACTGTTACCTCGGTGAGCGATGTGCATCCTGAGAATGCCGAGTCTCCGAGAGTCGTGACCTTGGCCCCCATCTCCAATGATACTATGGCTGTGCCCTCGAAGGCATTGTCATTGATGACCTTCAAGGAACTCGGGAGACTTATTGCCGTCAGTCCAGAACCTGCAAATGCGCTTGTCCCTATGGATTCCAAGTGGGTGGCGCTAGATAGGTTGACCTTGGTGAGATTTGTCTTGTCCTTGAACGCCTCGGCCGATATAGAAACGACTGTGTATTGTTTGTTGTTGTAGTTGACCTTGTCGGATATCGTGATCTCAGATGAATCACCCTCCCATCCGACCACGGTAACATCGGTTGTGCTGTTCCCGGTGGACTCGTACTCGAAGCCCCCTGCAGTGAACTCCACCGCCGAGGAGTCCTCGGACACGAGCGTCACCGCAACCAGTGCGATGACCGCCGCGAGCGCGATTGCCTTGATCGTCGTGTTCATGAGAATCTGAACACGTAATCGCGTGCGTGATATAGAATGGTGCGCCGTCAGTCCGACTCGCGGCACCTGTCCAGGACTATCTCGTCCGCGTGCACGGAGTCGCCCATCCTCTTTGACATCATGCCCAGCTCCATCGATGCGGCGTAGATGACACCCATCGGCACTAGGCATGTGGCGGTCAGCGGGTCGCGGACGCCCTCCCTGTTGACGACGCTGTGAGCGAAGTCGATCACGTCCATTTCCGTCATCCTGGTGAGACGTTCGGCGTAGCGCCTGACGTTCTCGCAGTCCGATTCTATCGAGACGTCCAGGTCGCTGTCGTCCCTCCTGGTCACAGAGACCCTGGCGGTCCTGCCGCAGGTGTTCATGTTGACGTAGATGACGGATGTCATGGGACGGGGACCGTCGCCGACGACGTTAAAGGTTGCTCAGCTCCCGGAGTTGATCCTGTCCACGGCCCTGCCGATCCAGTCCCTCTCCGAGAGGGCGTGCTGGTGCATGTAGGACCCGATGGAGTTGTCCCGTACGAGCCCGTCCATCCTGTCCCTTATGCCCTGGCCCCTCCTGACGGAGAACCCGAACGACGCGCCTTCGGCGGGGAAGACGTCGGAATAATGGTACTCATGGCCGCGGACAGTGCCGGAGAACGCCGGGTTGGACGGCTCGGCGTCGGCGATGACGTAGGTCGGCCCGTGACGGACGCCGGTCATCCTGGCCTCTGCGTCGAAAACACCGGCCATCGGATGGACGTTCCCGTCCTTGTCGGTGATGGATCTGCACATGCTCATGAGCCCTCCGCACTCGCCGATGACCATCCTCCCGTTCAGGGACTCCGATCTGAGGCCCTCCAGGAAGTCGGTGTTGGCGGACAGCTGCTCCGCGTGGAGCTCGGGGTAGCCCCCTCCAAGATAGTACAGGTCCGCGTCCGGCAGCGGGTCCCCGTCCGTCGGGCGGAACGTGGTTACGTCGAACCCGGAGGCCTCCAGGCACTCGATGTTCTCCCTGTAGTAGAAACAGTAGGAATCGTCGACGGGGACGGCCGCCCTGAGGCCGCAGTCCCTCTCGGTGTACGGCGAAGAGGTGGGAAGCTCGGACGGGCAGGACTCGGCTATGTCCAGGACCCTGTCCAGGTCGATGGGCTCCGTGAGCTCCTGCAGCGGCGTGATCTCCCTCTCGGCGAAGCTCCTGAGGGTCTTGAGCCCGAGGTACCTCTGCTCCAACGCCTTGTCCGGGTTCTTGGGGATCATCCCCACCAGCTGCACGTCGGGGCAGTAGCGCTCCATGGCGGTGCGCAGCTTGTCGCTGTGCTGCCTGCCGGAGACGTTGTTGAGTATGACGCCTGCGATGTTCACGTCTGGGTCGAACGCCCTGAAGCCGTTGACAATGGCCGCGGCGCTCCTGGTGAGGGAGCGGGCGTCTATGATGAGAATCACGGGGAAGCCGAGGAGCTTTGCGAGGTACGCCGTGGAGCCTATGTCCTCGTCCCCCTTCAGGCCCTCGTACAGGCCCCTCACTCCCTCGACGACGCAGATGTCTGCATCCCTGGAGGCGAACCCCACCAGGTTGCGTATTGTACCGTCGTCCATCAGGAAGGAGTCCAGGTTCCTGGATCTCCTGCCAGTGGCGGCGGTGTGGTACATCGGGTCGATGAAGTCCGGCCCGGCCTTGAACGCCTGCACGGACATGGACTTGGACAGCCTGGACATCAGGCCGGTCGTGATAGACGTCTTGCCGACGCCGCTGCCGGTCCCGGCCAGGACCACGCCCTTCATTCCAGCATCTCCCTCAGTGTGTCCGCCGTCTCCAGCGGGACGATCGAGTGGGCGCCCATGACCATGGTGTGGGATGAGATCTCCCCGACCGCCCACTGGAACCCCTGGTTCAGGTAGTTGGCCAGCTGCCTGGGCTGGTCTGTAATGAGGATGTCGTCCGCGCCCATGCCGGGGTACGCGTGGCAGATCCCCAGAATGATCGTCAGGTCGGGCGAGAAGGCGTCGACGGCCTCCTTCATGCGGTCCCCGACGATGGCGTACTCGTCAAGTCCTCCGACGACCCTGTCGACCCTCACTCCCTTCGACTCGAGGTCGGCGGTGATCTCGGCGCAGTAGTTCCTGATCCTGGGGAGTCCCTTGTCGGGCTCCATGTTGGCCACGAACAGCGTCTCACCGCCCAGCTTCCTCCTGGCGCGGTCCACCGCCTCGAACATGTCGGCGAAGCGGTAGGCGAGCTCCTTCTTGGCGTCCATGACGACGGCGACCCTGCCCCCGTTCGAGAGAACTTCGATGATCCTCCTGCAGACGTGCATCTTGGTGGGGCTCACCGCGGGCTTGATGTAGTCCTTGGAGGCCATCCCGACGTTCTTCTCCAGCCTGGTGGCGGCCTTCATCAGGGATATCTGGCGATCGCACTCCTCCCTGTCGATGACCCCCGCGTCCCTGGCAGCCTCCAGCGCTTTGATCGCGCCGCGGGTGTTGTCCCCCATGCACCCGTGGCAGTCGACGGGGAACACGTTGGCGTCTATGCCCGCGCGCTTGATCGATTTGGCCATGTCCTCGCCGATGATCATGCTGGCGCACGTCCCGACGACGGCCACGGTCTTCGGGTGGAACTTCTCCTCCACCTGCTTGAGCGTGTTGATGAGGGGCTCCTCCCCTCCGAATACGAGGTCGTTGTCCCTCATGCCGGAGGTGACGACCCTCACGTTGGCGTCCTCGAGGGGCCTTGAGGCCATGAAGCAGCAGCCCGACGGCCCGTGCTCCACGATGACGTCGATGTCCATGTCGCGCAGCGTGTACATGGCGGCGACGATGGGGTTCGGACGGGGATGGATGACGTTCCTCACTGGTAGCCCTCCTTGACGAACTCGATGAGCAGCCTCACATCCGACGGGATCTCCGGCCTCTCGCCGTCGCCCCTCGTGATCACCAGGGGCACGCCGTGGTCCGCGACCACCTTCTCGATCTGGTCCCTGTCCAGCTTGTCGCAGACCTTCCTGCTGACTGGGTCTAGGAGGACCATTGCGCCGTCGAGGGCGCCCATCTCCTCCAGGCACTCCAGAGTCCTTCCGATGGAGATGTGCGAAATGCCGGGGTTCCTCTCGCGGACGACTTTCCTCCCGTCCTCCTCGATGATCTCCCCCCTGCCGGGCACGCCCCTGAACGACTCCAGCGACCCGAGGACGAACTCCCTGGGGACGCCCATCCGATGGCAGACCTCCAGGGCCAGGTCCATGGCCCCGATGTACTCCGTGGCGATGTACGACCCGTCCAGAACGATCTCCGAGACGCCGTCGTAGTCGACGGAGACCCTCAGACCCTCGCCCAGCGCGGGCTTGGACAGCACCCTGACCCTGCCCCCGTATCCTATCAGACCGTCGCAGTACTGCGACCAGAACTCCCTCTCTGAGTCGAGGACGATGTTCGTCCCGCGGTCGGTGAAGACGTCCCTCTTGGCCTCGGAGGCCCTGAACGTGTTCTTGGCGATGCCGTAGTCCTCCACCAGGTTGGTGATGCAGGCGATGTCGGCCTTCCCGGACCCTCCGAGGGAGACCTCGCACACGACGACGTCGTAGTTCCCGGCGGCGAGGGTCATGAGGTAGGGCGGCGCGATGCTGACCTTCCTCTCGATGTGATGGCCTTCGGCGGTCCATGGGCCCTCGCCCCTGGACGAGTGCAGCAGCACCGTCCTTCCGGAGTCAAAGAGCATCTTGGAGATGAGGTAGCAGGCGCTGGTCTTCCCCTTCACGCCGGTGACCTCGATCCTGAACCTGGTGTCGTCGATGAACCCCTTCACGTCCTGGCTGAACGTGACGATCTCCCCGGGCTCCGCCTCCCCGATGAACTTCCGGGGGCAGTGCTTAGGCATGACCGTCATGTCGTACCTCCCGGCGGGCGTGGTGTCCGCGACCCTGATGTCGTAGGCCGCCAGCTCGTCCTTCTTCGACTGGGGGCAGATCCCGTAGACGTCGACGCATGTGACGTCGTCCCCCTCAGCCTGGTGCCTCCTGGCCAGGAGGTCGCCTCCGTGCACCATGTCGAGAACGAGTACGCGCATGGTATCACTGGTACTTCCTGAGCTTCTCGACCAGCACGTCGCACAGCCTGGGGTCCGCGCCCACGGGGACGGCGTACTTCATCTCGACCTCGCGGCCGTTCCTCCTGACGATGCCTCCGTCGGAGAAGTCCTCGATACCGAGCTTCCCGGGCACGTCCATAGTCAAGTGCTTGCCCAGCGAGATGAACAGGGGCAGGGCGATGATCTCCTCCGCCCCCTCGTCGATCATGACGGGGATGACGTCCTCGATCTTGGGCTCGTTGAACTCGTTGTAGCCCACGTAGACCTTGCCGTACCCCCTCTCCTCGAGGCGCTTGGCGTTGAGCTGCACGACGCTGGAGTTGAAGTCCAGCCTGGAGCCGTGACCCATCACGATGACCCTGGTGTCCTTCCCGGGTGTCCTGAGCTCCTCGATCCTCTCGGCGAGGATGTCCGTGAGGTTGGGGTCCTCCCCGAAGGGCTGCTCCATGATGACGTGAACCTGCTTGCCGTCGATGTCGGCCATGCCGTCGGTGCAGTTCCTGGGGAGCCCGAAGTGCTTCATGGGGATGTCCCTGGTGACGTGCAGACCGGAGGCGACGAAGAACGGCAGGACGATGATCTCGTCGAACCCGTCCCCCACCATCTCCTCGGCGGTCTCCCTGATGGACGGTATGGAGAACTCGTTGAACCCGACGTAAACGTCGTCGAACCCTTTCGATCTCAGCAGGTCGGCCTGCATCTCCAGCACGCCTTTGTTGTAGGCCATCGTCGAACCGTGGCCGGCTATCATGATTCCAGTCTTCGTCATCTCATTCACCCTCGAACCTCATTCCGCCCGAGCTGTCCTCGGACGCGGCCAGCAGCTTATCCGCCAGCTCCCTGTAGGATGCGGCCATCTGCGATTCCGGCTCGCCCTGCACGACCGTCATGCCCATGTCCTCGCACCTCTGCACGGCGGGGTCCCTGGGCAGCCTGTGGATCACGGTGGTCCCCATCTCCCCGGCGGCCCTGTCGACGAGCTCGTCCTCGTCCTTCACCCCGCGGGAGTTCTGTATGAGGCCCCCCAGCCTGGCGTAGCCGTCGTGGGTCAGGTCGTTGACGGCGTAGGCGATGTTGCTGGCCGCGTACAGGGCCATCATCTCGCCGGAGGTGACCACGAAGACGTCCCTGGCGTAGCCGTTCCTGATGGGCATCGCGAACCCTCCGCAGACCACGTCTCCCAGGACGTCGTAGAGGATCACGTCCGGTTTGCAGACACCGATCATGTCCAGGTCCTCCAGCTGCTCGAACGCCGCGATGATGCCGCGACCAGCGCAGCCCACGCCGGGCCTGGGGCCTCCGCACTCGACGCAGAGCACCCCGCCCCTGCCCTCGAAGACGATGTCCTCGAGCTCCGGATCGGGGTTGTCCCTCATCGTCTCGAGGACGGTGGGGATCCTGCGTCCGGCAACCATCCTTGTGGAGTCGGCCTTCGGGTCGCATCCTATCTGTATAACCTTCAGTCCGCGGCCCGCCAGGGCGGCGGAGACGTTCCCGACGGTTGTAGACTTCCCTATACCGCCCTTCCCGTAGACCGCGATTCTGCGCATGGACGATGATTGGGGGTTTCACATTAATACTTTTACTCGGAAAAATAACACGCCTGTTTCCATTCTCTCAAAATAAGAGAAGGACCGAGCGACACCGAAATAGATGTGGACGCGTGTCACCGATGCCATGAGCAGAGAGAACTTCACCATCGCCTCCTCCCGCGGGGACGAGGAGCTGAACTGCTACAGGTGGATGCCCGAGGGCGAGCCCGTGGCGGCGCTGCAGATCGTCCACGGAATGACCGAGCACATCCTGAGGTACTCCGACTTCGCCGAGTTCCTCAACGGAAGGGGGTTCGCGGTCTACGGCCACGACCATCTGGGCCACGGTGGCACCTCCGAGGAGAAGGGGTTCATCGCCGAGGAGCACGGGGACGACATGCTGGTGGCGGACATGGCGCGGGTCAACGCGAGGATGGCGGAGGACCTTCCCGGGATCCCGCACTTCGTCATGGGGCACAGCATGGGGTCGTTCGTCACACGCAGGTTCCTCACCCTCCACGGGAAGGACGTCGACGGGGCCGTCATCATGGGGACCGGGCAGCAGGCCGGATACCAGGTGTCGCTGGCACTCGCCATCGCCAAGATGCTCTGCATGGTGAAGGGCAGGCATCACAGGAGCGGGATGCTCAACGACCTGGTCTTCGGGAACTACGACAAGCACTTCACCGAGCCGGACCTCCCCAACAAGTGGCTCTGCGCGAACCCCGAGTCGCTGAGGGCCTACGACGCTGACCCCGACTGCGGATTCCAGTTCACCGACGCGGCCTACCGCGACCTGTTCACGATGATCCGCAGGATCGAGAAGGAGGAGGGCTTCGGGAACATCCCGAAGGAACTCCCTGTGCTCTTCGTCTCGGGGGCTGACGACCCCGTGGGCGACTTCGGGAAGGGTGTCGGGAAGGCGAAGGCCGTCCTCGAGAAGCACGGTCTGAAGCCAGAGCTCGTTCTCTACCCCGGAATGAGGCACGAGATCCTCAACGAAGCGGACCGTCAGCAGGTGTACTCGGACATAGCCTGCTGGCTGGAATCATTGTTGAGATGAGGACGTCCTCCGCCGATCGCCTCTGCGCACGACCGTTTCCCCTGGGGAGGAATTACGATCGTCTGGCACATTGGGAAATGCGGGTGATTTCCAAAATTGGATAATGAGACCGTCATTAGGCCTACATGCTCTGCCGAACGACGGGCATTATCCAAGACCCGGAAGGGATCGCGTTACATCAGCTACGACGTCAGTCCGAGATGGTGCGGTACCAGAAGACTCCCCAGCACCTGCAGGGGGCCCCGCATATGGGACAGTCGTGCCCCTCCGGCGAGTCCACCATCAGGTTCCAGTAGCCCTGGATCGCCACGGTCTCCCTCAGACCCAGCCTCTCCAGCACCTTGGCTATGTTGGTGACGCCGTGGATGTTCTTCCACGCCATGGCGCAGACTATGCCGCAGCCGCGCGCCCTCATCTCCTCGATGCATCTGCGGCCGAGCTCGGTCCCGATGCCCTTACCCTTGAAGTCGGCCGACACCGCGACGGAGTCCAGGAGACCGGTCAGCGGGGCGGACATCACCAGGTCCCTCTCGGGGCAGTCGGGGAGCATGAGCTTCACCCCCTCCAGCTCGGGCCCGAACACCTGGCATATGGAGAAGCCGGCTACCCTGCCGCCCTCCTCCGCGACCACGCAGAACTGCCCGGGATCGGACATCGCGTCCTCGAAGTCGCCGTCGTCCAGATAGTCCACACCAAGCTGGCGCTTGGAGATCTCAACCGCCTCCGGTATGTCGGAGGCCCTCAGCATCCTGTATTCCGTCAAAGACCCAGCTCCCTGAATAGTTCGTCCCTCTCGCCGTCTGTGAGGTCCCTGTACTCGCCTGTCGGCAGGTCGCCGAGTTCGACGTTCATGACCCTCACCCTCTTCAGCTCGAGGACCGTGTAGCCGAAGTGCCCGCACATCCTCCTGATCTGGCGGTTGAGGCCCTGCCTCAGGACGATCCTGAACTCCTTGTCGCCGGTCCTCTCAACGAGGCACTTCTTGGTGACCCTGTCCAGGATGGGCACTCCGTTGGACATCCCCCTCACGAAATCGTCGGTGACCTTCCTGTCGACCTTGACGATGTACTCCTTCTCGTGCTCCGCCCTGGACCTCATGATCCTGTTGGCCAGCTCGCCGTTGTTGGTCATTATGAGCAGACCCTCCGAGTCCTTGTCCAGACGGCCGACGGAGTATATGCGCTCGGGATATCCGATGAAATCGATTATGTTGTCCGGGTCGTCGGGGTTCGACGTGCAGGTGAGGCCCCGGGGCTTGTTGAACGCCAGGATGACATCCCTCCTCTTCGCACCCACCGGTTTCCCGTCCACGGCCACGACGTCCCCGTCGGAGACCCTGTCCCCCAGGACCGCGACCCTGCCGTTTATGGTAACCCTGCCCTCCTCCACCAGCCTGTCGGCCGCGCGGCGAGACGCCACTCCGGCCTCGCTGATGTACTTGTTGAGACGGGTCCCCTCTGGCATGGGCTTCGGGAACGGGCGCAACTCCCTTAAAACTGCCGATGGGGTTGTAGTTACCAGAACCCCATCGTTTTCTTGACCTGCCCCCGTGTTGAGTTGATTATCGGGCATTCCTTCAAATACCACCTCCTGAACAACACGGATATGGGTCGGCAGACGACGGAACGCTGCCGGGTTTGAACGTGGACCTTTGAATCCGTCATCAAATCCTCGGGTCCACAACCCCGGATACATCGTCCGCTGACCCACCGCGGTTCCTTCCGATGGGTTTAACAGAAAGACGCTTGTTCCGTTCCTCATGGCCCTATTCTCCAGGAAACCCACAGGACCGGTCAAGGTCACCAGGATCGGAATGCACTGGGACACCGAGGACCCGTTCATCTTCGCCTCGCACCACGAGGACGACTACCCCGCAGGCAACAGGCAGCAGGCACCGCCTCTGCAGGAGATCGGCGGGAGGAACCTGGGCAGGGACTACGAGAAGAGGCTCGGGTACAGGATGTACCACGGGAAGGTCGTCCCGGGGTTCCCCATGCACGCGCACTGGGGGTACGAGACGATCACGCTTGCCGAGATCGGCTACGTGGACCACTTCGACAACATGGGGATCGAGGGGAGGTTCGGATTCGGGGACGTGCAGTGGGTTTGCGCCTCGTCCAGGTACAGCCACTGCGAGATGTACCCCCTCGCCGACCAGGAGAACAGGAACCCCAACGACATCACGCAGATCATGCTGAACCTGCCGAACGAGATGAAGAACGGTGAGAACTCCGTCAACACGGTCTGGGCGCAGGATGTGAAAACCGCCTCCGGAGACGGATGGACGGCCAAGGTCATCTGCGGGAGCTTCGGCGGTGAGTCCGCGACGTCGCCGAGCGGGCTGTCATGGTCTCATGGGGACAACGGCGTGAGGATCGTCAGGTTCGCCATGGAGCCGGGATCGAAGCTGGAGATCGACCCGGCCGTCGAAGGCGCCTCCAGGAACCTGTACTTCGTGTCGGGGAAGGATGCGACCGTCATGGGCGTCCCCGTCGAGGCCGAGAACAGATTGAAGATCCTCGAGAACAGAGAGGTTTCCATCGAGAACGGCGGAGAGCCGTCCGTGTTCTGGCTTCTGGAGGGCCGCCCGATAGGTCAGAAGATGGCGTCGTTCGGACCGGTCTATCTTCCGACTCTGAAGGAGGTCCGTGCCGGACTCGATGAGATCAGGCTCAACGAGTACGACGAGTGGCCGTGGGGCGTAATCGACCGCGCCCAGCCCGTGGGAACCGGAAGGTTCATCAGATATCCTGACGGAACCGAGATGAGACCTCCGGAGCAGTGACCTCATCTCCCGGAATCTTCCCTCGAACGTTCGTACGGTTCCGCTGAGATGGTCTCGGACCCTCTGCGACGGGTGGAGTACCTCCTATCTCTGTCACGGGGACGCTTCAGGATGGCCGTCGGTTCCGACAGGTGCTTGCGTCTCATACCGAATCCGTAGTAGCTGTGTCTGCCTTCGTACGGATCCTTCCCCTCGTCTACACACCTCTGAACCCTCTCGAACTCCTCGGTGTTGTCGATTGACTGCGATCCCTCTGGAGACCTGTAATCGAGGATCACGAACCGGCTGGAGCGCGTCTGATTTCCCATTCCTCTACGGAACTTCCGCTTTCCATCGCCCATAATCAACTCACCTCCATCACCAAGACAATCAACAGACTCATCACGAAAAACATCACCTGTATTCTGAGTATCAGATATACCCTGTACCTGATGCTTTCGAGTTCATCCACCACCAGATTCTTGCTGTTAAACAGCAAATAGTTTGCGAGTTCATAATTGTGATGGTTATATGCATTCACAAAATCTAGGGCTTGCACTCCCAAATCTATCAATGATGCTTTGTGTTCTACAACAATACCCAAGACAATACTAGATGTGGCGAATATCATGACCGGAACAAGTTTGAACAACGACCATTCACTCAGAACAAAGATCAGAATGGCCGCTGACATTGTCATGATGGCAGCAGAAAAAGCCATTGACACTGAGATATTGCTGACTATCACACCATATCTGTCACGGATTTCATTCAACATCCTGTCGAATGTGTTTTCGGCAACATCAAGACGACCATCTGGTGGAGGGCCTCCTGTGGTATCAATCTCGTCGAGGATGATGAAAGACTCCTGTGAATCATATTTCAGATTCTGCCCTTCCGACGTCATGAACGCAGAATTCTGACGTTCTAGATTTAAATGGGATACCGTGCACGTACATTAACAGATGAATAGACGGCTTTCATCCGGACACAAGGCCGCAGGAACGATTCACCCGCGTACCTGCACCATCTTCTGGACCTTCGTCCCGAAGTCCTCCAGCCTTGCGATCTTCGCCTCTATGAGGTCCACGCAGTCCTCGTCGCACAGCAGGATGACGTCCCTGCCCATCAGGCATTCGGACATGCACGACTCGAACCCGTCGAAAACGTAGTCTACGGGCACCCCGCTCTCCGGCAGGAGCGCGCGCACCCCGTATCCGTAGAGCCCGAGACGGATCTCCGTCCCACCGAGCATCTCGACGGCATGGTCGACCATCGGCGGAGTCAGACGGTCGGACACGGGGATTATGACGAACCTCCCCTTGGGCCCGGAGGCCATCTTGGACACCAGCTGCGTCTCCGTCCTCGGATACGGCGCCTCCTCCACCCCGCGCATGTCGCACAGGCTCTTGTTGATCAGGAACATGGACGGCTGCACGACCCCGGTCATGTAGACCTGCACGGGATCGGAGTAGAAGTCCTCGGACGGGCCCGAATAGATGAGATGTCCTCTCCTCAGGACATGGATCTCGTCTGCCCAGGCGTATGCCAGGTCGACGTCGTGCGTGGATATCACCACCGTGGTACCCGAGTGGTGCAGCTGCTCGGCGAGCTCCATGAGCTCCAGGGCCATCTGCGGGTCGAGACCCGCCGTGGGCTCGTCCATCACCAGCACCTCCGGGTCCATGGCCAGGGCGCCAGCCAGGGCGAGCCTCTTCCTCTGCCCGTAGGACAGCTTCATGGTGTTCCTGTCCCTGAGGTCGTCCAGACCGACGAGGCGCAACGCCCTGTCCACCCTCGCGGACACCTCCGATGCGGGCAGCCCGAGGTTGGACGGGCCGTAGGCCACATCCTCCTCCACCGTCTGTCCGAAGATCTGATCGTCGGGGTTCTGGAGGACGACGCTCACCCTGGACCTTAGGGTCCTGAGCGCCCTCCTCCTGTAGGAGAACGGCTCGCCGTCGAAGAGTATCCTCCCTCCGGCCGGCTCGAACACCCCGTTGAAATGGTAGAAGAGCGTGGACTTCCCGGCGCCGTTGGCTCCGAGGATCACGGTCTTCACGCCCTTCCTGATCCTGACGCTGACCTCGCTCAGGGAGTCGCGGTCGTTGCCCGCGTAGCGGTACCTAAGGTCCACGGTCTCTATGATGTTCCCGGAAGTCATGGGACCACCTCCGGCGCACGTCCGAACCTGGAGAGGTCCGCCACCCTGCGCCTGACCACGTCGACCAGCTCCGGGTCGCAGTAGAGAACGGTGTCCCTTCCCTGCATGGCGCTCAGACAGCAGCCCTCCACGGCGTTGAAGTATATGTCCGCCCTGAGGCCCCTGTCCTTGAAGGCCCTCCTGGTCCTGAATCCGTAGATCCCGACGCGGAGCCCCTCGTCCTCGCGGTCCACGTCCTCCGATTCCGGAAGCGCCCTGATGCAGAGGGTTCCGAAAACCGCTTCCGGCGGGGAGAGCTTGGCCAGCAGCTGGCTGTTGGTCTTCGGATAGGGCGCCTCGGGCAGCCCGCGGATGCCCTCCAGGGAGCGGTTGACCGAGAACGTGTGCGGGAGCGTGAGCCCCGCCAGCGCCACGGAGTCCCTGTCGTTGAAGAAGTCCTCCGGGACCCCCGAGTACACGAGGTGCCCGTGCCTCATGACGTGGATCTCCTCCGCCCAGGCGTAGGCCAGGTCGACGTCGTGGGTCGATATTATCACGGTTGTGCCTGCAAGGCACATCTGGTCCACAAGCTCCATGACCTCCTGGGACATCTGCGGGTCCAGACCGGCGGTGGGCTCGTCCAGGATCAGCACCTTGGGCTCCATCGCAAGGGCCCCCGCGATGGCGACCCTCTTCTTCTGCCCGTACGACAGCTGGGTGGTCGGGCGGTACCTGTAGTCCTCCATCCCGACCTTGAACAGGCTGTCCCTGATCCTGCCCTCCACGATGTCGGGATGCAGGTTCAGGTTCATCGGCCCGAAAGCCACGTCCTCCTCCACGGTGGAGGAGAAGATCTGCTCGTCGGGGTTCTGCACCACCACGGCCACGTCCTCCCTGAGCTGGTAGAGATGCTCCTTCTGATAGCTCATGGGGATGCCCCTGTAGAACAACTCGCCCGCCGTGGGCTTGAACACCCCGTTGAAGTGGTAGAAGAGCGTGGACTTCCCGGCACCGTTGGCTCCCAGGATCACTGTCTTCACGCCCTCGCGTATGCCGATGGACACGTTCTTGAGCGACGCGTTGCCACCGTCCTTCCTGCCGTAGACGTACGTGACGTCCCTTGCCTCGAGAATGTACTTGAAATCCATGCTCACACCCCGAAAGCCAGTCCGGCGAAGTCGATGACGCCCTCGGTGTACGTCCCCAGGACGAACAGCAGGACGAAGACGGCGGCCGCGGCCGCGACCCATCCGACTCCGGCCTTCCGAGGACGGTTCCATATCGGGAAGTATCCCCTGTAGCCTCTGCAGTCCAGGGAGACCTGGGCCTTGTCTGCCAGGTTCATCGAGGACGTGAATATCCCGACGGCGATTGAGGCTATGGTCCTCATCGAGCGCTTGAACCCCGTGAACCCGAGCCTGCTGTTGGCCGCGCTCCACATGGTGTCCATCCTCTCCAGGAGGAGGAACGCGTAGCGGTAGATGAGCACGACAATCTCGCAGATCTCGTCGGGGATCCTGATCTGCCTGAGCGCCTGGGCCAGGTGCGGGATGGGCGTGGATGTGGCGAAGGCCATCATCACCGTGATTCCCGCCACGGCCCTGATCATGACGAGCCAGGCCTGGTTGAAACTGTCCGCGGTCATGTAGAGGTCGAGCCACAGGAAGTCCGCGCGCCAGATGCACGGCTCCGACGGGTCCCCGTTGATCGATATGATGCCGCAGGCGACAATCAGTATCAGAATGGCCTCGCCGATGGCGACCGCGAGCATGAAGGGGATCCTCATGTTCGTGGAGTACGCCATCAGGACGAGGCCGATGGCCAGCACCGCGAATGCGGTGACGACCGAGTCCGTCATCACGTTGGCGATGAGGACGACGATGACCAGCAGGAGCTTTCCGAGCGGAGCCCAGTTCAGCATCCTCGAGCTGTACGCCAGCGCGTCCATCTGAATGTGCTCGGACGCGCCCGATCCGCTTGAGAGCCCCATGGCCATAGGTTTCACCTGTAGTAGTACTTCTCACCCTGGGCGACAGCGGGCTCGGTGGAGGCCTCGGCCTTGGGCTGGACCTTCTTGGATCCGCCGTTTCCTCCGACCTCTCCCTGCTCCCTCTCGCTCTTGTTCTTGGTGTACCTGCCGATGAAGAAGCCGATGATTATGGCTCCGATGGCGGCCTGCAGGGCGAAGAGCATGCTCTCGGTCTCTCCGGGCAGCTCGTAGCTTCCCCAGATTCCGGACCACCAGGGCTCGTAGTCCTCGCCGACGATTCCGCCGGCGGCGTCATCGGCTCCTCCGAAGCCGAATCCGTTGGCGTGTCCGTAGGCGAGGATGGCGATGACCGCGATGGCGATGGCCGCGAATCCGACGACGTAGACGGCCCTGGACCTCTTGGGTGCCGACTCATTGATGGCGACGGCCTCCTTCCTGGGGAACATGATTCCGCCGGCGGTCTCGAAGACCTCGGGCTTGTTGTTGATCAGGTACGTGGCGAACATGTAGAACAGGATTCCCTCGATGATGGAGAGGGGGATCTGCGTGACCGCGAAGGTAGTCATGAACTCGGAGAACCCTCCCCAGTTCAGGGACATCTGGACGGCGGTGCAGACATAGGTCAGCAGGTCCGCGATGATGGCGGCGCCGAGCATGCTGACGGGGACGCTGGCCCCCGCCTTCCTCATGACATTCCAGATGAGGACGCCGCAGAACGGTCCGAAGATACCCATCGAGAACACGTTGGCCCCGAGGGTGGTCAGTCCGCCGTGGGCGAGCAGTATCGCCTGGAAAATCAGGACGATCAGCGCGAGGAACGATGTGGCGCTCACACCGTACAGGACGGCGGAGAGGCCTGTTCCCGTGGGATGGGAACTCGAACCGGTGGCGGACGGCAGTTTGAGAGACGAGAGCAGGAAAATGAACGCACCTGCGAGTGCCACTGTCATCTTCTGCTCGGGGTGCTCGCGCATCAGCTTCACTATCGCCCTCGCACCGAACACGATGAAGGGGATTGCGAGAATGAACCAGACGGCGCACCAGATGGGATCTAGGTATCCTTCCATTATGTGCATAGATTCACCTTCGAATGCCCGGACATCTCACGATGCCCGAACGAGCCGCGGTCATTTCCGCTACCAATAGGAATTGGATGATGTAACCAACTAACGGTATATATTGATTGGGATGACCCATCCAACTTGAAATTACCATAACACGCAATTCCAGAGGATTTCCATCCGAATCTGTAGAAAAACGCCTGGAATCTCAGAGATCCGTTTCAGTAGTCAGAGCAGATTCCAGTGAGAAACTGCCATTTGGTGTCGAAAAAACTTATTTAAAGTACCTTACCCCGGTATAGCTCCAGACCAATATACTGTATTTATGACCAGCGGACGTCCAATGAATTGGTGGATAGAATTTCCCGCCTTTCGGCGGGTAATAGTGTTTCATCCCTTGAAGTAGATCATGGAGTTGCAGATGGTCGCCGCGATGTTGGAGCCTCCCTTCCTGCCCCTGGGCACGATGAAGGGTACGTCGCGCTCCATGACCATCTCCTTGGACTCCACGACGTTGACGAATCCGACGGGGGCCCCTATGACCAGGGCCGGTTCGACCTCTCCGGAGTCTATGAGCTCGCAGAGCCTCACCAGGGCAGTGGGCGCGTTGCCGATGGCGAAGATCACCGGCTTCTCCTTGGCGATCTCCGCACCGCGCTCCATGCACACGGTGGCGCGGGTGCATCCGCGCTCCTTCGCCTCGGCCACGACGTCGTCGTCGCTGATGAAGCAGTGCACCTTGCCCCCGTAGGCGGCGAGCTTCTTCTTGTTGATGCCCGCGGCGGCCATCTTGGTGTCCGTCACGATGTCGGCGCCGTTCCTGATAGCCTGGACACCGATGTTCGCGGCGTCGTCGGAGAATGTCAGGTTGTCCGCGTAGTCGAAGTCCGCGGAGGTGTGGATGCACCTCTTGACGATGGAGAACTGCGGCTCGGGCCATGTCCTGCCGTTCAGCTCCGAGGTTATGATCTGCATGCTGCGCTTCTCTATGTCCTCGGGTTTCACGAATTCCAATGTCATCTCAATCACTTCCGATTCTGTATCCTCTGGGTGTGATCATCCTGCCGTTCGACACGTACGTCTGTGAGTTCCCGATTATCACGATGGAGAACATGTCCACATCCGCCTTGTCCAGGTCCCCTAATGTGGTGACCTGCTTGCTCTCGTCCTCCCTGCCGGCGTTCCTGACGATTCCGACCGGGGTCTCGGGGGAGCGGTGTTTGAGAAGGATGTTTCTTGCGTCGTTGAGGTACTCGGTCCTCGTCTTGCTCTTGGGGTTGTAGAGGCACACCACGAAGTCGCCCTCTCCGGCGCACTCGACCCTCTTCATGATGAGGTCGATGGGCGTCATCAGGTCCGAGAGGCTGATGATGGTGATGTCGTGCATGAGCGGAGCGCCCAGGACGGATGCGGCGGTTGACGCCGCGGTCATTCCGGGCACGGTGTCTATGTCGATGTCCGCCTTCATCTCGTCGGCCAGCTGGTAGATGATCCCGGCCATGCCGTAGATGCCCGAGTCCCCGCTGGAGACGATGGCCACATCCTTGCCGGACATGGCGTCCTCGATGGCCATCCTGCACCTCTCCACCTCCTTCATCATGCCTGTGGCCTTGTACTCCTTGTCCGGGAATATGGGCTTCAGCATGTTGATGTAGGTGGTGTATCCGGTGACGACGTCGGCGTCCTGTATGACCTGGGCGGCCTTGAACGTCATGTGCTCGTGCCCGCCGGGTCCGAACCCGACGACATGGAGTCTTCCCTTCGCCATGCGGATCACTCCTTCCCCTTGCGGAACTCGGTGGTGAAGTGCTTGTCGTAGAGCTTCGAGAGCTCGTACTCGTCGCCGAGGAAGTCACCGATGACGGTGAGCGCGGTCTTCTTGATCCCTGCGTCCTTGACCTTCTGGGCGATGTCGGCCAGGGTCCCTGTGACGATCTTCTGGTCGGGCCACGTGGCCTTGTACACGACGGCCACGGGGGTGGTGGGCTCGTAGCCGCCCTCCTCCAGCTGCTTGACCATCTCGTCCATGAACCCTATCGAGAGGAAGATGACCATCGAGGCGTGGTGCCTGGCCAGGTCGGGGAGCTTCTCGCCGGGCGGCATGGGGGTCCTGCCCTCCATCCTGGTGAGGATGACGGTCTGGCTCTTGCCGGGCATGGTGTACTCCCTGTTCAGGACGGCCGCGGTTCCCAGGAAAGACGACACGCCGGGCACGACCTCGTACTCGATCCCGAGCTTGTCCAGCCTGTCCATCTGCTCCCTGTGTGCTCCGTAGATGGCGGGGTCGCCGGTGTGGACGCGGACGCACTTCTTCCCCTCCTTCTCGGCCTTCTCCATTACGTCGATGACCTCGTCGAGGTCCATGAGGGCGCTGTTGTAGATCTTGGCACCGTCCTTGTGGCCGGCCAGGACCTCGGGGTTCACCAGCGATCCGGCGTAGATGATGACGTCGGCCTCGTCGATGAGCCTCTTGCCCTTCAGTGTGAGCAGTTCGGGGTCTCCGGGACCCGCTCCGATGAATGTGATCATGTCTTTGTCACCCCTTCTTCTTGATGATGACCGTGGTGAAGTAGCCGTACTCCCTGTCGCGGACCATCGGGCCGACGTACTCGCCGTCCATCCCGACGTTGCTGACCACGGTCGCCCTCTCCACCGGGATCCCCTTGGATTCCATCATGTCGGAGATCATGCCGATGGACTTGAACGCCTTCATCACGACGATGTTGTCGAAGTTGTCCAGGGCGTCCTCCAGGAGCTTTGAGTTCTCCTTGGCCACCGGGACCACGGCGAGTCCCTCGTTGCCTATCATGAGCGGAACCCCCGCCAGCGCCGCGCCGTGGCAGAACGACGGTATGCCGGGGATGACCTCGGTCTCGTAGCCCCTGGCCCTGATGTCCCTGTCTATGTACATGTACGTGCTGTACACTCCCACGTCGCCGAGGGTCACCATGGCGATGTCCTCCCCGTTGTCGAGGAGCATGCACATCTTGTCGAGGGCCTCCGCGCGGCACCTCTCCCTGACGGAGTCGTCGGGGTCCATGCTGAACAGGAACTCCTCGATGCTCTTCTCGGAGATGTCCACCACGGGCTTGATGATCTCGAGTGCCACACTGCCCTCGCCGGGCTTCTTCACGGGGTAGGCGATGACGCCGCACCCCTCCAGAACCTCCTTGGCCCTCAGCGTCATGAGCCCGGTGTCACCGGGGCCGACGCCGATGCCGTACAGCTTGCCAGCCATTGTTTCCGCTCCTTTGGGTCGGATGAGCGATGGTAACCCAACTATTATAAGTTGGCGGATGTATCCAATTGCCATATTCCATATGCTGTATCATACGGCGGAAACCGGTTGGTGGACACAAATGACAGGATGCTCCGAACTCTACACCTATGTGAACAACAAGAGGCTGAGGAGGGGGCACACGACCGGGACATGCGCCGCCGCGGCATCCAAGGCGGCGGCTGAGGCTCTCCTCACGCAGAGCCCCGTGACGACAGTCAGCATCCATACGCCCAAGGGCATCACACTGGAGCTGCCCGTGGAGGACCTGACGTTCGACTCCGGGCATGCCAGGTGCGCGGTCAGGAAGGACGGGGGCGACGACATCGACGCCACCCACGGCGCCCTGGTGTACTCCGACATCCGCCTCACGGACTCCGGCATTGACATAGACGGGGGGACCGGGGTCGGACGCGTCACCCGCAAGGGCCTCGACCAGCCGCCGGGAAACGCGGCCATCAACAGGGTACCCCGCAGCATGATCAGGGAGGCACTGGAGGACGTGGCATCCGCCTGCTCCTACAGAGGAGGGTTCTCCGCTGTGATATCCGTCCCCGAGGGGGAGGGGATAGCATCCAAGACGTTCAACCCACGCCTCGGTATCGTGGGAGGGATCTCGATCCTCGGGACGAGCGGGATCGTGGAGCCCATGAGCGAGACGGCCCTCATAGACACAGTGAAGACTGAGATGAACATGCGCGCGGCCGCGGGGAACAGGGTGCTGCTGGTCGTCCCGGGGAACTACGGGAAGGACTTCAGCGACAACATCCCCGGCATCGACGCGGACTTCGCCGTGAAGTGCAGCAACTTCGTCGGGGAGATGCTGGACCACGCCTGCGAGCTCGGGACGGACGTCGTGCTCGTCTCCAACCTGGGGAAGGCGGTGAAGCTCGCCGCCGGGATCATGAACACACACTCCAGGAACGCCGACGCCAGGATGGAGGTTCTCGCCTCCAACGCGGCGATAGCCGGGGCCGACATGCCGACGGTCCTGGGGATACTGGACTGCATATCGACCGACGACGCCCTCGAGGTCATCGACTCCGTCGGCCTCATCCCGAAGGTGTCCGAACTGCTGATGCAGAAGATAGAGTTCCACATGAACCACCGCACGGGAGGCGCGGTGAGGACGTCCGCGGTCGTGTTCTCCTCGGTGTACGGACTCCTGGGGAAGACCTCCCTGGCCGACTCCATGCTCGACGAGGTCAGGGAAGAGATCCGGAGGAACGGCATATGAGGGTCGATGTGGTCGCGTTCTCAACGAACGGCTGCGCCACGGCGCTGAGTCTGAGGGACGTCCTGAGCGGCGAGGATGTGAGGCTGCACTGCAAGACTTCGTCAGACACCCTCGGGATAGACATGATAGAGGGCAGCGTCCGCGAGTGGACCTGTAGGGCGTTCTCGGAATGCGACGCCATCGTCTTCATCGGTGCGACAGGGATCGCCGTGAGGCACATCGCACCTTTCGTCAGGAGCAAGGACACGGACCCCGCCGTGGTCTGCATGGACGAGCTCGGGAGATGGGCCATCGCCCTGCTCTCCGGCCACATCGGGGGATGCAACCTCCTCACCCAGAGAATCGCCGACGGCATGGGGGCTGAGGCAATCGTGACCACCGCCACAGACCTCAACGGGAAGTTCTCCGTCGACACGTTCGCGGTCAGGAACGGCATGAGGATATCCTCGCTCAAGATCGCCAAGGACGTGTCGGCCAGGGTGCTGGACGGCAGGTTCGTCGGGTTTCACAGCGACATCCCGGTGGACGGGGACCTCCCAGACGGCATCACGCCCGCGGAATCGGGCGAGTTCGGCGTCTGCGTATCGTCGGACCCTGGGAAGAGACCGTTCGAGAGCACCCTAAACCTGGTCCCGATGGATATCGTGCTGGGCGTGGGCTGCCGCCGCGGCACCGACCCGGAAAAGCTCAGGAGGTTCGTGACCGGACACCTCGACTCCCTGGGGGTCGCCCCGGAGAGGGTGTGCACCGTCGCCAGCATCGATCTGAAGAGCGACGAGGAGGCCATACTGCGCCTCGCACGCGACCTCCGCGTACCATCAAGATTCTACTCCTCCGAGGAGCTCAACTCGCTCGAGGGGGAGTTCACCACATCGCAGTTCGTGAGACAGGTCACCGACGTGGACTGCGTCTGCGAGCGCTCGGCCGCGATGGCGGCGGGCGGAAACGATTTCCTGCTGAGGAAGACCGCCGAGGACGGGATGACCGTCGCGGTCTGCCTCCGCCAGATATCACCGAGGTTCGTTTGAAATGAAGGACGTTTTCATCTTCTCAGGCACCACCGAGGGCAGGTCCCTCGCCACATGGCTAGCATCCAAGGGCGTGATGGTCCACGTCAGAGTCGCCACGGACTACGGCGCTGACGTCATGGAACCGGACGACAACATCGACGTGCAGGTGGGCAGCTGCGGCGGGGCCGAGGGCATCGCCAGGGTGATCTCGGAGAACATGTACGAGTTCGTGGTGGACGCCACGCACCCGTACGCGACCACGGTGTCGAAGCACATCCGCGAGGGCTGCCAGCAGGCCGGTGCCGAGTACATAAGGCTGAGGAGGGAGGACTCCGACGTGTCCGAAGACGACATCGTCACTGTCGACACCGTCTCCGACGCGGTGGACTACCTGAAGGACAGGGAGGGCGTGATCCTCGCCGCCACGGGCTCCAAGGAGCTCGACAGGTACACCGCCATCCCCGACTACCGGGAGAGGGTGGTCGCCAGGGTGCTATCCACGATGGATTCGGTGAAAAGGGCAGTGGAGCTCGGGTTCGAGGGCAGGAACCTCATCTGCGCCCAGGGGCCCTTCCCAGAGGACGTCAACTACGCCACACTGAGACAGATAGACGCGAGGTACCTGGTGACCAAGGACTCCGGGACCGTCGGAGGCTACGAGGAGAAGGTCCGCGCGGCCCGCAGGGCCGGGGTGACCGTGGTCCTCGTGAGGAAGCCGGACGACAGCGGACACCCGTATGACGAGGTCATGTCCATGCTCGAGCAGAGGCTCGGCATACCCCATGAGGAGACCGTCCCGGAACCCGCCGGGAGAAGGGAGGTCCTGCTGGTGGGAATAGGCATGGGCCCGGGCGACATGACCGTCCGTGCGACGGAGAAGGTCAGGCGGGCGGACCTCCTGATCGGGGCCAGGCGCATGCTCGACGCAGTGGACACCAGCGGCAGGGACGTCCTCGCCGAGTACAGGTCCGACGCCATCGTCGACTACATGGACGCCCATCCGGAGTACGGGAGGATAGCGGTCCTCCTGTCCGGGGACATAGGTTTCTACAGCGGCGCGAAGGGCCTCCTCTCCAAGATCGACAGGTCCAGGTACGACGTCGACACCGAGGCCGGGATATCCTCGGCCGTCTACCTCTGCTCGAAGATGGGCGAGACCTGGCAGGACGCCTACCTGACCAGCGCTCACGGCAGGGACTCCAACATAGTGGGACTGGTCAACACCCACCCGAAGGTGTTCACCCTCCTCTCCGGGGAGGACACCGTGCACGCCATGTGCAGGCAGCTCTTCGACTACGGACTCAACGATGTGTCGGTCACCATCGGCCAGGACTTCGGGTACCCGACGGAGAGGATCTTCACCGGTACCCCCTCGGAGTGCCTGGACACGGAATTCGGCGACCTCTGCGTCGCGCTCATCGTCAATCCCGACCCCGACACCAGGAACCCCGTCGGCATACCCGACGAGGAGTTCACCCGCGGGGACGCGCCGATGACCAAGAGCGAGGTCAGGGCCCTGTCTGTCGCGAAGCTGAAGCTCTCCCCCGACTCGGTCGTCTACGACGTCGGAGCGGGAACCGGATCCGTATCCGTGGAGATGGCCCTCACCGCCTTCGAGGGGAGGGTCTACGCCATCGAGAGGGAGGATGTGGCCGCGGACCTCATAGAGGTCAACAAGAGGAAGTTCAGGGCGTCCAACATCGAGGTCGTGAGGGGCCTCGCACCGGATGCGATGGCAGACCTCCCCACTCCCACGCACGCGTTCATCGGGGGATCGGCGGGCAACCTGAAGCAGATAGTCCAGTGCCTTCTCGACAAGAACCCCGACGTCAGGGTGGTGATCAACTCGGTCACCATCGAGACCATGTCCGAGACGCTCCAGGTTATCAGGGAGCTGAACCTTGTCGAGGAGGAGTTCGTCAACATCACCGTCGCCAGGTCCAGACGCCTCGGCAAGTACCACCTGATGACCGGCCAGAACCCCGTCTACATCGCGGTGGTGAGGGGAAGATGACCCTTCCCCGCTTCATGATAGCCGCACCGGCCAGCGGTTCCGGAAAGACCCTGGTCACCTGCGGGGTGCTGCAGGCCCTGGTGAACAGGGGGCTGAAGGTGGCCTCGTTCAAGTGCGGCCCTGACTACATCGACCCGATGTTCCACTCCAGGGTCATCGGCGCCAGGTCGAAGAACCTGGACGCGTTCTTCGTCGGTGAGGACACCCTCAGGTACCTCTTCGGAAGGACCGCGGAGACCTGCGACATCTCCGTTGTCGAAGGGGTCATGGGATTCTACGACGGGATCAGCATCCTCAGCTCCGAGGCCAGCTCATACGACGTGTCGCAGAAGCTCGACATACCCGTGATCCTCCTGCTCAACTGCAGGGGCGCCAGCATGTCCGTGCTGCCGATGCTCAAGGGTTTCCTGGAGTTCAGACCCAACAACATCAAGGGAGTGATCTTCAACAACATGTCCCAGAGGGTCTACGAGACCCTAGCACCGGCGGCCCGGGAGATGGGGGTCGAACCCATCGGCTACGTGCCCAAGGTCAGCGACCTCGTCCTGGAGAGCAGGCACCTCGGACTGGTCCTGCCGTCGGAGATCGAGGAGCTGAAGGACAAGCTTAACCGGCTCGCCGAGGTCCTCGAGGGCACGCTAGACATGGACCTGCTCATAAGGATCGCATCCCAAGCACCCAACATGGAGTACAGCGCCCCCGAGGTCAGGAGGATCGACGGCAGCGTCAGGATAGGCCTGGCCGCCGACGAGACGTTCTGCTTCACCTACGAGGACAACGTGGAGCTCCTGGAGAGGTGCGGGGCGGAGATCGTCAGGTTCTCGCCGATGGAGGACGAGAGACTCCCGGATGTGGACGGCATAGTTCTGTCTGGAGGATACCCGGAGCTGCACTCGGCCGAGCTGGAGTCCAACACGACCATGCTGACGGACATCAGGCAGAGGATAGCGGAGGGGATGCCCTGCATCGCCGAGTGCGGCGGGTTCATGTACCTCCATGACAGGATGGAGGGCTCCGACGGGAAGATGCACGGGATGTGCGGTGTAATCCCCGGAGAAGTCAGGAACACCGGCAAGCTCACGAGGTTCGGCTACGCCACGTTCAGCCCGCTGAAGGGCGACGGTGTGACGCAGGGAGAGATTTCGGTCAAAGGCCATGAGTTCCATTACTGGGACAGCGACAACTGTGGTTCTGACTGGAAGGCCGTCAAGACCGGTGGCAGGGAATACACATGCATGCACGACACAGGCAGGATGCTCGCGGGATACCCGCATCTGTACTATTACTCCAACCCCGAGTTCGCCACCAGGTTCCTCGAGAGGTGCCTGGAGTACAATATTTGTAAAAAACAACCATGATTCTGGTTGATACGTGACCGCACACATACTGTGGTAAATATGATGAAATCGAAAAACCACATATGAGGCCGGATTTACTTGATAAGTACACAATGGAGACGCTGGATCGCCATTATTCCGAGCTGATAGACGATGTCAGAGGATTTGTAAACAAATCAATCGCACTATTCACAGCATCGATAGCAGTAGTAATCTACTCAATTGAATACAGCCCAGCACGATCTCTATTTGTACTAGTTTGTATGGCATTCACACTCATAGTTTCCACACTATCCATCCATTTTGATAGAACGAGAAAACTTGGAATAGGTATCGAAAAGCCTTTGAAAATCATTAATACCTCTGAAGATGTAATCGATTTTGTTAAGATAACAAAAATCAAAATGGTCGAGGATGCCAGCATCCTTGCAGATAAAATGCGGAAGACATGGAGCATAGGTTTGATTTCGTTTGGAATCGGACTTGCGATAATGATGATGGAGTCGATTGTATGAAAGACGACTACGACATAGAATTCATCTCCAAGAAGAAATACATCAAAATTATGGCCGCCAGAGGAAAGGAGAGGCAGAGGGCGAGGGAGAAAGCCCTGGGTATCGAGAAGACCCGCTGGCAGAGAATCAAGGATTGGCTTCAGATCGATTGAATCCCCGGCCGATGCGAAGGTCGGCCGGGAATCCCTTTTTCAGTTTTGATCCGGATCAGTTGACCTCTATCGGGACAGCTCCGGCGAGTTCCGGGTCCGTCTTGGAGACTATCCACCAGAACGGCCTGGCCGCCGAGGAGCAGTCGTCTCCGCAGGATGTCACAGCGAAGTACCTGACATCCGAGAACAGCGACTCCAGGACCCTCACGAACCCGTCCTGGCCGTTCTCCATGAGGTACTTCCTGACATCCTGGTCCCTGAGCCTGGGGCTGACTATGTCGTTCTTGGTGGCGACGATGGCCATGGGCACGTCGGACACCTTGCTCGGACTGGACCCGGTGATCTGGGTGAACATGAAGTGGAACGACTCGAAGACGTCCATGGGCGTCGCACCCTTCCTCTGCCTGGTCAGGGCCATGGGGTCGAAGGCGAAGACGATTCCGTCCGTGTACGTGTAGTACTCCTCGAACAGGGCCTTGCCCTCCCTGGGCTCGAACTCCTGTCCGGATATGTCGTTGATGAGGAGCTCCTTGTCCTGCATCGTCCTGGACCTCAGGAACAGGCACTCGCTGTCGAGCTCCCCCGGAGCGGTCTTGGGGGCCACGTCCTTGGCGATAACGGCCTGCTTGGAAATCCCGGGGGTGACGGCCTCCACGGAGACGTCCCGGGTCCTAGCCATCCTGGTGATGGTGTCCACGGCCGCCAGCATCATCGTGGTCTTCCCGGAACCCACGGCGCCGACCATGGCCACGGACACTGGCATGGCCTCCCTGGTCTCGATGTCGGCCCCACAGTAGGGGCAGATGGTCCTCAGACCGGACCTCTTCCCGGACGTGCAGGGGATCTCGTGGCCGTTGTTGCACACGTGGTTCTTGTAACCGTACTCGTTGGGAACGGGATAGTCGAGGTCCAGACCGCACTTGCACTTGACCTTGGGCCTCACGAAGTTCCTCTTGCACTTGGGACAGACCGCGAACTGCGTGGACTTCTCGTACTCCTTGCCCTCGCGCTTGGCTGCGGACTTGATCCTGGCGCCGATGGCGAGCCTCACCACCAGGTAGGGGATGATGAGGAACACCGTCATGAACAGCGACCACATCGCGTAGAACGGCAGGAGTACTATGGGCACGATGACCAAGGGCTTCGACTTCTCCCAGCATGCCGCGAGCAGACCCCACGGCGCGGCGAGGCACCTGGCCGCTGACATCGGCCTGTGGGTCCAGAGGTACTGTGCCGGGTTGGCGGTTCCCTTGCAGTCCAGGGACGGCTTCGTGGCGAATCCCAGGGCCGCGAGGACGAATCCCACGACCACCAGCACGATCTCGATGATCTTCAGCGTGTCCGCATCGTCGGTGATCAGCCCGCCGATGAGAGACACGAAGGAGTCGTAGAGGTTGGTGAAGAACCCTGCCGACTCCCCGAGGTCTATCCCCAGCTCCCCTCCGTGGGGCAGGAAGAGGAACATGGAGACCACCCCCGTGTCCATGAGGTTCTGCACCGTCAGCATGAGCGACAGCGCAGAGTAAATGAGTGCAATACCGAAGACGACCCCCACGATCGCCTTGTTCATCCCGTTCATCGCCAAGGTGTATGGTTAATCATTTTATCTTTCTATCGTGCGTCAGCGCATGTACGAGTACAGGCTGAGCAGCGACACGACCACAAGCACCACTCCGATGACTATCATCATGGTCTCCGTCGTGGCCCCGGGGTACGCAATCAGCACCACGCCCACGATTATCATGACGATGCCGACCACCAGCGCGGTGTTCCTCCTGCGCTTCCCCGCCTCGAGGTTGGTGACTATCGCCAGAACGCCCAGGGCCATCAGGAACAGCGCGACCAGGATGATCAGTATGCTCGTCATCCTCCCGGTGGCGATCACCAGCAGGAGACCCACCACCGCCATCACGATGCCGATCAGAAGGTCCGAGTTCGAGTTGGACCTCACGCCGCGGCTGATGGAGGACGACCCGTACACCAGGAGCATGACCCCTGCGAATATCACCACAACCGACAGCGCCCCGGAACCGAGGACTATCATTATCAGACCGATGAACAGCATCAGCACTGCAGTTGCCAGAGGGTCCTTCGTCGGAGAGACCCTGTCTACATCCCTTCCCATGTTCGGTGTATGGCGATGGGTTGTATATGAAGGTCCTCGGAACGCTAATATCCACCGTGTCCGATGGCTTCCCATGGTGAAATCAGTCAGCGCATCCCACATCCTCGTGGGCAGCGAGAAGGACGCTCAGAAGATCATGGACCGCATCGCCAAGGGCGAGGACTTCGCCGAGCTTGCGAAGAGGTTCTCGAAATGCCCATCCAAATCGAAGGGAGGGAACCTCGGATGGTTTGGCAAGGGGCAGATGGTCCCCGAGTTCGAGCAGGCCTGCTTTAACGGGAAGACTGGCGACGTGGTCGGACCCGTCAAGACGGAGTTCGGCTACCACATCATCAAGATAACCGGTCAGAAGTGATCGGAAGAACTTTTCGGGCCGGCCTGAGCCGGCCCTTCATGGTTTTGTCGATCCGTCCTCAGGACGAGATCTTCTTCAGCTGATAGAACTCGAACAACTGGAGCAGACCCGCGACGAGCACGATGGCCCCGATGACGATCATGACAACGTCGGCGGTGCTGTCGAGGTTGAAGAGCGCGTAGATTCCCAAGATGATCATCAGGGCCCCGACGATCACCGAGACCGCCTTGCTGCCCTTGGCGACGGCGAACCCGCCACCGAGTCCCAGCAGCGTGACGACTCCGACGATGATGAGTCCGAGCGCGAGAATCGCCATGAGGAAATCCTCCAGGAGCTCGGTGAGCACGATGAGCGCGATTCCAAGAACGAGCAGTATCGCACCCATGACAAGGGTCGGGGTGAACTTGGACTTCATCCCTCCGTAGAGGGTGAAGATCCCCATGATCAGACACAGTATGCCGGCGATGATCAGGATGATGTCCAGGGACTCGCTCTGGAGCACGATCATGATGATGCCGAGCACCACGAGGAAGATCCCCGAGATCAGGGAGTCCTTCCACGGATTGAACTTCTCTATGGTTACCTCCATAGGTGTCACCGAACCCTCGTATCCCCCCACTGGCACATAATGGTTGTCACCTCCTGAGCCTCACCACGGCCGGCACCTGATGGCACAGGTCCTGGCCGAAGAGCACGTCGGCATCTGGATTGGAATCCACGACCTCGCGGTGGGAGTCCAGCTCGGACCAGTGGTCGAGGACTATCACATCGGGATGCTCGACCGGTTCCGCATCCGTCCACACCCTCAGGCCCATGGACCTGGCCGTGCCCACCACGTACTCCACCGTGGGCGTCCTGCCGAAGCGCCGGGGGCCGAGGACCGATTCCGAGGAGCGGTCAGCAAGAAAGGCCTCCACACGGTCCGCCATGCGGGTGGCGTCGTCGGTCAAAACCGGGCATGATTCCATGCCCCTAGAAGGGGTAAGAGGTTTAGAAAGATGTTTGGTGACAGTCAGTCTTCCATTCAGATGCCCATCTTCTTCCTGACATCCGCATCGAACATGAAGATGATCATGAAGAGGTAGACGATGGCGTAGCAGATGGCCTTCACGATGTTGACGATGTCTCCACCGATGCCGAGGAGGCTTCCGATGAGGAGGACGACGAAGACGATCAGCAGGATGATCCAGAGGATCTTGTCGAAGTTGGTGGTCTTTCCGTCGTTGACCTTTCCGCCGATCCAGGCTATGATGATACCGAGAATCAGCCAGACGACGTAGGTCGCGATGGCGGTCTCGCCGACGATGGAGTATCCAATCAGGGCGAACAGGTTGATGATTGCTGTTGTCACTCCGACGACCCTGACGTAGTTGCCGAGGACGTCAATCTTAGCAGAGATGGTTCCGTTGCGAACCTTGTTTCCGAACAAGAAGTAAACAATGGCTGCGATCAGCGAACCGATACCGGCGACGACGTATCCCGCGTTGTCGGTAAGGGACTCGGTGGACCCGGCGCCATTCCAGATGTCCATGATGGCCGCCACAATCATCAGAATTCCGATGACGAAGAACGCCCATCCTGCGATTTTTGTGTTATCGAAGAATGACATGTTTACACGAATCGCTATCGCTTCTATATAAGTTTGAGCGCAGTACACGAATATGGTCTGGATATTTAGGAAAAGTTAAATATCCGAACCCCTGGGTTTTTACAACTTCCGTCCGCGTCCAGTAAACCTTCTTTAACGAAGATGGCGATTCGCCCCCTCATGGTTTACTCATGCCCGGTCGAAAGCGACCCGAGAGACAAACTGGAGGACTTCGTCAGGAACCCCGACTTCAAGGTCATCGCCGGCCTCAGGACCGAGGGCCTCGACGGTCTGATGGACCTTGTGACGGCGGAGATCAGGAA
>CASFMM010000004.1 GCA_949295765.1 uncultured Methanomassiliicoccales archaeon | reverse complement strand
GGGTTCCGGCATGGGAACCCTGCGCTCGAGCGCTGAACCGTCGGTGTTGAACCCGACGACATGGGATGCATGCGTTCTACGCTAAATCCCGAAGAGCCTTTATGATGTGCCAGACCAATACGGCGGACGATGACAGAATCCATCGTCCTCAAGGTCGGCATGGCCCAGAGGCAGTCCGAGGCCGGGTACGGCCGCGCAAGGATAGACACGGAGTCCCGCAGGGCGCTGGGACTCGACATAGGCGACACCATCGAGATAGTCGGCAAGAGGTCCGTGGTCGCCAAGGTGTTCAAATGCGACCCGGAGGACGAGGGGAAGGGCATGATATTCATCGACGGACTGACCAGGACCAGCGCAGGTGTCAGCGTGGACGAGAACGTCACGGTGAAGAAGTGCGAGCCGATGATGGCCGAGCAGGTCGTGCTGGCACCGAACATCCCCGAAGGCAAGAAGATCAAGTTCGAGAAGGGCATCGAGGACATCTTCCTCAGAGGCCTCATGGCGAGGCCCCTCATGGCCGGCACGGACATCATCGTCCCCAACATCGCGCTCATGGGGAACAGGTCCACGTTCACTGTCGTATCCACGGTCCCCTCTGGACCCGTCCTGGTGACCGGAGGGACCCATATAGTCCTGAGGGACTCTCCGAAGAGGGAGAAGACCAAGAAGGGCAACACCGGCCAGCAGATCACCTACGACGACGTCGGAGGACTGGACGAGGAGCTGAAGCGCATCAGGGAGATGATCGAGCTCCCGCTGAAGCACCCGGAGCTGTTCGACAGACTCGGCATCGGCGCCCCCCGGGGCGTGCTCCTGTACGGGCCGCCCGGGACGGGGAAGACACTGATCGCCGAGGCGGTGGCCAACGAGTCCGGGGCGTCGCTGTACTCCGTCAGGGGCCCGGAGATCATGGGCCAGTACTACGGCCAGAGCGAGGAGAGGCTCAGGGACATATTCAAGGAGGCTTCCGAGAACTCGCCCAGCATAGTGTTCCTGGACGAGATCGACTCCATCGCGCCCAACAGGGACTCCGTCTCAGGAGAGGTCGAGAGGAGGGTGGTGGCGCAGCTACTCACCCTCATGGACGGCCTCGGCGACAGGGGCAGCGTGATCGTCATAGGTGCGACCAACAGGGAGGACTCCATCGACCCGGCGCTCAGGAGGCCGGGGAGGTTCGACAGGGAGATAGAGATCGGCGTGCCGGGACGCAAGGGCAGGGCGGACATCCTGAACGTGCACACCAGGGACATGCCGCTGACCGAGGACGTGGACATAGACGTCCTGGCGGGACTGACCCAGGGCTTCGTGGGAGCGGACCTCGCCGCCCTCTGCAGGGAGGCCGCCATGCGCTGCCTGAGCTCCCGCATGAGCTCCATAGACCTGGACAAGCCCGTGCCGTCCCAGATCCTCGAGGGCATGAGGGTGTCCATGGACGACTTCCGCGAGGCGCTCAACGACGTGGAGCCCAGCGGCATGAGGGAGGTCCTGGTGGAGATCCCGAAGGTCACATGGAAGGATGTCGGGGGACTGGAGGACGTCCGCAGGGAGATAGAGGAGATCTTCGTCCCCGAGGAGGGCAACAGGGCCTACGAGAGGCTCGGCATCGAGCCGGGCAGGGGCATCCTCCTGTACGGTCCTCCCGGCACCGGGAAGACCCTCATCGCCAAGGCGATAGCCAACGAGTCCGGGACCAACTTCATCTCCGTGAACGGCCCGGAGGTCGCGAACAAGTGGATGGGCGAGAGCGAGAGGGCCATCCGTCAGATCTTCAAGAGGGCCAAGCAGATGGCCCCGTGCATAATATTCTTCGACGAGATCGACTCGATAGCGCCCATCCGCGGCGGTGGCGACGGATCCGCATGGGAGAGGGTGGTGGCGCAGCTCCTGACGTCGATGGACGGCGTGGAGAGCATGAAGAACGTCACGGTCATGGCCGCCACCAACAGGCCCGACATGATCGATCCGGCCCTGCTCAGGCCGGGCAGGTTCGACCGCATGGTACTCGTGGGCAAGCCCGACGAGGCGGCCCGCCTGAACATCCTGAAGGTCCACACCAGGGACATGCCCCTGGACGGCGTTGACCTGGGATGGCTGGCATCGGTCACCGACGGTTTCGTGGGGGCGGACCTCGCCGCCCTCTGCAGGGAGGCGGGGCTGTGCGCCTACAGGGAGGACAGGAGCGCCGACCGTGTGACCGCGGCCCACTTCGCGAAGGCGCTGGAGAGGGTCGGGCCGTCGGTCGACGAGGCCCTGTTCGAGAGCTACCAGAAGATGGGGCGCGACATCAAGAAGCGCCGCACCAGCTGGGACACGATCCCGTTCTACGGCTGATCAGTGCCTGCCGCAGGTGCACTGGTGCTCCTCGCCGTCGTGGTGGTGGCAGGTCGCCTCCGAACACATCTCCAGGGTGCCGTCCGCGAACTTGGCTGCGGCAACATCGGCGCTGCCCGAGTTGCCGGAGCAGACCCTTATGCCGGATGCCTCGAGGCCCTGCCTGGCACCCATGCCGAGACCCCCGCAGATCAGCACGGAGACCCCCAGCTGGCGGAGGACGCCGACGAGCTCCCCGTGACCCCTACCGTCGCTGCCGACTACCTCGGAGGAGACGACCTTCCCGTCCTGGATCTCGTAAACCTTGAACTGCTCGGTCCTGCCGAAGTGCTGGAAAATCTCACCGTTCTCGTACGTTACCGCTACCTTCATTCTCGCATCTCCAGATTTCCTGGACACCATGGTGCATCCCGGGCATCTCTCGCCCTCCGACCTGGGGCATCCGCCGCTGCACTTGTCGGCGGAGCACCTCCCACGTCTGAGCTCGGTGCAACCCTCGAGGTCGGGGTCGCACGGGCTGCGCACCCATCCCGCCATGCCGGACAGGTAGGAGCCTGCCTCCTCAAGGAGGTCCGTGTTCACCTTGTAGTGTGTGAAGTACCCACGCCTTTCCGATTCGACCAGCCCGGCATCGCGGAGGACCTTCATGTGCTGGGAGACCGCCGCATCGGAGATGCCGAGCCTCCTGGCGATGGCCCCGGAGCAGATGTCGTGGTTCAGCAGGATCGTGACGATCGAGAACCTAGTCTCGTCCGAAAGGGCCCTCAGGATGTCGGTGATGTCGCTCATGGTGTCACTGTTTAAGCAGACGCTTAAACAGAATCGCGGTATATACGGGTTCGCCAAAGCAACGCTCGGATTCAGAGGTCCTTGGCCATGTATGGCAGGTCATAATCGAACCCCAGGGACCTGTAGTAGCCCCTGACACCGACCCCGCTGGTGACCCTTATCCTGGAACGTCCGGACTCCCTGGCTATACGCTCTGCCTCTGCCACGAGCTCCCTTCCGAAGCCCCTGTGCTGCCAGTCCTCTCCCTCGTCACCGATGGACGCCACCTTGCCGAAGACCTTCAACTCCCTTATCGTGGCCTCCGGGTTGGAGTCGAGCCTGACCCTCACGTATCCGACGATCGAGTCCTCATACTCCAGGGCGACGAAGTGCTCCGTGCCCCCGCAGGACTCGTACACCGTGTCCTTCATGACCACCTTCGACGGGTCCCTCAGCACCGTGCCGGTGTGGCCCACCTCCCTGCAGCGGATGCACCTGCACCTCATGCCGTTCCCGCGCATGTGATCGGCGACCAGCTGGCGGATGTTGCTCTTGCGGATGCCCGCGGAGATCTCCGTGACGGGGATGTCCCTCTGGATGCGCTGGATCCTGACGTACTCCGGGACCAGCTGCTTCATCCGTGCCAGCAGCTCCGTGGCCGTGTCCTCCAGGTACGGCTGGTACTCCCCCCTCTCCCACATGTCGTATAGCTTCGTGCCTGCGACCACCAGCACCGGGTAGAACTTCAGCATGTCCGGCCTGTAGTCGGGATCGTCGAACACCTTCCTGAAGCAGCGGAGGTCGTTCTCCGGCGACGAGCCCGGAAGGCCGGGCATGATGTGGTAGCAGACCTTCAGGCCGTGGTCCTTGCAGTCCCTGGTGCACCTGCGGACCTCGGCGGTGCCGTGGCCCCTGTCCACCCCCGCCAGGACCTCGTCGTCCAGGATCTGCACGCCCAGCTCCACCCTGGTAGCGCCGAAGCCCATCACCCTCTCGATCTGCTCCGGCGTGAACACATCCGGACGGGTCTCCACGGTGAGCCCCACGCACCTGTGGGCGGAGGTCTCGTTGAGCCTCTGCGCCTCCTCCAGAGTCCCGGAGTCCTGACCGTTCAGGGCGTCGAAGCACCTGCGGACGAACCACTCCTGGTACTCTGGGTCGCGGCTGGTGAACGTCCCGCCCATGATGATGAGGTCGATCTTGTCGGTCTTGTGCCCGATCTCCGTGAGCTGCGTGACCCTGTCGGTCACCTGCATCCACGGGTCGAACATGTTCCTACCCGCCCTCCTGGCGGCCGGCTCCTTGCCGGTATACGACTGGGGCGAATCGTTCTGGACCCCTCCTGGGCAGAACGAGCAGCGCCCGTGGGGGCAGTCGTGGGGAGACGTCATCACGGCGACGACGGCGACCCCGCTGATGGTACGGGTCGGTTTCTTTACAAGAAACGGCGTGAGCAGCCTGCTCTCGTCCGGCGTGACGTTGGCCAGGATGTCCGAGTTGGACGGCACGTCACCGAAACCGTAGGCCTTGCAGAGCTTCAGCTTCAGGTTCTGCAGTTGGTCGCGGTCCTTCACCCTGCCGCTCTTCACGGCGTCGATGATCTCGCGCGAGAACGCGACGATGTCCGGTTCAGCCATAGAAAACGCTGCCGGCGTCGGCCTTCTTCTCGGCCTTCTCGGGTGCGGCCTCGAGCTGATCCATGCAGACGACGGAGGATGCGGAGAGGAACCTCAGGGTGCCGTCCACGTCGAACACCAGTGCGGTGTCCGTCCCTATGGCGGAAATCCCCTTGTAAACCCCCTCGAACTCCCTGCACTCGTCGCGGGAGCACCTCCAAGAAACAGCGAACCTCGCGCCGGGCGCGACCGTGTACTCGTTCTCCGTAGAATCACCTCTTCTGGGTAAGCTCCTGGAAATGAACTATCGTCTTGCGGTAGTTCTCCATGGCCATGTTGACGTTGGCCTCGGTGAAGCTCCAGGCCTTGGCGAGGTCCCCGAACCTTATGCGGTATCCCTTGCGGATCTGGCCCTCGTACTCCACGTCCATCGCCTCCAGGAGGTCCATCGACTTGAGCTTGTTTATGTGCCTGTATATGGTCGGCTTGGTGGTCCCCAGCAGGGCCGCGAGCTCCTCCACGGTCCACGCCTTGGAGGGGTGGGCCATGAGGTGGTCCATGAACAGACGGTACGGGACGCTGTCCCTGACGGTGATCGCACCGGTCTTGGGGTCGTATCCCTTGGGCAGGTAACCTATCTGAACCAGAAGGGTCTCGGCGACGACGTTGACGTCGTCCACACCCGTCATGGGCGTGTTGCTAACGACCTGCAGCTCGAACATGTTACCGACCTTGGGTGACCACGGTTAAGCTGGTATATTAACTTATTATTAAGGTAGCTAAACTGAAGGTTATCGGGAAACGGTTTCAGACCAGGTCCTTGAGCCTGTCTATGGCCAGCAGGACGCTGGTGGTGGGGATCACGCGGGACACCGGGATCGAGAGGATCTTCTCGATGGTCGGCGCCACGATCGGGGCGCACACCACGGCCAGGGCCCCGTCGCGCTCGGCGCGGACCGCCGCGATGATGGCGTCCTCCACGGTGGACACGGGGTACTCCCTGACGTTCACCGTCAGCCCGTCCATGTCGATGGACTTGGGCAGGTTCTCCAGGACGGTCGTGAACGCTATCACGCCGATGAAGTGGGAGTCCTCGGGCTCCATGAGGACCCTGAGGCTCTTGATCACCTGGCGCACCGTGCGCAGGTTCGGTTCGCGCTTGTCCTCGAGGATCTTGTACATGGTGCTCTGGGAGATGCCAGAGAGCTGGCAGAACTCGTTCAGAGACATGTTGAGCTCGTCGTCGAGGATGCTGCGGAAGGCCTTCTGGAACCCCCCGTCCTCCCTGAGCATTCCGTTTATCAGATCTGATACTGTCATCTCTCTCCCTTCACGAATGCGGCCGCGTTGGTTCCCGCCACGCAGCCCTGGCCGACGGCCTTGGCCACCTGCCACGGCTTGCCGGTGACATCGCCACAGGCGAACACGCCCGGGACCTCCGTGGCGCAGTCTACGCCCACCTTGATCGTGTCGTCCATCTCCGGCATGACGTCCAGGTCCATGGCTATGTCCGCCGCAGACTTTGCGCCCAGCTCGATGAAGACGCCGTCGGTCCGGATGACCGTGCCGTCCTCCAGCTCCAGGGCCTCGACCTTGGCCTCCCCGATGATGGAGCGGGGCTTCGAGCCGTACATCCTGACGCCTGCGGACTCCGCCTTCTCCACGAGGACGGGGCTGGCCTGCACGTCCCATGCGACCCACGAGGTCTCGGAGGCGTAGCCGGTCATCATCTCCGCGGACGTCGCCGCCTCGGACTCGTTCCCGACTATGACCGCCCTGCGGCCCTTGTAGAAGTTGCAGTCGCAGACGGCACAGTAGCTCACACCCTTCCCGAACAGCTCCTTCTCCCCCGGGATCCCCAGCTTCCTCCTGGAGATTCCGGTGGCGATGACGACGGCCTTCGCCGACACCTCGGTGCCGTCCTCCAGGACGAAGCGGAACGACTCCCCGTCCCTGGACGAGGATATGACGTTCTGCCCGGTGAACACCGCGCCGGTCGACTCCGCCTGGCGGATGCCCTCGGCTATGAGACTGTCGCCGGACACATGCCCGGTGCCGAAGTAGTTGTCCATCTCCGTCCCCGCCGCCGCGCTGGCGGACGGCCTCCCGGCGACGGTGACCGAGACCTTGCGCCTCGATGCGTGGATCGCCGCCTGGATGCCCGCGGGTCCGGAGCCTATGACCAGTACGTCAGTCTCCATCAGAGGCCGCTCACGTAGGAGAGGATGTCTTCCTTGGGCCTGAGTCCCACGAGGGCGTCCACGAGGACCCTGTCCTTGAAGACGAGGAGCGTGGGGATGGCGTTGATGTTGAACCTCACGGCGATGGCCTGGTTCTCGTCGGTGTTGAGCTTCGCGACCCCTGCCTTTCCGGCGAGGTCGTTGGCGACCTCCTCGATGATGGGTCCCATGCGCCTGCAGGGTCCGCACCAGGGCGCCCAGCAGTCGATGATGGCGATGTGGTTCGACTCCACGAAGGAATCGAAGTTGGATTCGTTGAGCTCTGTAACCATGTGAATCACTGACTCCGTATGCAGATAGGATTTAAAAAATAAGTTTGGGCCCCCGACCTCAGATGAGGTCGAAGCTCCTGGCGAGCGGGAGGTCCGGGTACTGGCCGATGCGGCCCGGGATGACGTCCAGGTCCTCCCCGTAGAGCTCGGACAGCTCCCTGTGAAGGGCCTCGATCCTGTCGGCTCCGCGGTCCGCGCCCTTGTTCCTCAGCTTGTCCACTGAATGGGCGTGCGTGACGACCTTGTTGTCGCTGACCAGGTTGTCGGCGTGCGCTACGATCTTCTCCTCGAGCGTCCTCGGCATGTAGTCTGCCGGCGGCAGGTCCATCTCGGCGACGTCCTCGTCGTCGAGACCCGCGCCCGTGTGCTTGCGGACGATGTCCACCAGTGCGGGCGACAGACCGTGTCCCTTGACGATCTGCGACCCGATGTAGGCGTGCATGATCGAGTGGTCGACCGAGCGCCCGATGTCGTGCAGCAGCGCACCGGCCTCCACCAGGTCCCTGTCGACCCCGGCGATGCGGGAGGCGATCTCCTTCGCCACGGCCTCGACGGTGCAGCAGTGGATGATGACCCTGCGTTTGCACCCCGCCTCGAGCAGGAGCTCGATGCAGTCCTCCTCATTCGGGATGGTGTTCGACAACGGTCTTCCCCCTTTCGTTGGGCACGACCTCGAGCTCCCCTCCGCGGTCTGCGTACAGGGCCTTGCCCTCGGTGAACCTGTCCAGGAATATCGCCAGCGCGGCGATCTCCGAATGCGGCTGGTTGCCGACGGAGACGTTGAAATCCGCGCGCTGGTAAACCTCCGCCGGGACCTTCTCGGCCCCGACCACGATCATGATGTCCTCGTCGCGGGGTATCTTGGGCAGCGCCTCATCGACCCTCTGGCCGTACATGGTCAGGTGGATGACCTTGCCGTCGAAGTCCTTCACGGCCTCCTTCCAGCTGACGCCGGTCTTTATGGAGTAGTCTCCTCCGAACCTCTGCACGACACTGCGGATGTTCTCCTCCAGGACTGGGTCCTCCGTGTCGACGTATATGCCCTTCGCTCCGAGGGCCCTCGATGAGAGCGCCACGTGAGTGGTCACTCTCTTGTCCCTCTGAGGACGGTGACCGATCCTCATAATCCAGATATCGGACATCGGATTACTCTTCGTGGATCAGTTCTATCCTGTGCCCGCGGTAGTCCATCTTCACGGACCTGCGGACCAGGCTCTTCAGCATCGTGGACGAGAGACCGAGCGATTCGGCGATGTCGCCTGAGAACCTTCCGTCCTTGCCCACTTCCTCTAGGATCTTGGCCTCGATCTCCGCGTACTCCTCGTCGCTCATCATCGCCGCTGTGAGAACGTCGCTGATCTCGTAGACCGGCCACTGGGCGTTGATGCTGAAAGACGTGTAGTAGGTGTGGTACGACTTCTCAGGGTACCCTCCGTCCTTGGACAGCCAGCGTGTCTCGACCAGCTTCATCTTCTCGAAGAAGATGATGGCGTCCCTGCCCTCGGGACCGTACTTCTGCTCGATCTCGTCCGCTGTTCTCCATTCCAAGGTCACCTCTTTCAAAACGTCTCTTTTGACGGGTGTATCAACGGACCTGAGCATCGGGACCAACTCAGACGGTTCGTTGATGACCTTGATTCTGTTCATGGTCCTAGTTGATGGGTTCGAAAGTATATAATGCATTTTTTGTCCAGCCACATTGCCAGTCCATAGACGGGAGCGTGTTGTTTGACAACCGACATGGAACGGTCGCGATTGTCGGACCGACACGATCGGGGAGACTGCACCCAGATGATTGTGCCAGCGTTCCGGCGACGCGTAACCTTTAATATCGTCCTCCCTAATTCCACGCCGATGAAAGCTGAGAAACAGCCCGAACTCGTCTGGCAGTGCCTGAACTGCCACAAGACCTACAAGGGCCCGGACGCCGAGCAGAAGGCTCTGGACTGCTGCGGTTCCATCGTCCAGGGATGGTGGGCAAACTACAACAAGTGGGGCAAGCAGAAGTGGTACGGCCGCTGAGCCGGAACCCCTCCTCAAACCCTTCCTTTTTCAATCGATTATCGGAGATTATGGCCGGAGGTATGACGTCACATGACTGAGAACAGGGATCCAGTGGGGTCGCTCAGCGAGGACGTCGAGCTTCTCGAGAGACACATCTCCATACTCAAGACCGTGAAGGAGAACCAGCCCGTCGGACTCATAAGGCTGTCCGAGATGACGGGCATCCCCAAGCACAGGGTGAGGTACTCCCTGAAGCTCCTGGAGCAGCAGGGGATCATCCACGCCACACAGGACGGGGCCACGGTGACGGACCGCTACGACGGGTTCATGAACGAGATCGCCGACTACATCGACGGCCTTGCGAAGAGGATCGAGGAGCTCAGAGGGCTCCTGTGAGTCAGTCCTTCGGAAGCGTTTCCGGATCGATACCCGCCTTCTCCAGAAGGTCCTTCTCCCACTTGGCCAAGTATTCGTCGGCCATCCTGTTGATGTCTCCGAGGATGGGGATGGTCACGCCCATGGTCTCGCTGAGCACGTTGAGACGGTCCGCTATCCAGGTGATCCATACGTCCTCACCCGTGGCGACCTGCTCCACGGTCTCGCCGAGAACCACATTCCAATCGACATGGTTCAACTCGATGAGGCGGGAGCAGTCGTCGATGTCGCCGTCCCTCTCGGTGATGGACTTGAAGATCAGGATGTCACTGCCGGAACATGAGAAGAGTCTCAGATGTCCGTTCCGATACCGAAGAGTCGAACGGGACCTCATACCGTCGGACAACCTCAGTTTGCTGCACACCTTCGTGTCGAAGAGGTCTATCCTGTACCCGTCACTCCTTTCGAACATGTCGGACAGGTTCATGCGCGAATAGCCTGCACCTGGGCGTATCGATTCGAAGCCGAGCTCCTCCAGCGCGCGATGGACCGCGTTGTAGGCATCCGCCCCCGAAACCACCAGGTCGATATCCTTGGTGGAAGCCTTGCTGCCCAGGAACATCATGGCACCGCCTCCGATCATGTAGAGGTCGATGTCCCCGTCCAGAACCTCGGCTAACTCGTCCATGAGACCGGTCATCCTGATGGAATCCGTGATCATGAGACCACCTTGTCGTTCAGACGTGACTGCACATCGGCCCATGTAGGCCAGCGCGGTATGCGATCGCCGGCCTGTATGCGACCCAGCTTCTCCAGGAACGTCGGATCGGCTGCGATACGCTCCCTGTTTCCTAGATAGAACAGGATGAGTGTCATCCTCAACCTGACGTCGTCCTCCTTCTCCGACACGATATACGCATCATTAAATGCTTTATCAATACCGATTTCGATATCGGATGTCGTATAGTATATGGTATCCAACCACACATCATATCCGTAATCTCCGAACATAGAGAAGGCCGTCTTCCTGTCGTCAAGCTCCCTTGGATACGAATACAACACCTCACCCCTCGTGTTGCGGTATATCACTGCGCCGCTGACGACGCGGGGATCGAAGACCTCCCTCTGATCGACGATACTGTCCAGAGCCTCCCTCAATCCGTTCCACATCAGGTCATTGAGGACGTACATCTCGCCATCCTTCCTGACCGCCCCCGTCTTCATCGCGAGCTTCAGTCTCCTGTACACGGATGCCCTGGACAGCCCCAAATCTGCCACGATCTCGGCCACGTCATGCGGCTCCCTGAGTTCGATGAGCACATCTATGCCCGAATCCGCCAGCACCTCCGCCCTGTTAGAGGAAGGACGCATCAGAGATGCCAGCCTGAGCGCATATGCATTCGAACTTAGTTTAATATCACGAATGTCTGATAGTATTCCCTTGCATTTAAGACTTCGTATAATCTCATACACTCTGACAGGTGTGATGCCCATGGTCTCGGAAAGGTCGCTCACATCAGTCATGCCGTTTGCGACATGATGAAGCAGTACGAGTTCTGAACGGGTGAACATAATCTTATATTATTTTATTCATTTAAATATTTTAAAGTTTTATAAGACTAATTTGATGATGTATCTTTAATCATGTTACAAACAACCAGCGAGCATCCTAAATTCACCCTTGCCATCATCGTCACTGAGGACTGATAGAAACGATAATCAACACCGGCGGGCGCACGGATACCGTGCAGCACTACACGGAATGGCTGCTCAACCGCTTCTCCGAAGGCTACGTCCTCTCCCGCAACCCCCTGTTCCCCAACAAGGTCACCCGGTACGAGCTGACCCCCTACATGGTCGACTGCGTCGTGTTCTGCTCCAAGGACTACTCTCCCATCCTACCGAGGCTCCGGGAGATCACGGACCGCTTCAACACCTACTTCCACTATACCATCACCGCGTACGGAAGAGACGTGGAGCCGGGTGTGCCGTCGATAGACGACAGCATCGACACCCTGGTCCGGCTATCCGAGCAGGTCGGGAAACAGAGGGTCGCATGGAGATACGATCCCGTACTCCTGACGGACAGATACACCGCCGAGACCCATCTGGAGACGTTCGAGAGGATGGCCACGGAGATTGCACCGCACGTGGACCGCTGCATCTTCAGCTTCGTGGAGATGTACAAGAAACTCGATCGCAACATGCCGGAGCTGGTGCCCCTGACGGATGAGGACAAGGACATCCTCGCCAAAGGCCTGGGCTCCATAGCGGCGCGCAACGGCATGACCATCCAGACCTGCGGCACCAACGGGGACTACACCCGTTACGGGATACGGAGTTCGGGGTGCATGACCCTGGACATCCTCGGACGGGCCAACGGCGTGGAGTTCAGGAACCTGAAGCACAGGGGCATGCGCGAGGGCTGCCACTGCATCGAGAGCAGGGACATCGGAGCCTACGACACCTGCCCGAACGGATGCAGGTACTGCTACGCCAATAACAGGCCCGAGAGGGTCGCGGAGAACATGAAACTTCACGACCCGGACTCCCCGCTTCTGCTTGGACACCTCATGCCGGAGGACATTGTGATGCAGGGCTCCCAGAGGTCGTTCCTGAAGGTGATCCCATGACGGAACCAGTAATAAGAATTGTCGAAACCAAAGGTATCGTGACGAAGACGGATCTCCCTGTAGGTGACTACGCCGCCAATCCGTACGTCGGATGCACACACGCCTGCAGGTACTGCTACGCCTCGTTCATGAAGAGGTTCACGGGACATCCGGAACCCTGGGGCACGTTCCTCGACGTCAAACATTGGCCGAGGATCCGCGATCCCTCGAAGTACGATGGGAAGGAGATCTTCATCGGATCTGTCACCGACCCGTACCTCCCGCAGGAGTCCGAACACGGACGCACCAGGGCGCTGCTGGAACAGCTGCAGGGCAGCGGGGCGAGGATCAGTATCGCCACCAAGTCGGATCTGATCCTCCGCGACCTCGACCTCATCGCATCGTTCCCCGACGCACGCGTGTCCTGGTCGATCAACACTCTCGACGAGACGTTCCGTGGGGACATGGACCGGGCGGTGTCCATCGAGAGGAGGTTGGAGGCCATGAGGAAATTTCATGAGGCGGGAGTCAGGACCACGTGCTTCATCTCGCCGATATTCCCCGGGATCACCGACCCGAAGAAAATAATACTCGGGGCGAAGGACATCTGCAACCTGGTCTGGCTGGAGAACCTGAACCTGAGGGGGTCCTTCAAAGCAGACATCATGGCCTACATCTCGGAGAGGCATCCGGACCTGGTGCCGCTGTACGACCGCATCTACAACCGCAGGGACCTCGGATACTGGGAGGATCTGGATGCGGAGATGAGGCTGTTCGCTGAGGAGCAGGGACTCGACTACGTCACGAACGACGACAGCATGAACAGACCCTTCGACGCCCCGCCCATCGTTGTCAATTATTTCTTCCATGAGAAGATAAGGAAGTCCTCGAGGTGCTGATACCCATGCCGGAGCTTCCAGAGATCGAGACGGTGAGGAGGGTCGTCGGACCGCAGATGGTCGGACGCAGAGTCACCGAGGTATCGGTCAGGCACCCGAAGGTGATCGGACGTCCCGATCCGGAGTCGTTCGCGGAACGCCTGGTCGGCAGGACGTTCACCGATCTGACCCGTCGCGGGAAGAACCTCACCGCCATCTTGGACGACGGAAGCAGGATGGTCATGCACATGCGCATGACAGGATGCCTGGTGGTGGCGCCGCACGACCGCCCGGAGGAGCCCCACACCCACATCGTAATAGGACTCGACGACGGGATGGAACTCAGGTTCTCGGACACCCGCCGCTTCGGACGCTTCTGGCTGCTGGCGGACGGGGAGGATGACGACTGCACGGGCATCTGCAAGTTGGGCCCGGAGCCCTTCGACCCGTCGTTCACCGCGGAGTACCTCGAAAACCGCATCGGCGGAAGCAGGAGGGCCATAAAGGAATGTCTTCTGGACCAGGGCGTCGTCGCAGGGATCGGCAACATCTACTCCGACGAGATCCTCTTCGACACCGGCATCGACCCTGTCTGCCCCGCATGCCTCCTGGATCACGACGATTGGAGCCGCCTCGCCGAGGAGATTCCCAGGGCACTCGGGTTCTTCATCGAGAAGAACGAAATCTCACCCGAGGAATGGTTGGAAGGCAAGGGAAAGGAGTACCGCAACACACCGTACATCAGGATATACGGCCATGACGGACAGCCGTGCCCGGTATGCGGGACGCCGCTCGTCCGCAGGGTCGTCGGGGGCAGGAGCAGCGTATCATGCCCCATGTGCCAGAGGTCGCGTGGATGCTGACCGCCGACCGTTTGCGCAGCACCCTCCGCGAGGCCTATGGGCCGCAGGGGTGGTGGTCGGATGATCCGTACACTGTCATGTTCCAGTCCGTGCTGGTGCAGAACACATCATGGAACAGTGTTATGCGTGTTTGCGATTCCATGGGCGTCCTGGAGGCCGGACGCGTGGAATCCATGACACCTGCGGAACTTGAGGACGCCATCCGCCCATGCGGATTCGCAAGGTCCAAAGCCGCCACCATCCTGCGCGTCACCGAATGGTTCTCTGGTTACGGCTGCGACCCTGTGCGGTTTTCCGATACGGAGACCGACCTCCTCCGCGACGAACTTCTATCTATCAAGGGGATCGGAGAGGAGACCGCCGACGTGATACTGCTCTACGCCCTTCGCAGACCGGTCTTCGTCGTCGATGCGTACACCCGCCGCCTCATGTCCAGACTCGGGCTCCCCTTCAGAGAAGATTCGGACATCAGGGCTTTCTTCGAAACCGGACTGAACGGAGACGTCGATGTCTTGGGCGAGATGCACAGGCTGATCCTGGAACACGGCATCGCGCACTGCAGGAAGACCCCGAGATGCAACAGCTGTCCACTGAAAAGCTTCTGCCACCTCGAACGCGGTACCGACAACCCCTCGTGAATCCGGGGATGATCACTGTCCGATCCGACATGCGCCACGACAGATGGTCGATAAAATAGGGTTTGGAAAAGGTTTGTCCGTCGGGATGACCTCACCACGGCGGATTCCCGTTGTGGCTGAGAAGGTACTGGTTGTACTCCTTGGCGTCCTTGAACGCGTCGTACATGCCGTAGATCCAGAGCACCAGGTACAGGAAGGCCAGCGGGAAGAACAGGAACATCACGAACGCGCACACGATGGCGGCGACAAGCATGATGGCCCCCTTCTTGATCTGCCCGTTGTAGATCTGTCCAAGACCGGGGATGAGCAGGGACAGGATCAACGAGAGCGCCTCGCTCTTCTTGTTGACCATGATGGATGCCATGTTGTACTCTGTCTGACTGCTGTTCTGCTCCGTCGCCGATCCCACCTTGGCTCCGCAGCGATCACAGAACTTCGCACTGTCAGGCAATTACGAACCACAGTTCTGGCAGTACATGGAATCGGAATCGATGACTGCGCTTATAAAGACAGACAGTCGGATTCTACATACTTGGGCCTGCAGACTATATAGATTCCCGTCGGAATCGCAGGTCCTTCCCCATCATGATGTGCGGACACCACTCGTCCATGTACTCGTCACCGTATGCCGTGTACCCGCAGGCCTCGTAGAAGCCCCTGGCGCGCACCTGGGCGCTCAGCACCATCCGCCTCTGCCCCATGTCCGCAACCTCCCTCTCGGCCTCCGCCAGCATTGCCTTGCCGATCGACCTCCCGCGGAACTCGGGGACCACCGCCAGCCTGCCTATGGTGCAGACACCGTCCTCTCCCGGCATGAAGCGGCACACCGCGATCGGGACGTCGTCATCGTACACGAGCATGTGGTACGCGTCGGCGTCCTTCTCGTCGAACTCCACCTCGAAGCCCTGCTCCTTGACGAATACGTCCGTACGGATGCGAATCGCATCGTTCGACAGGTTCTTGGAAGTCTCGAAACGCAGCATGTTGCCACCAGAAATAGGGATGCAGAAGTGGGCCCGCCCAGATTTGAACTGGAGTTACGTGCACCCCAAGCACGAAGGATACCAAGCTACCCCACGGGCCCGTGTGAAACGGGGGAATAAGTTTTGGTTTAAAAAGTTGACGCCGGGACAGGCGTTGCGCCCGCCCCGACTGGAGTTTCATCCGAGCGGAGCAATCTCTCCGATGAGGTCGGCGTGGGATACGATCATCCTGCGGCAGCAGTACCTCTCGAATCCGAGGTCGTCGAGGACCGTCTTCGGGTCCTCGCCCATGCTCACGCGTTTCACGTACTCGGGATACGCCGATCCGACGACCCTTCCGCATGTGAAGCATCTCACAGGAATTATCATATCAGCACCTCAACGGTAGGACTTCTGCTTCTTGGCACGGGCACCGGGTCCGAGCGGGTTCTTGGGGAGCTTGCGCCTGTCATCGTTGATGATGAGCGTCCTGTCGTAGGCCCTGAAGATGGCCTCGAGCTCCTCGTCCTGGTAGAACTCGACGAGTCCCCTGGCGATGGCGGTCCTGGCGGCAGCAGCCTGTCCCATGACGCCTCCGCCGTTGACGGTGACGGAGATGTCGACCTTCTCGGCCTTCTCGGGAACGAGTCCCAGAGGCTCCTCGATCTTGAGCCTAGCCAGCTCGGGTGTGAAGACCTCGATGGGGATCTTGTTGATGGTCACCCTGCCGGAGCCCTCTTTGACGGTGGCTCTGGCGATGGCGGTCTTCCTCTTTCCGCTTGTGTTCACGCACTCAACCATGGGATCATCTCACGTTGGAACCCAGGAATTTGGAAACGGCTCCCAGGGTCGTGTATTTGCCGGTGATCTTCCTGCAGGCCTCCTCGGGCCTCTCCTTCTCGCAGTCCTGGAACTGCTTGGGGGTGCCGACGAAGACGTGGAGCCTCCTGTAGGCCTCCCTTCCGGAGGTGCTGGTCCAAGGGATCATTCCCCTGACGCACCTCTTGAACAGGAGGTCCGCCCTGCGGGGGTAGAAGGGTCCCTTCCTCTTGGTGGTGTCTCCGCGGTCGACCTTCGCCTTGAAGTCGGCGAAGACCTGCTCCTTGACACCGGTGATGACGATGGCCTCGGCGTTGAGGACAACGATCTCCTCTCCATCCATGATCCTCTCGGCGACCACACTGGCCAGCCTTCCGTGGATCAGGTTCCTTCCGTCGATTACTGTAACCATCCGAATCACCTCATGATCCTGACGCCGGTTCCCTTGGGGTTGGCCTCAGCCAGCTCCTCGAGTGTGAGCGTCTTCCCGCCGGCGGCCACGATGGCCTTGGCGGCAGCGTCCGAGAAGTCGTACGCGGCGACTGTGATCTTCTTGCTGATGTTGCCTGCGGCGAGGACTTTCCCGGGGACGACGATGGTCTCCCCGTCCTGTGCGTACCTCTCCAGTTTGCTGAGATTCGCTTCGGCCCAGTTCCTCTTGGGTTTCTCGAGCCTAAGCGCGATGTCTCGCCAGATGGCAGCTTCTGTCTCCCTAGTCTTCGCCTTCATAGTCTTCGCCTTCAGCGTGTCGATGGTGGCGATGAGCTGGGGATTTGTCTTGCAGCTCTTCATATTTCTGACTCTCCCGACATTTCGGTAAACGGTTTCGTGAGGGCTCGCTATACGGGACTTATTTATAAAGGTATGCTCGAGCGGACACATCCTTGGAATATATAGAAGGAGGAACCGAACGCGTGTTGCCGCGGCCCGGGCACGACGACGGCCTCGCGCCCCGACGTCGGATCGGACATGTGCCAGATGCCCGAAAAACATGACCGATGGACGTATGTTGGGACGGCACGCGCACGTGCGGGCGCCCCCACTATAATTTAATAGGTGGGTGCGCTTCCCCGCCTTGATTTATATGATAAGGTTCGGTCCCGCAGGAATCCCTCTGTCATGCAAAGGTCGTACCCTCGAGGACGGCATAGAAGACGTCCACAACCTCAGCCTCGGAGCACTGGAGATCCAGCTTGTGCGTGCGGGCGCCTACCCCAGGCCCCCGGAGGACGAGGAGGTCGGAATGACCCTGAAGGACATCGAGGAGGACTTCGTGATCGAGATTCTCAGGGACGGGGAGTCCATCTGCGACCCCGACGAACCCATCGAGGAGGACGACGACCTCGTCTACATGCCCTCAGGCGTGGCCTCCACGTTCGGAGACCTGTACCCCATCGGCGAGATGGCCAAGAGACTGGACGTCAACATGTCCATCCACACCCCGTACTACATGGACCTCGGGTCCGACGACGAGCTCGCCATGGAGTGCATGAACAGCATCAGGTACGCCGGCCTCATCATGAACGCCCTGGACGGCGACATCGTCGTCACCAACCTCGGACTCTACGACGGGAAGCGCGACCCCGAGGACATCGACGACCACATCTACAGCAACGTCGCCGACCTCATGGACTGGTGGCAGGGCAACGGCCTCAAACCGAGGCTCGGCATAGAGATTACCGGACAGCAGGATGTCTTCGGATCCCTGGACCAGGTCCTGGACATCTGCGAGCAGATCGACGGCCTCACCCCCGTTGTCAACTTCTCCCACCTCCACTCCCGCACCAACGGCTCGCTCATCGAGATGGACGACTTCCTGAACGTCCTGGAGGTCGTCGAACCCCTCAGCGACGGCAGGATACACACCGCGTTCGCCGGTGTCGACTACCTCGACGGCAACGAGAGGAGGCTCACCCCCATCAAGAAAGGGGACCTCAAGTTCGAGCCCCTCGCGGAGGCCCTGATCGAGATGAAGCCCAACTGCACAGTCATCTCCACATCCCCGCTCCTGGAGCACGACGCGGTCTACATGAGGGTCATCCACGAGAGGGTCCTCAGCAAGAAGGTCGCAAAGGACCTCAAGGAAAGGAGAAAGGCCGAGGCCAGCGCCGCGGCCTCCGCTGGTGAGTGATTTGGACACATCCCTCGAGACGATCCTCGTCAGCTGCCGTTCCGCGGTCGGGTCCGTGGACCCCGCATCAAGGGAGGCCCTGGTCGAGGGCATACAGAAAGGGCGCAAGATCTTCGTCTACGGGTCCGGGAGGTCCGGGCTGGTGGGGCAGCTCTTCGCGGTCCGTCTGGTCCAGCTCGGGTACGACGTGCATTTCGTCGGCGAGATGACCACCCCGATCATCGGGAAGGAGGACCTGACCATACTGGTCTCCTACACCGGAAGGACCTCGTCGGTGGTTCAGACCGCCCAGATCGCCAAGAGGATAGGGTCCCGCATCATCTGCGTGACCGGAACCCCCGGCAGTCCGCTCACCAACGTCTCCGACGTCTCCGTGGTGATGGACGTACCGCAGGGCGACGAGCTCAAGAGGGCCGCACCGCTGGGGACCGTCTTCGAGGACGCCACGCTTCTGTTCTTCGACTGCATAATCAGCGAGCTCATGTCCCGTACCGGCAGCACCGAGGAGGACATGAGGAAAAGGCACGCCATCTGGGTCTGAGGATCATTCGGACATCACGGCGACCGCTTTCCTGACGTCCCCGCCCTCCGAGACGTACAGGGCGAACTCGCCCGCGTACGGGTCGACGACCATCAGGACGCCGTCGCGGAACGACTCGCCGAACAGGCTCAGGATGCCGTCGTCCGGGTCTGTTCCGCCTTCATCGCACACCGCGGACATCCCTATGCGGACGTCCCCGCGACCGTCCATGACGTAGTACCGCCCCGAACCGTCGTTCTCGACCCTTCCCAGGATCCATGCGCATCCGACACCGTCCTCCGCCGCCGACACCAGCGTCTCGACGGCTACGGATGTCATCACCACGTCCGCTCCGGCTCTGATCCCGCTCATGGCACGTCAAAGGGAGACTCCGGTGAAATACGCTTCGGGGTCGGGGATGACCTCGACCATGTCGCCGTCGGAGATCGAGTCCCCGACGCAGAGCCCGGGATCCAGAAGGCTGTAGCCGTTCCGCAGCATGAACTCCTCGCACCCGAGCGTCTCCCTCACGGCCTCGTCTATCTCCCAGACCCTGTCGTCGTCCGGGAACTCCATCCTCATCCTGGACCCGCGATCCCTGCAGAATAACGTGAACCTCACCATTTCCTCACCCGCCGCACACGTGCGGCACGCTTCAGACGGTTCACCGGAATAAAAGGAGATTAGCTACGCTTTAATTACTAGCGAGTCTAATGTCCGACCCATGGCAGCAGGCATCAGATTGCCGGAACACTCCCACTGCAAGTTCTGCGGGGACCCCGTCCCGTTCGGTGAGGAGTACTGCGACGAGGACTGCAGGAGGGGCGAGGCCGAGCGCGTGGCCAAGGAGAAGCGCAGGGACCTCCTTTTCTACGTCAGCGCAGGCGTCGCGATCGTGGTCATCGTGGCTGCCGGGATGATCATCTACTGAAACGGCCTTCCATGGCCCGGGCGACTCCGGCGACGTCGTGGACCCTCACGATGTCCGCACCGGACTCCGCGGCCCTGACCGCGGCTGCAACGGAAGCCTCGTCCCTGTCCATCCCCGGGAACATCTCGGCGAGGAACCTCTTGCGGGACGATGCCGAGAGCACGGGATAGCCGTCGGAGAAGTAGGAGCTGTGCGTCAGGAGCCACATGTTCTGCTGGGACGTCTTCCCGAACCCTATGCCGGGATCAAGGATCACCTTCGACCCGTCGATCCCCGCATCCAGCGCCGATGCCGTGAGAAGTCTCAGCGTGTCCCTGATCTCCTGGGCGAACCCGTCCCCCATGCACCCCGAATGCACCGACTCCACGGGACCGGGCACATGCATTATCACGACATGCACCCCGGCTGACGCGCAGACCTCTGCCATCCCCGGCGCACGGAGGCCGTTGACGTCGTTGATGATGTCGGCGCCCATGGACACGCAGACCTCGGCCACCTCGGGCTTCATGGTGTCCACCGACACGGGGACGTCCATCACGGGGATGAGCTCCCTGAGAACGGGCTTCAGACGACGGATCTCCTCCTCCGCGGACACCGGGGAGGACCCGGGACGGGTGGACTCGGCTCCGACGTCTATGATCGACGCGCCCTGCTCCGCCATCTCCACCGCATGAGCGACGGCACGCTCCGGATCGTTCCAGAGGCCCCCGTCCGAGAAGGAGTCGGGGGTCACGTTGAGAATCCCCATGATGAGGGGGCCCCCTCCCGGGGGCCTCCTCGGTGAGAACTGCATTTCCGAAGGGGTTTCAGAGGAGCTCGTCGATGATCTCGACGAGGTCCCTCACCTGGATCTTCCTGTCGCCCTTCGCGGCGTCGAGGTTGTTGACACAGAAGGGGCAGGTGGTGATTATGACGTCCGCGAAGGACGCCTCGTCCAGCCTGGTGCCGGCGATGTCCATGGACTCCTCCGGGTACGCGGACCTGACGCCTCCGCCGCCTCCGCAGCAGTGGCTGGTCTTCCTGTTGAAGTCCATCTCCCTGAACTCGATGCCGGGGATCTTGGCGATGACCTCCCTCGGGGGCTCGTAGACTCCGCAGTGCCTTCCGAGATGGCAGGGGTCGTGGTACGTGACCACACCGGACATGGGCTTGAGCTTCAGGTCGGTCTTGGCGAGATACTCTGTGATGTGCAGGACCTCGAAGGGCACCTCGACGTACTTGGGATACTCGATCTTGAACATCCTGTAGCATCCGGCGCAGGAGAGGACGAGGGTCTCGACCCCCATGGCCTTGATGGCCTCGACGTTCTTCTGCATCAGCTTGGTGACGTCCTCCTGGGGCCATCCGACCCTCTGCATGACGGAGCCGCAGCAGGTCTCGTCGAGGGTGGTGTAGTCGACGCCGAGCTTGTCCAGGATGGACATGGTCGCCCTGGCGGTCTCCTTGGACCTGTAGGTCGCGGTGCAACCGGCGAAGTATCCGACCTTTGCGCTGTGGGGCTTCTTGCCGAGAGCCTCCTCCCTGGACGCCTTCTCCCCGAACGGGTTGCCGTCGGCGAGGATGTTCTCGCACATGGCCTTGTGCTTGGGGAGGATGCAGCCCGCCTTCACGAGGTCGGCGCGGCACATCTCGATGATGTCGACGATCTCGACCTTGGAGGGGCACCTGCGGACGCAGTCCGCGCAGGTGGTGCAGGTGTACATGTTCCTGACCAGGGACTCGTCGGGCTGGAGGTCGCCTGTGAGCAGGCCGTATGTGAGCACGATGCGTCCCCTGGAGAGGGCCGAATCCCATCCGATCGATTTGAAGGAGGGACAGACGCTCTTGCAGAAGCCGCACATGGTGCAGCAGTTTACAGCCTTCCTTACCTCCTCGAGTTTGTCTACCTTGAATTCCGACATGTTCATTCCAACCTCGGTATTGTGACGCTACCGTCCATGAGCACCATCACCCTGGCGTCGGGGTTCTCCCTGAACGCCTCCGCCATCGCGTCGGCGACGGACGGGAACGGGGTGATGTTGGCGTTCCTGAGCAGCTCGGGGTCCAGGTCCGTGACGGCCCAGATGGACGCCCAGGTCGCGATCTCCGCCATCTTGGCGGCCTTGTGGTAGCCGAGCTTGTACTCGGCCTTGAGGTTCTCAAGGACCTGCTTCGGGTCCTTGGAGCTCGACAGCTGGGTGAGGAAGGTGGCGTGGCCGATGCCCTCCCTGCACTTGGAGACCATGATGATCTTCCCGCCCTCCTTGAGGGCCCACTTCCCGTTGTCCAGGGCCTTCTGGGACTGGTAGAGGTCGACGTCCATGGGGTACGGCGCCACGGATATGACGACATCCGCCTTCTCGGGGATGGGGACGGAGAACACCTCGTTGGCCCATCCGACCGCCTTCTCGAAGGCGGGGTTGAGGGCTCCGGAGGCCACCTTGTAGATGTTCTGGTGCCTGTCGAGGACCATCTGGATCGAGAATATCGCCTTGTCCTTCACGACCTCCAGGGCGTCCATCATGTCCTCGTGGACCGGGTTGCCCTTGAGGGCCAGGGACTGGGCCTCCATGCTCATGGCGAGCTTGTGGTTGGCCTCGATCGTCTTGTAGGACGCGACCCCGGGCAGGAAGGACTTCCTCCCGCCGGTGTATCCTGCGAAGTAGTGGGGCTCCACGGATGTGATGATGATCAGCCTGTCCGCGTCCACGGCCACCTTGTTGACCTCCATGGGCGTGCCGTTCTTGGACGCTCCGAGGTAGACGCACTCCGAGTTCTTGGCGTCGTGGCAGATGATGCGGTCCTTGAGCTCCTCGTAGTGGGAGCCGAACACGAAGTCGTACTCCTCGGGGGTCATGTCCCTGTGGGTCCCGGTGGCGATGAGGTACCTGGCGGACCTGAGGTCCATCCTCTTGGAGAGGGCGTCCAGGACCTTCGCGGTGGGCGTGGGGCGGGTTCCGTCGTTGACGATGAAGACTATGTCCTCCCCGCCTTTCAGGAAATCCTCCATCGACTCGTAGCCGATGGGGTTGTCGATGGACTCTCCGATGACCTCGTCGGGGTCTCCGCACTCGACGTCCTTGGGGTAGAACGTGCCGATATAGTTCTGGTCGGGGATCTCAACCTTCTGGACCCCGTCCTTGCCGTACTTCACATCAACGATCATGTGGACCGTGTGACGCATTACAGACCGAGATATAAATTCGTGCGCTCGCGCGAGCCCGCGTAATAAAGGGGCTTTGATGCTCGAACGGGCATGTGCTGTCCGCATCGATGGGGCAAGGTCCATCCCTTACGCCTAAATAGCATCAAGTGCTACTTAGAAACCATGATGACGGATTACCAGTCGCCGCTGTCCAGCCGCTACGCCGTGGACATCCTGGCGCTTGTCTACGAGAACGAGAAAATCATGGCCACCGACATGCTGAGGATCGCCAAGAACTACAAGACGGTCATCAAGACCGCCGACCAGCTCGTCGACATGGGCCTCATGACCATGCACCTCGAGGCCGGAAGGCGCCTCATGAAGATCTACGAGCTCACCCCCAAGGGCAAGTCCATCGGCAAGCGCATGGCCGAGTGCCGCGACATCTACTACGGCAAGCTCGACTTCGAGGAGGGAGAGGTCACCGAGAAGGCCGAGAAGAAGTCCAAGAAGCGCTCCTTCATTCGCACTCTTACAACAAGCCGCTGTAGCTCAGTAGGTAGAGCGTGTGACTGTTAATCACAAGGTCCTCGGTTCAAATCCGTGCGGCGGCGCCATTCTCCCTTCTACACTGCGATACTTTTTTAACGAATCCGCATATAGGGTGCCTCATCGGGCTCTTAGCTTAGCTAGGTAGAGCGTCTGGCTCATAACCAGATGGCCGTCGGTTCAAATCCGGCAGGGCCCACTCAACCCTACCATCGTTCTCCGATCAGCACAGGCGCTCGCGGTACTGCGAGAGTGCCAGCAGGTTCGCGTCCGGAGTCATGGGCGGCACGCCGCATTCCGGCGTGATTATATCGAAACCGGCATCCGCGGACCTCCTCGCCTCGGATACGACATCCTCCGGCGAGCCCATCAGAAGCGTCTGTACAGGGTTCACGGTGCCGAACATCTTGCAGCGGCCCGCGACCTTCTCCATGTACATCCCGGTCTCGTGTGACGCCTCCAGGCTGAGTCCGTCCGCACCGAGGGTGACGAGGCTGTCGATGAAATCGAAGGAGTTCCCGCAGGAATGGATTGTCTTGAAGCAGGAAATCGAGCCGAGAGTCCTGGCGAGCTGGGACTCCGTGAGGTCCGTGTACATCTCGGGGGAGTAGACGTCGGTGTTCGCGGCCCCGATCACGGTCACGTTGTCAGCGTTCTCCGACAGAAGCTTCCCGTACGCGCAGGTGTATGGCACCATGGCGTCGACCCACGCCCTGACCGCGTCGGGGTCCATCATGTAGCCCATCATCATGTTCTCGGTACCGAGTATCTGGCCCGCGACGCACGCGGGGTCCTGCATCCCCGCGGTGACGAAGAGGTCCTCGTGGTCCCTCATGATGCGTCCCGCGACCTCGGCGACCATTGCACAGCGACCTCCGGAGACGAACTCCTCCGGGGAGATCATGTCGTCGGGAACCGGGCCCGGGACCATGTCGTCGGTCATGAACGGCGAGCCGCTGACGCTGGGCTGGGAGTTGTCCCTGCCCTGGAATATGGTGGCTCCGAGCCTCTCTGCCTCCACGGTGAGGCAGTACGGCACCCTGGCGGTCGCGAAGCCGAACTGCTTCGAGAACTGGAGAGACAGGGCCTCCATCTTGTCCGCCTCGAAGTTGGCTTCCGGCCAGAACGCCCCGCAGGCCCTCATCTGACCTGCGGTACCTGTCTGGGTGAACACCGCGGGAGGCGGACACCCGTCTCCGGGCTGGTCATCGAAAACATCCACGATCTCGCGCTTCGTGTTCATGCGGATGTAACCGCTCTACGCCGTATTTCAATCATGAGGTCCGTCCGACAGGACGTACCTGGCAGACCTGGTGCTTCCGTCCGACTTCTGCACCAGCCCCGCCTTCCTCATGGTCTGCAGGAGGTTGGTCGCCTTGACCCTCAGCTGCTCCTCGGTCAGCTCCTTGGAGTCCCTGGAGGCCAGCACCTCCGCAACGTCCGCCCTCGTCACGTACCCCTTCGTGCGGATCAGGTCCATCACGGCGTCCTGGTCGGTGCCTGAGGTGTACGCGGACGCGACCTCCTGGCCGGCGCCCGACGCGATGCACGGGAGGTCCCCGATCATATCCACCAGCCCCCTCCTCACGAGGGCCTTGAGACGCCTGTCTGGCACATAGCGGTTCTTCGCCACACGGTCCAGGTCCATGACCGTCTTCAGGTCCAGGTCCTCGCGGAGGTCCAGCACCCTAGCGTACGAACCTCCCCTCATCCCGTGGAACCTCACGGCCACCCTCTCCCCGAGGATGTCGAAGTCCGGCATCGGGAAGCGGCGGTGGGCCTGAGACAGGTACATGGACCTTATCCCGCTGCCCGCCGCGGGTATGACGCCGAGACCGGCCATCGCGTTGTAGAGAAAGGCGTTCCTGCGCGGGGCGCCCTGGGGCGGACCTGTGACGAAGGACTCGGGACTGCGGTCCGGGAACGAGCCCATGCTGATCACGGTGACGGACTCGTTCTCCCTCTCCACAATCTCCACCGTGCCGCCCAGGCCGAAGTCCTGATGGACGACGGCGTTGCGGACGGCCTCCAGAAGTGTCGCGGTGCGGTACGCGCTGACCACGGACTCCGACCCCTCCGGGCCGACCCTGCACGACCAGTTCCTGATCATGGAGACCGCGTGGGTGGACGACAGGATCGCCGGCCCCTCGAAGGTCCTCGAATCCACGGTGGCGCCGTCCGGGTCCAGGAGCCTCCACCTGATGCACACCGACGGCGGGATCATGCGCTCGCCGGGCTTCCCCAGGAGTATGAGCGCGGCGACGGTCACCTTCCCCCTCTTGAAAACCCCTGCCCTGGACAGGAACGTCGCATCGTCCCACTGGGCGCTCTCCTCGGCACGGTCCGGGAACCTCTCGCAGAACGCCGCCCTGGCGGCCCTCACAGCCCCGGGATCGAGGCTCCTGATGTCGGCTCCGTTGACGATGTTGCCGGTCCAGTCCTCGTAAAGCCTCGGGGCGCTCATGGTCCCGCATCACCTTGCTTCTACATAATGGGGCCTTCGCCTGGACAGCGTCCATGCGATGCCCTTGGCCAGCCTCAGGTCCCCGTCCCTGAAGTGGTTGCCGGGGTTGAGCTCGAACACCGCCTCGGTCCCTCCGGCCACGAGCATGTCGCGTATGCGGGCGGTGCAGTCGTTCACCCTGCGCATCACCGGGTTCGGGGTGCGGTGCTCCTTCGTCCCGACTGACATGTAGACGGACCTTGGCCTCCTCCTGAAGTCGTGCGTCTCAGCGAACTCCGTGAATCCGGGGTACCACAGGGATCCGGATGCGGAAACGCATGCCGAGAAGGCATCCGTCGCGTACGGCGCGTAGATGGCGAACAGCCCCGCCATGGAGTAGCCGGCGACGATCCTGTCCCCTCCTCCCAGCAAACTTTCCGCATAGGGGACGATCTCGTCCGTCAGGAACGCCAAATAAGCGTCGGCACCCCCTGCGAACCCGTCGTCCTCGGTCATCACGGAGTCCGCGGGCCACGGCGACAGGTCGCGGTTCCACTCCAGGCCGGACACGGACACCAGGTTGAACGCCGGACACCCCAGTTCGGAGCAGCGCGCCATGACCTCCCCGCCGGCTTCCACGTACATGCTGGCGTAGACCGTCGGAACGCCCTCCTCCCCCGACGCGTAGACCGTGACAGTCCTGCCTCCCATGTCCTTCCGAATCGTGTCCAAACCGCATCCCTCCGACTTTCCGAATGGACGTGCGGACGTATATCTGGTTCCTTCCCGCCCTTCATATTATCTCATTGAATCTCATTTTCCAAGGGCCACCTGCGGACAGACGGCGGGCCACGCCCCTATAACGGTTATATATCCCCTGGCTCTGGAAGAAGCAGGAAGAGCGGCCCGTCGGAAGGCCGCCTAACATGTCCGGAGGAACGGCAACATGGTAGAGATCAACATCAAGAAACCCGAGTTCATCAAACTCCCCCGCGTGCAGAAGGTACTGACCGCATGCCTGCAGTGCGGATACTGCATCGACGTCTGCGAGGCGCACAACCAGACCCCCTGGGAGTCCGTCACCCCCAGAGGAAAGATCTACTACGTCAACCAGCTCGACAAGGTCGGAACCGGAGCACTGGACGGCCTGCTGGGAAGAGAGGTCAGCCTGAGCCCCGAGTTCGTCGACGCCATGTACAAGTGCACCGGCTGCGGGAACTGCGAGGTCGTGTGTCACGCCCAGATCCACCTGGTGGACTTCTGGGAGGACATGAGGGCCTGGATCGTCGAGAACGGCGCCGGACCCCTCTCCGCCCACAAGGGAATGGCCGCAAAGGTCGCCGAGTGCCACAACCCCTACGGCGAGCCCCCCTCCAAGAGGGACGCCTGGTGGCCCGCCGAGGTCGAGAGGGCCATGCCCGCCGACGTCATCTTCTTCGCCGGATGCACCGGATCCTACAGGATGCAGAACATCGCCCAGGCCGGAGTCATCGTGCTCTCCAGGGCCGGCGTCAAGATGAACTGCCTCGGAGAGAAGGAGTGGTGCTGCTCCTCGCCCCTGCTGAGGACCGGAACCAAGACCGAGTCCCTCGGATGCGCCGAGACCGTCGTCGAGAAGGCGGACGGCATCGGAGGAAAGGACATGGTCATGACCTGCTCTGGATGCTACAAGACCGTCTCCACCGACTTCGGCAAGTATTACGCCAAGGTCGGACAGAACGTCTACCACTTCTCCCAGTACGTCGAGCAGCTGATCAACGACAGGAAGCTGCCCCTCAACAACGAGTTCAAGCACAAGGTCACCTACCACGACCCCTGCCACCTCGGAAGGCACTCCGGAGTCTTCGACGCTCCCAGGAACGTCATCAAGAAGATCAAGGGTGTCGAGTTCGTCGAGATGGAGAGGTCCAGGGAGAACTCCAGGTGCTGCGGAGCCGGCGGAGGATACAAGAGCCAGTTCAACGACTTCGCCACAGCCATCGCGGCCGAGAGGATCAGGGACGCCGAGGCAACCGGTGCCGAGATCCTCATCACCTGCTGCCCCTTCTGCGTGCTGAACCTGACCCAGGGAGCCAAGAAGATCGGGTCCAAGATCAAGGTGATGGACCTGTCCCAGGTGCTCCTCGAGGTCACCGCACCCAAGAAGGAAGAGCCCGCTTCCGAGTGATTCTAACCGCCGGGGCCCCGCCCCGGCACCTTTACCCCTTTTCCCATGCCTTTTCCGGAACTGAGCCCCGAGCTCGTGCAGGCCCTCGCCAAGAGGGGCATCACCGACCCCACGCCGCCGCAGGCGGACGTCATACCCAGGATACTGAAGGGAGGGAACATCCTCCTGGTGGCGCCCACCGGCATCGGGAAGACTGAGGCGGCGATGCTGCCGATCTTCGACACCATTTTCCGCACGAAGGGGAGCAGGTCCGGCTTCAGATGCCTGTACATCACACCGCTCCGCGCCCTGAACAGGGACATGCTCCGCAGGATGGAGGAGTACGGCAACGCCCTGCACATAACCGTCGGCGTGAGGCACGGCGACACCTCCCAGGCGGAGAGGAACCACCAGTCCCAGAACCCGCCGGAGATACTGATCACCACTCCCGAGACGCTGCAGGTGATGTTCACCGGCAAGCGCCTCCTCCAGCATCTGAAGGGCGTGCAGTGGGTGGTCGTCGACGAGATCCACGAGCTCTCGAACACCGAGAGGGGCGCGCAGCTGAGCGTCGCCCTCGAGAGGCTCAGTCTCATAGCGGGGGAGTACCAGAGGATCGGCCTGTCCGCCACCGTGGGCAACGTGGAGAGCGTGGCCAGGTTCCTGGTCGGGACCAGGCGCGAGGTGACCATCCGCAAGCACGACACCCACCGCGACTTCGACATCGACGTCGAGAGCCCCGCTCCCGACGAGGACCCTGTGCTCCTGGACAAGCTGCAGAGCGACCCAGACATCCTCGCCGTGATGAAGAGAGCGAGGGAGATCGTGGAATCCGGAAGGTCCACCCTGTTCTTCGTCAACACGAGGGAGACCGCCGAATGGCTGGCCGCACGCTACCACCTCTGGGACGAGTCCATATCCATCGACGTCCACCACGGCTCCCTGTCCAAGGAGAACCGCATGGACATGGAGGACCGCTTCAAGAGGGGCGAGATAAAGGCGCTGATATGCACGTCGTCCCTGGAGCTGGGGATAGACGTGGGCTCCACGGACATGGTCATCCAGTACAACTCGCCCAGACAGGTGTCCCGCATGATCCAGAGGGCGGGGCGCGCCGGCCACAGGATCGGGGAGCACATCAGGGCCAAGATCATCGCTACCGCCCCCGACGAGGTGGCCGAGGCCCTTGTCATCGCCAGGAGGTGCGACTCCAAGGAGCTGGAGTTCTGGAAGGGCAGGCCATGCCCGCTGTCGGTGGTCGCCAACCAGCTCATCGCCATGACCATGTCCGGAGGGGTCGACAGGGAGACGGCGTTCAAGGTGTTCTCCGGAGCGTACCCGTTCAGGGACATCACCAGGCAGGACATCGACGACGTCCTTGAGCAGCTGAAGTCCATCAAGATGCTCTTCGACGACGGGGACGCCTTCCGCAGGTCCCGCAAGGGCATGAACTACTTCTACGAGAACATCTCGATGATCCCCGACGAGCGCTCGTACATGATCAGGGACATCGGCACCCGCGCGGTGATCGGGACCCTGGACGAGAGCTTCGTGGCGTCCTTCGCCGAGGAGTACGCCATGTTCATCGCCAAGGGCAGGACCTGGAGGATCGTGGAGATGCGCGAGGACGAGATCCTGGTGGAGGAGGCCCGCGAGGTCGGGTCCGTCCCCAACTGGGTCGGATCGGACATCCCCGTCCCGTTCGAGGTCGCCATGGAGGTTGGCAGGATGCGCCGCCTCAGGAACCTAAAGGACTATCCGGGGGACGAGGGCTGCGTCAGGGTGCTGAACAAGTACTTCGCGGACCAGGACGAGAGGTTCAAGATGCCCACCGACCGGCTCGTGACCGTGGAGGTCGGCGACAGGCTTGTCATCGTCAACGGGTGCTTCGGCAGCAGGGTCAACGAGACCCTCGGCAAGATCTACGCCGCGCTGCTGACCGCCCGCCTCGGAGAGAGTGTCGGCATGACCGCGGACCCGTACAGGATGATCCTGGAACTCCCCCGCAACATGAAGCGCGACGACATCATGCAGACCGTGATGTCCGTGAAGCCCGGCACCGTCGAGGCCCTGTCTAGGCTCACGATTCTGAACTCCTCCTTCCTCAGATGGAGGTTCGTCTTCGTCGCCAAGAAGTTCGGCATCATCGAGAAGAACGCCGACCACCGCTTCATGAACTTCGGCAGGCTTTTCGAGATGCATCAGGGAACCCCCGCCTACAGGGAGGCTGTCAACAAGGTGCTCTGGGAGGACCTGGACATCCCCAACACCGAGAGGGTCGTGAAGATGATCGCCGACGGCGAGATCAAGGTGGAGCTCGGAGGCATCTCCGCCATAGGTCTCGAAGGCATAGTGAGATCGAAGGAGCTCATGCAGCCGGTCCGCGCCGACCACTCGATCCTCATGGCCCTGAAGAAGAGACTGGAGGACGAGGTCATGTTCGCCACCTGCATGAACTGCGGGTCACAGTGGAGGTTCAGGGTCGGGGACGCGCCGAAGAGGTTCAGGTGCCCTCAATGCGGGGGCGTTATGGTCGCCGTCCTCAAGGGCTACGAGAGGGAGAACGTCCGTCTGGTGAAGCTCACCGAGATGTCCGCCCAGGAGAAGAAGGACCGCCTGCGCCTGTCCAGGAACGCCAACCTGGTGAACGAGCACGGGAAGAGGGCGGTCATCGCATTGGCTGGCAGGGGGATCGGACCTGACGCGGCGTCCAGGATCCTGCGCAGCATGCACGTGGACGAGGACGACTTCTACCGCGACATCATGAACGCGGAGATCCTCTATGCCAAGAACAAGAGGTTCTGGGACTGACCCGGGACGTGTTCGCACGACGCTTTTAAAAGTGTTCATCATCACCCCTCAGCATGGACGGCCTGAGTTTCGGGAAACGGGACAGACGCGTGACGGGGGAGTACGTTCTCGCAGTGCTCCGCATAGTCTTCGGATTCATGCTGATCTGGGCCTTCTTCGACAAGCTTCTCGGACTCGGCATGCTCACCACACCCGAGGCTGCGATCGTCAACGGCGGGTCCCCCACCGAGTACTACCTCTCCGAGCTGGTCTCCGGTGTCTTCGCCGACTTCTTCCACGGCCTCGCTGGCAACCCCGTGCTGGACTTCCTGCTGATGGCAGGACTTCTCGTCGTGGGGGTCGCGCTCATGGCGGGGTTCGCGTCCAGGCTCGCCACCGTCGGGATGTGCGTGATGATGTTCCTGATGTACCTCCTGGCCGTGCCACCGTCGGACAACCCGCTCGTGGACTACCACATCGCGTACATCCTGGCCATGTTGGCGATCTACCTGCTGGGAGGCTTCGACAGGCTCAGCGTCAACGGACGCTGGTCGGACCTGGGGATCGTCAGAAGGTTCCCGATTCTCCAGTGACCCGACCGATTGTATGGGGAACCGTGGACTCAGAGTCCGACGACCCTGTTCGTCACCGAGCCCACGCCCGAGATCTCAGCCCTTACCACTTCTCCAGGCCTTATCTCGGAGACCCCCTCAGGGGTTCCGGTAATCAGGATGTCCCCCGGCTCCATGGTCATGAACCTGGTCACATAGGAGATGAGGCGAGCGACCGGGAATATCATGTTGGCCGTGTTCCCGCTCTGTCTGACCTCCCCGTTGACCGTGAGCGTCAGCTCCAGGTTCTGGAGATCGCCGACCCCGCTAACCGGAACCGGCTTGGACATTGGGCCGAAGGTGTCCATGCCCTTGCTGAGGTCCCATGTGTTCCCGGTCCTGCGGGCCTCAGTCTGCATGTCCCTGGCGGACACGTCGTTGAAGACCGCGACGTGCGAGATGCAGGACAGCGCGTCCTCCTCGGAGACGTCCTTGCACCTCCTCCCGAAGACGACCGCCAGCTCCACCTCGTGCTGCACGTTGGTGACCCCTGCCGGAATCACGATGTCGTCGCCGTCGGAGATCATGCAGCTCGGAGGCTTCAAGAAAACCGTCGGCTCCTTCGGAAGCTCCGACTCCAGCTCCTTCACGTGGGAGCGGTAGTTCCATCCTATGCAGACGATCTTCGTGGGAACCATGCGCCCGTATCTGTGAATCAGGATATTTTTCCTTTGGAGAGAGCCGCTGACAAACTTGATTCCTCAGAACTCGATGGACGATTCTGCATCCTCTCAAAGTTGATGAGTATGAGTATGACCACGGGGCCCGCCTCTGACCCTGCTGGTCTACAAGACCGATTCTGGCCGCACATACATGTCCGTGACGATACCGGTACGCCCCGACAAACCAAACGACAGCAGACAGAGAATCTGCATGAAGAGGATCAGATGAAGCCGCCCTTGACGGTGAACTCGGGCTTCTTCTCCTCGACCTCGGGCTTCTTCAGGGTGATGTTGGACTTGCCGTAGTAGCCCTGGCAGATCACGTAGACCTCCGACGAGGTGTCCCTGGACGCGTCCGGCGAGTGGACCTTGACGGACTGGAAGCGCTTCTTCAGCTCGTCCATCAGGGAGTCGAACATGTCGCCCATGAAGACCTTCATGACCAGCTTCCCCTCCTTCTTCAGGATGCGGTCGCAGACGTCCACGGCGTACATGCAGAGGTTGATGGACCTGGCATGGTCCATGGAGTAGTGGCCGGCGATGTTCGGGGCCATGTCGGAAAGGACGACGTCCGCCTTCCCGCCGAACCTGTCCATGAGCTCGATCATGGTGGAGTCGTGGGTGATGTCCCCCACGAACGTCTCGACACCCTCGATGGGTTTGATGTACCTCAGATCGACGCCGATGACCTTGCCGTTAGGCCATGTGCGCTCCTGGGCCACCTGGCACCATCCGCCGGGGCACGCCCCCAGGTCGACGACGGCGTCGCCGGGCTTGAAAATCCCGAAGCGCTCGTCGATCTGGATCAGCTTGAAGGATGCCCTGGAGCGGTAGTTCAGCTTCTTGGCGAGCTTGTAGTAGTGCTCGTTCCTCCTCTCCGCGACCCAGCGGTCGTGCAGGTCTGCCATAGATGGTTGTTATCGGCATCGCTTATATAGGCTCTTCGCGGAACGAGGGCATCCACCTGTTCCGAGTGGTCGGAATCGGCCTGCACAGTCCCGAGTTGTCAGGTTATTTGTAAGGTTAAATCCGACATCGGATCAGATCCCTTCTGCGATGTGCTGGACGGATGAGGGGCGCGAAAAGAGGACAAGATAAAAGAGTGCGATTCGATGACCCCGCATGGACCTGTTCGAGTTCACGCGCAAGGGGATCCTCGAGAAGGACGCCCCGCTGGCCAGCCGCGTGCGTCCCAGAACGCTGGACGAGGTCGTCGGCCAGGAGCACATCATCGGGGAGGACAAGCTCCTCTCCAGGGCCATACGCGCGGACAGGATAGGCTCGCTCACATTCTACGGCCCACCCGGAACCGGGAAGACCACGCTGGCACAGGTCATCGCCAACACCACCCACGCCAGGTTCGTCCAGATAAACGCCACTACCGCGGGTAAGAAGGACATGGAGGACGCGATCCAGAAGGCCAGGGACGCCCTCGGCATGGAGGAGAAGCGCACCATACTCTTCGTGGACGAGATCCACCGCTTCAACAAGGCCCAGCAGGACTACCTGCTCCCATTCGTGGAGGACGGGACTGTCATCCTGATCGGCGCCACCACCGAGAACCCGTACTTCGAGGTCAACCGCGCGCTGGTCTCCAGGTCCAGGATCTTCGAGCTCAGGCCGCTCTCCAAGGAGAGCGTCAGGACCCTTCTGGAGAGGGCCGTGTCCGACAGAGAGAGGGGGCTGGGCAACATGGACGTCGACCTGGACAGCGACGCGGCGGATTTCCTGGCCGACATCTCCAACGGTGACGCGAGGGCGGCGCTGAACGCACTGGAGATCGGAGCCCTCACAACCCCGCCGGGACCCGACGGAAGGATACGCATAGACCTGAACGTGGCCTCGGAGTGCATCCAGCGCAGGGTCCTGAACTACGACAGGGACGGGGACAACCACTACGACACTGTGTCCGCGTTCATCAAGAGCATGCGCGGCTCCGACCCGGACGCGGCCGTGTACTATCTGGCAAGGATGCTCTACGCCGGAGAGGACGTGAAGTTCATCGCCAGGAGGATCATGATCTGCGCCTCCGAAGATGTGGGCAACGCGGACCCCCAGGCGCTGGTGGTGGCGGTCGCCGCCGCCCAGGCTGTCGAGCGCATCGGGATGCCTGAATCCCAGATCATCCTCTCCCAGGCCGCGACGTACGTGGCGTGCGCCCCCAAGAGCAACTCCGCCTGCAACGCGATCTTCAGTGCCATGAACTCTGTGAAGACAGAGCCCACCGGCGGCATCCCCCCGTACCTGAAGGACGCACATTACAGCGGAGCGAAGGACCTCGGCAGGGGCCTGACGTACAAGTACCCCCACGACTTCGAGAACCACTACGTCGAGCAGCAGTACCTTCCGGACGAGCTCGTCGGCAGGAGATTCTACGAGATGTCCGACAACGGGTACGAGAAGGGTATGAAGGCCTGGCTGAAGAGGATTGGGAAGTATCGAGATTCGGAAGACCGTTGAAAGATACGTCTCACAACAAATTTTGTTTTAGCTACCATGGTGATTGTCATTTGAAATTAAGACAGATTTGTCCATAATTTGAAAAAATCTACATTTCGGGGACCTTATTAGTTCGATTTAAAATTTAACACATTAGAAATGATAAAAGTAATGTGTTAAATTTCATATAATCGAAAATGCACACTACACTCGAAAAGAAATTGCAGTGTGGTAGAACTAAAACAAAATGGAACATTAATTGAAATATAACAATCGAAATCCAACAGACATGACGAAAAAAGAAGAACGGAACGAAGAGAAGATCATGTTTGGAGAGATCGATCTGGAGTGCGAACTCGCAGGATACAGCTCCACGAGCAGTCTGATCGAGCATGGAGTTCCCTTCTACCAGATCAAGAAGCTCGTGGAGGACGGAAGACTCGTGAAGATCGAGCGCGGGCTCTATGCCTCTCCCGATTCCTGGGAGGACGGGTTCAAGATACTGCAGCATCGCTACAGCAAGGGGATCTTCAGCGGATACAGTGCGATGTACCTCCAGCAGATGTGCGACTTCATCCCGCCCAAATACTACATGACGTTCCCCAAGGGATACAACACGAGGAGCCTGTCAAAAGAAACGGACAGGCTTGACATCTGCCGCACAGTGCCAGAGCTCTATTCCCTCGGAGTCACGGAGACCACGTCACCGTACGGGAACCGTGTCAGAACGTACAACCGCGAGAGGACGCTGTGCGACATACTGCGCGGAAAGGGGATAGACCCTGAGTTCACCAAACAGGCCTTCCGCAACTACCTGGGCTCACCCGAGATGGATCTGGGCAGACTGACGGACTACGCCGATGCGCTCCATGTCAGGAGGAAGGTCCAGAACTACGTGGAGGTGATGCTGTGAGGATGGAGAACCCCATGCGCCTTCGCAGCAGGATCAAGAAGGTCTCCGAGGAGACGGGCATCCTACCGGACGTCACACTCCACATGTACGTGATGGAGAGGTTCATCGCCAGACTGGCGATGTCGGACTACAGAGACCGCTTCATCCTGAAGGGCGGATTCCTGCTGTACGCCAGGCACGGACTGAGGAACAGGACCACAAGCGACATCGATCTGACATCGAAGACCGAGAGCGTCGAACAGGAGGAGCTTCGGAAGATTATCGACGAAATCTGCTCGATAGATGCCGACGATGACCTGGAGATCTCGCTCAAAAGGATGTCACCGATTGCAGAAGTGCTGGAGCATCCTGGGATACGCGCTTTCCTCGTCGCCAGATTCACCATCGAGGAGCACTTTTACGTGGATGTGGTCCCGTCTCCGACCATCGTCCCGGATGAGATCGAGGAATCCATCCCTTCGATGTTCGATGACGAACCAATCTCGGTGATGGCATATCGCACAGAGACTGTGATAGCGGAGAAACTTCACGCCGCCCTCACCAGGAAGGAGACCAACACCCGTATGAGGGACTTCTACGACTTCTACGTCCTGGAGCACGAACACGCATTCGAAGATTCACTTCTCAGGGACGCCGCCCAGCACCTGTTCTCGGAGAGGGGGACATTGCACGAGCTTGAGAACGGGGAGTTGACGATAGACGCCGTTCGTCGCAGCCCGTTCATCCTGGAGCACTGGAAGCAGTACTGCGGCTCCCATGGATACGCGGCCGACCTGTCGTTCGACGAGTGCTGCGAGAGCGCCCTCCGTCTTCTGGCACACATCAAGAATAATATGTGAAAAACCCATTCAACCGTCGATCAAGATGAGCGGTTGGACGTACGCCAAATCCGGAGTGAACATAGACCAGAAATCCGAGGCCATCGAGGCACTCGTCAGCGAGGTCAGCTACAAGAGGAAAGGTATCGGACAGGCCGTCCGCATGCCCGGGCTCTTCGCCAGCCTCATCGACTTCGGCGACAGGTACATCACCATGGCCACCGACGGCGTCGGGTCCAAACTGCTCATCGCGGAGGAGCTCAACAAGTGGGACACGGTCGGGATCGACTGCATCGCCATGAACGTGAACGACACGATCTGCGTCAACGCCGAGCCCACCTCCTTCGTGGACTACATCGCCATCGACAAGCCCAACCCCGAGATCACGGAGGAGATCGGAAAAGGCCTGCAGAAGGGCGCCGAGCTCTCCGACATGGAGATCGTCGGCGGCGAGATCGCGGTCCTCCCCGAGATCATCAACGGCGTGGACCTCTCCGGAACCTGCCTCGGCTACGTCGCCAAGGACAGGATCATCACCGGGGACAAATGCGAGGAGGGCGACCTCATCATCGCCCTCAGGTCCTCCGGCATACACTCCAACGGCCTCACCCTGGCCAGGAAGGTCGTGGAGGCCAACAACATCAAGATGACGGACAAGGTGTCCGGACTCTCCAAGAGCATCGGGGAGGAGCTGCTGACACCCACCGAGATCTACGTGAGGCAGGTGCTCGAGATCACGTCCCAGCACACGGTCCACGGACTCGTGGACATCACAGGCGGGGGCCTCAGGAACATCCTCAGGATGAGGAAGGGCCTGAAGTACGTGATCAGCGACCCCGTCAAGCCCGCCCCCATCTTCCAGAAGCTCCAGGAGCTCGGGGAGATCGAGGACAGGGAGATCTACCAGACGCTCAACATGAGCATGGGGTTCACGATCATAGCCCCGGCGGACGACGCGGAGGAGATCGCCTCGAAGTACCCCAACGCCGACATCGTCGGAAGGGTCGAGAAGGGCGACGGCGTCCTCCTGGAGCCGGGCGACATCCTGTATGACCACTACTGATCGCGGGGAACGCGAGATTCGGGAATTCGAGGAATCGGAGGGGTCCCCCCTCCCCCCGGACATAGCGGCGGCCCTCAGGGAGTTCGTGGACGGCGTCCACTCCCACTCCCCGCTTCTGGACTGCCTGTGGGGCGAGCTCTACGGCGCGATCAACGCGAACCAGTGGTCCGGAGTGATCACGGCCGAGTACGCGGACCGCCTGCGCAGAAAGTACCTTTTCAACTACGGTGACAAAGATGGATCTGATTGACTTCAGCGACTGCGAGAGGAACGACTTCCGCGCGTACGGGGGAGCGAGCGGGAACAAGATCAACATCATCTACGAAGGGCACGGCTACATGCTCAAGTTCCCTCCGAAGCCCGGGCCCATATCCGACCTGAGCTACGTCAACTCCTGCATCACCGAGTACATCGCCTGCCACGTCTTCCAGTCCATGGGAATCGCTGCACAGGAGACCCTCCTCGGGACGTTCACGGACACGCACGGCAACGTGAGGAACGTAGTCGCCTGCAAGGACTTCGCCGAGGGGAACAAGAGCCTGGTGGAGTTCGCACACCTGAAGAACACCTGCCTCGACAGCGACCTCGACGGCTACAACACCGACCTGGACTCGATCATGAGGGCTATCGACGAGCAGCGCCTGATAATACCCGACAGGCTGAGGACGTTCTTCTGGAACCAGTTCATCGGCGACGCCCTGCTGGCCAACTTCGACCGCCACAACGGGAACTGGGGCATACTGGTGAACGAGAGGATCAGGCACGCGGACCTGGCGCCGGTCTACGACTGCGGCTCCTGCCTGTTCCCCCAGCTGGACGACAAGGGGATGGAGAGGGTGCTGAACAAGCCCACGGAGATCGACGACAGGGTGCACATGTTCCCCAAATCCACCCTGATGATCAACCGCGCCAGGATCAACTACTTCGAGTTCATCACGTCGCTGGAGAACATCGACTGCGACGCGGCGGTCGCCCGCCTGTACAACCACATAGACATGGACAGGATCGAGGGGGTCCTGGACGAGACGCCCGGACTAACTCCTCTTCAACACAGGTTCTACCTGACCATCATCAGGGCCCGCAAGGAGGGCATCCTGGATGTGGCCTTCGAAAGGATGGAGCACAGAAGCTGAGACGGCGGGGTCTCCCCCGCCAGGGTTTCATCTCTGACCGTAGACGTAGATCAGATGCCAGCCGAACTGGGTCTGGACGATGGTCATGTCCCCGGGGTTGTACGAGAACGCGGCGTCCTCGAAGGGCTTGACCATCTGACCGCGGCCGAACCAGCCGAGGTCCCCGCCGTTCCTTCCGGAGGGGCATTTGGAGTACTGGGCGGCCAGCGTGGCGAAGTTCTCACCGGCGTAGACCCTCCTCTGGAGGTCCAGCGCCTGGTCGTACGAGTCCACGAGGATGTGCGAGCAGCGTGCCTGTCTTACCATGGAGGTCGCATCGGAATCCCGCTTTTATCGTTTTGGGGATGTGTCGGCACACTGATATATCAGTGTAACGATGCATGTGTATGGGCGACACACTGGAATCTGTGATGGAACGCAAGGGCCTGACGAGGTATCAGCTGTCGAAAATCAGCGGGATCCCGTGGTCCACGCTATCCAACATCTGCACCGGAAAGACGGAATTAGAGAAGTGCACCGTGGGGACAGTGAGGAAACTTGCCAACGCTCTCGACCTGACCATCGAGGAAACTCTGGACCTGGAGACGGGCATGGTGTCAAAATCGGTGAAGACTCCTGTAGACAAATCATACCTGGAAATCGACTTGCCAAGCACGCTGGCCGAAGCCATCGAGGATGTTAAGGCTGGATTCGAGCACAACGACCCGAACATGGACCTGCTCCTGGACACCCTGTATGGGGAGATAAACGCCAACCAATGGTCGGACATGATAACGAAAGAACAGGCAGATTTCCTGAGATCGAAGTACTACTATGGTGATCCACATGATTGACTTTACAGATTGCCAGCACGATATCCACAGGGTGTATGGAGGGGCCAACGGATCGAAAATCGGCATCGAATACGAAGGCCACCAATACCTCCTCAAATTCCCTCCGAGGTCCCATCCTAAGTACCAGCACGGAGGATATGCCAACTCTTGCATATCAGAACACCTCGGATGCAAGATATTCAAGTCCATGGGGGTTAAGGCTCAAGACACCCTCCTAGGAACATATCGCCTCGACGATGGCCGGAAGAAGATGGTAGTTGCCTGCAGAGACTTCACAGAGAATGGAGACAGATTCAGTCCATTCCTCGATGTTAAGAACGCCTGCCTGTCATCAGAGGAAGGGGGAGCCGGGACAGAGCTAGACAGCATCATGATTGCGTTGAAGGAACAAAAGTGGATAGAACCCGAGGACCTCCGGAGGTTCTACTGGAACATGTTTGTGGTCGACGCCCTCATAGGTAACTTCGACCGTCATAACGGGAACTGGGGATTCCTGATGATTGCCGTCATGTGGTCAGAATCGCTCCCGTATTCGATTGTGGATCCAGCCTCTATCCGCAACTCCCTGTAGACCAGTACAGAAGGGTGCTAGATGACCGCAGAGAAATCGACCTGAGATTATACGTCCGCCCCGAATCATGCATCCACAGGAACGGCAAAAGGCTCGGATATCTGGACTTTATGTCCTCGGACGAAGTCAACGACTGCTCAGAAGCAGTAAGGCGCATGGTCCCAAAAGTCGACATCGACCAGATTGCTGACATCATAGAAGAGTGCGAAGAGCTGTCGGACATTCAGAGAGAATTCTACCTCACCATGGTAACCGAACGCAAGGAGAAGACCCTCGACAGAGCACTGGAAAGGCTGGAGTCACTGGATTAAGTCCATCCTGGCGGCGAACGCCCCGCACACAGCACCAAGGGCCGTCGCCGTCTCGAGGGAGAAGCAACCGGGAGTGATGTCCAGGTTGTACTTCGGGATCGATACGGCGGCCTTCGGGACCCCGTGGGGGCCGATTCCGAACAGCAGCGTGATGCTCTGTCCACGCTCTACCATGGCGACCGCGTCCGACAGGGACATCTGCTTCTTGGGATCGGGCTTGCTGGTCGTCAGTATGACCTCCCCCAGCTGGGGCGGGAACCCCTTCCCGGGGTACGGGAAGCACTGGAACCTGCCGGTCTCCGCCATCTCCATGAAGTTCTTGCCGTGACCGCCGATGCTGGTGGTGCCGGCCACCCACTCCGCGATCTCCTTCGGGGTGCGGGCATCCTCCGGGATCGGGAACCCGAACAGCGCTAGACCCATGTCGTAGGCCCTGGCGAGGTCCCCCGCACGGGCTATGACCCTCCTGTGGGGCTCCCTGAAGTTCTGGTCGTACGAGTTGTAGAGTCCTATGGTGATCCTTCCGCGTCCCATGTCGTCACCTCTGGTTCCTGCGACGCCCCACGATGGCGTAGGTGTCGCCGTCCATGAATATCTCGTAGTCGGGGTACTCGGACTGGAGCTTCGCGATCTCGTTCATCACCTGCGAGAGGGTGAGGTCGCATGTGCGTATGTCGATAAAAACGCGGTCTGGCTCCATGGAGGGTCATCCCGATGAGTAGATAGGAGAAGAGATGGTGCCGTGAGCCGGGCTCGAACCAGCGACTTCAAGATCTTCAGTCTTGCACTCTCCCAACTGAGTTACCACGGCGTAATTCCCCCCTATGAAAGTCCCCATTATAAAGTTTGTGACGGAGCCGGCTGCTCACCGGCCCGTCTGGGTCATTCCTGAGGCTCCTCCGGGGCGGCCTCCTCGATCTCCTCCTCCTGCTCCTCCGTCATCACGGGCTCGACGGCGACGACCTTGTCGCCGTTGCGCATGTCCATGACCCTGACGCCCTTCGCGTTGCGCCCGGTCTCGCGGATCTCGTCCGTGTCGATGCGGATGATCTTGCCGGAGGCGGAGGTCAGCATGAGCTGGTCCCCGTTGTTGACCTTCCTGACGCTCACGACCTGGCCGTTCCTCTCGTCGGTCTTGATGGTGATGACTCCCTTTCCGCCGCGCTTGGTCTTGCGGTAGTCGTCCACGTCGGAGATCTTGCCGTAGCCGTTCTCGGACACCGTCAGCAGCCTGTCGCCCGGCTTCACAACGGCCATGGAGACCACGCGGTCGCCGTCGTTCAGGGTCATCCCCTTGACGCCCATGGTGTCCCTGCCGGTGGGCCTGGCGTCGGACTCGTCGAACCTGACGGCCTGGCCGTCGGCGGAGGCGATGATGATCTGGTCGGAGCCGTCCGTGATGCCGGTCTCGATGAGCTCGTCGCCTTCGTCCAGCTTGATGGCTTTGATGCCCTTGGCCCTGACGTTGCCGTACGCGGAGAGCGCGGTCTTCTTGAACAGCCCGTTCCTGGTGCAGAACACAAGGTACCTGTCCTCCGGGAACCCGGACGCGCAGACTGTGTTCACGACCTTCTCGCCCTCCTCCAGATCCGCCAGGAGGTTGACGATCGGCTTGCCCTTGGACTGCCTGCTGCCCTCAGGGATCCTGTATCCCTTGAGCCAGTGCAGACGGCCGTGGTTGGTGATGAACATCACGTAGTCGTGGGACGACGTGACGAACATCGACGCCACGTGGTCCTCCTCCTTGGTCTGCATCGCGGTGAGGCCCACGCCTCCGCGGGACTGCTGCCTGTAGGTGCTCAGCGGGATCCTCTTGATGTAGTTGTCAGCGGAGATGGTGATGACCACCTGCTCCCTGGGGATGAGGTCCTCCTCGTCGGTGTCGATGGCGTTGGGGTCGATGACGGTCCTGCGGTCGTCGCCGTAGGTCTCCTTCATCTCCTCGATCTCGGACTTGATGATGGCGAACACCCTGGACTCGTTGGCCAGGATGTCCCTCAGGTCGTCCATCAGCAGCTTGAGCTGGTCGTACTCGTCCTTTATGGAGTTGAGCTCCAGGCCCGTGAGCTTCTGGAGCCTCATGTCCAGGATCGCCTTCGCCTGCTCCTCGTCGATGTCCAGCAGGTTCCTGAGGCCCTCGTTGGCCTCCTCTCCCGTCTTGGACGCGCGGATGAGGGCGATGGTCTCGTCCAGCATGTTGATGGCCTTCATCAGGCCCTCCAGGATGTGGAATCTCTTCTCGGCCTGGGCCAGGTCGTACCTGGTCCTGCGAACGACGACGTCCTTTCTGTGGGCGATGTAGTGGGTGATCAGCGCCTTGAGGCTGAGCGTGGTGGGCCTGTTGTCCACCAGCGCGATGTTGATGATGCCGTATGTGACCTCCATGTTGGTCTTTTTGAACAGGTTCTCGAGGACCACGCTGGACAGGGCGTCCCTGTGCAGCTCGATCACGATGCGCATGCCGTGCCTGTCGGACTCGTCGCGCAGGTCGGTGATGCCCTCGATCTCCTTGTCCTTCACGCGCTCGGCGATCTGGACGATCAGCTGGGCCTTGTTGACCTGGTAGGGGATCTCGTCGACGATGATCCTCTCCTTGCCGTTGTCCATCTCCTCGATGTGGGTGTTGGACCTGACCTTGAGCCTTCCGCGGCCGGTCTCGTAGGCGGCCCTGATGCCGCCGATGCCGTAGATCGTGCCTCCGGTGGGGAAGTCGGGGCCCTTGACGAACTGCATGAGCTCCTCCAGGGTGGCGTCCGGATGGTCCACGGTGTAGACGATGGCGTCGCAGACCTCCCTGAGGTTGTGCGGGGGCATCTTGGTGGCCATTCCGACCGCGATACCGTCGGACCCGTTGACCAGGAGGTTCGGGAACTTGGACGGCAGCACCGTGGGCTCCTTCAGGGACCCGTCGTAGTTGTCCATCATGTCGACGGTGTCCTTGTCCAGGTCAGCCAGCAGGTCGCTGGCGACCTTGGACAGGCGGGCCTCGGTGTAACGCATCGCCGCGGGCGGGTCACCGTCCACGGAACCGAAGTTACCCTGGCCGTCCACCAGCGGGTACCTGAGCGAGAACGGCTGGGCCATCCTCACCATGGCGTCGTACGCCGCGGTGTCGCCGTGCGGGTGGTACTTTCCCAGGACCTCTCCCACCACGGTCGCGGACTTCTTGTGGGGCCTGTTGTACGCCAGACCGAGCTCGGACATGGCGTACATGATCTTCCTGTGGACGGGCTTGAGACCGTCCCTGACGTCCGGGAGCGCCCTCCCGACGATGACGCTCATGGAGTAGTCGATGTACGAGCGGTGCATCTCCTTCTCGATGGGCTGGATGATGAGCTTCCTCTCTCCGTCCATGGTATCACACATCCAGGTTGACGACCTCGTGGGCGTGCTCGATTATGTACTCCCTGCGGGGCTCGACGTCGTCGCCCATGAGGACGGAGAACAGCTGGTCGGCGATCATCCCGTCCTCGATGGTCACCTTCTTCATGATCCTGGTCTCGGGGTTCATGGTGGTCTCCCAGAGCTGCTGGGGGTTCATCTCTCCCAGACCCTTGTACCTGGAGACGTTGGCGCCCTGGCCGATCTCGGCGACCGCGGCGGCCATCTCCTCCTCGTTGTAGGCGTAGATCTGCTTCTTGCCCTTGTAGACCCTGTACAGAGGGGGCATGGCGATGTAGACGTGCCCGGCCTCGATGAGGGGCTTCATCTGCCTGTAGAACAGCGTCAGAAGCAGGGTGCCGATGTGCGCCCCGTCCACGTCCGCATCGGTCATGATGACGATGTTGTGGTAGCGGATCTTGGTGACGTCGAACTCCTTCCCTATGCCGCCGCCGATGGCGATGGCGAGGTTCTTGATCTCCTCGTGGTCCAGGAGCTTGTCGGGCCTGGCCTTCTCCACGTTGAGGATCTTACCCCTCAGCGGGAGGATCGCCTGGAAGGCGCGGTCCCTCCCCTGCTTGGCGCTCCCGCCTGCGGACTCCCCCTCCACGATGTACAGCTCGCATTTGGACGGGTCCTTCTCGGAACAGTCGGCGAGCTTCCCGGGGAGGCTTGTGCTCTCCAGGGCGGACTTCCTCCTGGTGGCGTCCCTGGCCTTCCTGGCGGCCTCACGGCCCTCGTACGCGGAGATCGCCTTCTTGACGATCGTCTGGGCCACGGATGGGTTCTCCAGGAGGTACTCGGCCAGCTTGTCGTTCATGAGTCCGGATACTGCCCCCTGCGCCACGCTGCTTCCCAGCTTGGCCTTGGTCTGGCCCTCGAACTGGGGCTCTGACATCTTGATGCTGACGATCGCCGTGAGGCCCTCGCGCACGTCGCTTCCCTCCAGGGTCGTGTCCTTGAGGAGGTTGTTGGCCTTGCCGTAGTCGTTGATCGTCTTGGTGAGGGCGGTCCTGAATCCTGTGAGGTGCGTTCCGCCCTCGGGTGTGAAGATGGTGTTCACGAAGGAGTCGATCTCCTCGTTGTACCCGTCGGTCCACTGCATGGCGATGTCGATCATCACGCCGTTCCTCTCGCCGGAGAAGTGTATCGGCGTGGGGTGGATGGGCGTCTTGGACCTGTTCAGGTACTGCACGAACTCGGAGACCCCTCCGTCGTAGTGGAACCTCTCCTTCCTGCCCGTGCGCCTGTCCTCGAAGTTGATGGTGGCCTCCTTGTTGAGGAACGCCTGGTTGCGGAACCTGTTCTGCAGGGTCGTGTAATCGAACTCGACGGTCTCGAACATCTCCCCGTCGGGCCAGAACGTGATCTCGGTCCCGTGGCGGTCGGTGTCGCCGATGATCTCGACGGGTCCGTCCGGCACCCCGATGCGGTAGGACTGCCTCCAGATCTTGTCCTCCCTGTAGACGGTGGCCACGAGCCTCTCCGACAGGGCGTTGACGACGGAGACTCCGACTCCGTGGAGTCCTCCCGAGACCTTGTAGCTGTTCTGGTTGAACTTACCCCCCGCGTGGAGGTCGGTCAGACACATCTCCAGCGCCGACTTGCCCTCCTCGTGGTTGATCCCCGTGGGGATGCCCCTTCCGTCGTCCACGACGGTGATGGAGCCGTCCTCGTTGATCGTGACGTCCACCTCTGTGGCGAACCCGGCCATGACCTCGTCGATACCGTTGTCGACGACCTCGTAGACCATGTGGTGCAGTCCGCGGGAATCCGTGGACCCGATGTACATACCGGGCCTCTTCCTCACGGCCTCCAGACCTTTGAGGGCCACGATGCTGTCCGCATCGTACTCCTCCTCGGCGTGCTTCATGTTCCCATCCATGATGATCGGATGACCTATCGCATCATGTTATATATACACGCGTACACGCGCGCGTACACGCGCATTAAGAGGGACTTAGATGATCAGCCTCAGGCCGTTTGCCCTCGAATCGGTTCTAAGGCCGTCGGATCGACCGACATGATGTGGATGGGGGCGTTTTGTCGCCACTGGTGCCGCACATGGGCCCGATCGATGTCGAAAACCCTGAGGGAACGGCGTTCGGTCTCGGTCAAGTATTAAGCCTGGCTCGGAAGATACGGATGCGATCCGCAATGAGCACCATAATGGAGACGGCCCGCAGGGGAGAGATCACCCCGATGATGAAGAAGATCGCCGAGAAGGAGAACGTCAGCCCGGAGTTCATCCGCAACGGGATAGCCTCGGGACGCATCTGCGCACCCTGCAACCCGGCGCACGACCCCGAACCGGCAGCCATTGGAGAGGGGCTTTCCGTCAAGATCAACGTCAACCTGGGCACCTCCAGGGACATAGTGGACCTGGACGCCGAGCTCCAGAAGCTGCAGGTGGCCCTGAAGTACGGGGCTGACGCCGTCATGGACCTCAGCACCGGCGGCGACATCGACGCCATAAGAGCCAGGCTTCTGAAGGAGTGCCCCGTCATGATGGGTTCCGTGCCGATCTACCAGACCGGCCTCACCGCCGCCAGGAGGAACGCGGTCGTCGAGATGACCGAAGACGACATCTTCAACGGCATCGAGAAGCACGCCAAGGACGGGATGGACTTCATGACCGTCCACTGCGGCATCACGAAGGAGAGCGTCGGCTGGCTGGAGAAGTGCCAGAGGATCACCGACGTCGTATCCAGGGGAGGGTCATTCCTGACCGCGTGGATCCTCCACAACGGGGAGGAGAACCCCCTCTACAAGAACTTCGACTACCTGCTCGAGATGGCCAGGAAGTACGAGTTCACCCTGTCGCTGGGCGACGGGTTCAGGCCCGGATGCATCGACGACGCGTCCGACCAGGCGCAGATCACCGAGCTCATGACCCTCGGTCACCTCGTCAGGAGGGCCCGCGAGGCGGGCGTCCAGAGCATGGTGGAGGGTCCTGGACACGTCCCGCTGGACCAGGTGCCCATGAACATGCAGATCCAGAAGCGCATGTGCGACCATGCGCCGTTCTACGTCCTGGGGCCGCTCGTCACGGACATCGCACCGGGATACGACCACATAGTCGGGGCCATCGGAGGCGCCGTCGCGGCGCAGAACGGAGCGGACTTCCTCTGCTACCTCACACCCGCGGAACACCTCTCGCTGCCGGACGTCGACGATGTGAGGGAGGGCGTCATCGCATCGAAGATCGCCGCCCACGTCGGAGACCTCTGCAGGGGCATCGGCAGGGAGCGCGACACGAGGATGGCGAAGGCCAGGAAGGCCCTCGACTGGGAGACCATGTTCGACACATGCATCGACGAGGAGAAGGCCCGCAGATACAGGTGCAGGGGATGCACCGAGGAGAGCGAGGGATGCTCCATGTGCGGCGACGTCTGCGCCATCAAGATCGTCAACACTTACATGAGCAAGGGCGGCGACGGGAAGCACGACTGCTGAACCCTCTTGATGCGGATTCCCGCATCCGCCTTCATCTACGCACCGTGGACGGCATCCGCTCCCCGAGTGCTGTGAATTCCAGTGCTGGCACTGTTGAGCTGACCCTCTGATACCTCATTCACATTGTGAATCGGACCTTCCACATTCCGATTCGAACGGACTGCGCGTATGACAACATGGATGACAGAATGATGGAGAAGATGGAGCCACTGGAGGGGATCGAACCCCCGGCCTACGGTTTACGAAACCGCCGCTCTACCGCTGAGCCACAGTGGCATTGAAGATGGGGAAAGAATCCCCGTATTTAATATGATGACCCGGTAACTCAGGCCACCATCTTGTTCAGCACGAAGACGTATTCGGAGCCGTCGAAGGCCGCGACCGACCCGTACCCGAACAGCAGGCAGTCGTCCCCGAGGGTCCACATGACCGCTCCGGGGAAGTAGCCGAGCTCGTTCATGACGTTCGCGAGACATCCCTCGACATCGACTTCGAACACAAGGGTCTCGAAGGATGTCACGACGTCTATGGTGCCGTCGACGAGGCTGGTGGTCATTCCCGAGGTCTGTCCTCCGTACATGTAGGCGTATCCGTCGTTGAAGGAGAAGGCGCCCTCGCCTCCCTCGACCACGGCGTTGATGATGCCCGTGGAGCCGTCGGCGCCGGTGCAGCATCCGATGATGACGGACCTGGATCCGTCGCTCTTCACGAATCCCGTGAACTCGTATGACCTGTCCTCCGACACGATGGTGCCCTTGGCCACATGGAACGCGTGGCTGTCGACCGCGAAGGTCACCTGGCCTCCGTTGTTGAATTCGACGCCATTGCTCACGGCCCCGGTCATATCCATGGTCGTTCCGGAGAGGTCCACCTTGTCGCTGGGGAGCGTCGCTGTCGAGTCCCTGGACATGGCCATGTACACGATCCCGCTCATGTCGCGGTCGTCGAAGATCATGATCAGATACAGGATGCCGTCCTCGAGATAGAGCTGATACCCGACACCGTCCCTCTCGGACACGGCCTCGCAGTCGGAGACCATCGGGAAAGCCAGTGTGGTCTCCCCGTCGGCGATGCTGACCACTCCGTCCGCGACGGAGGCTGTGAGCTGCTCGGGGGCGGCGATCTCACCGGTGATGCCCGAGTTGTAGGTGTAAACGGGGTACCAGACGCCCTCGAAGGACTCCTCCTGCTCAGGATCGTCCCCGGAGTCGCCACCGTACTGCACCCATGAGAACAGCAGGCATATCACGATGACGACGGCCGCTGCCGCCATCATCTTGACGTTGTTCGCATTCATGCGTACCGTATCGCAGTCACCGATTTAACGGAATCAGGCGCGGTACTGGGGGAACATGTCCCTGAAGACCACCGCGTCCTTCTCGATGAGCGGGGATTCGCAGATGAACGTGCACTCCTGCTTGGAGTCCTGGAGGACGTTTGCCAGGAGCTGGAGGTCCGGATCCTTCGTCTCCAGCGGGAGGTGGGAGATCTCGCCCTTGTCGCCGTACTTGATGCAGCTGATGTGGAAGTGCGCTATGTCACCGGCGAGCGAGAAGAACTGGTCCGTGAGCTCCCTCATGTCCTGCTCCGTCTTGAGGAACCCGTGGCCCCTCGCGTGGACGTGGGCGACGTCGAGCACGGGGCGGACGCCGTCGACGCTCTCCATGACCTTGCCGATCTCGTCGAGGGTGCCGAACTGGCCGAGCTTGCCCATGGTCTCCACTCCGAGGATGACGTCCCTGATGCCCTCGTCGTCGAGCATGTCCTTGCACTTCGAGAGCCCGGCTATGACGTTGGGGAGGGCGGTCTCCGGGGACTTGCCGTAGGAGGCGGCGTGGATGACGATGATGTAGGCGCCGAGGTTGTGCGCGGCCCTGGCGGTGTCCATGACCCATCCGATGCTCTTCTCCCTGGTCTCGTCGGAGTCCGAGTTGAAGCTGATGAAGTAGGGCGCGTGGCAGCTCAGCCTGATGTCCAGGGCCTTGGCCTTGGCTCCGACCTCCTGCGCCCTCTCGGGCTTGATCCTCGCGCCGCGGACGAACTCCACCTCGAGGGCGTCCAGACCGAGGCTCCTCGTGTACTCCAACGAACCCTCGGGCGTCTTGCCTGCCGAGGGGTAACCAGCGGGACCGAATCTCATGGATGCCCGTAATGAGTTCACGATGTTAAGTGTTGTGAGCGGAACCGATGACACCATGCGTTGAGGGCCCGTCGCTGACTGTTCGACAAATCAATGTTTTTGAGCGCGGAACGCACATAGGCCGTCCATGAGGCTGGAACTCGAGGTTTCCCTGGACCCTACGCTCGGATGCGGCCAGGCGCACCGCTGGAGGAAGGAGGGCGACGTCTGGACCGGCGTCCTTGGAAGGGACGTGGTCAGGATGAGGCAGACCGAATACGGTGCGGAGGTCGAGGGGTGCTCGGACCTGTCCCGCCTCAGGGACTACTTCAGGGCCGAGGACGACCTCGCCGGGATCGTGGCGGACATATCATCAAGGGATGAGTACGTCGCATCGCTGTCGGCGCACTGCCCCGGACTCCGCATCCTGCGCCAGCCGCACTGGGAGTGCCTCGCCACATACCTCCTCGCGACCAACGCCAACGTCGCCCGCATAGGGAAGATGGTGGAGTCCGTCTGCGACCTCTTCGGGGACGACCTGGGCGCCAGGCACGCCTTCCCCACGCCCTCCCAGATCCTCGACGGGGCCGACCGCGTCTGCGAGTGCAGGCTGGGCTTCAGGGAGCAGAGGTTCATCGAACTGGCACAGCGCGTCGAGGACGGAGAGGTAGACCCGGAGGCCATAGCCGAGCTCGATTACGAAAGGTGCGTGGAGGAGCTGATCGGCATCAAGGGCGTGGGTCCGAAGGTGGCCGACTGCGTCGCGCTCTTCGCCTACGGGCACCTGGAGGCGTTCCCCGTGGACGCAAGGATACAGAAGTCCATGGAGGAGCTCTACGGGGTCACCGGCTCGTACAAGGTGGTCTCCCGGTACGGGCGCGAGAAGTTCGGAAGGTACGCCGGGTACGCCCAGGAGTTCCTGTACCACCGCGAGTTCATAGAATGACGGGATCAGGCAGTCTCGTCGGCTGCGGACCCTCCGCAGACGGGCGGGACGCTGCCGGTCTGGGCCTTGTAGATTATGGCCAGCAGCCCGGTCTTCTTGACGACGCAGCAGAGCCTGCACATCTCGGTGGCGAAGTCGCTCTTGTCCTCGGCGATCTTGGCCGCGGAGATCCTGACCTCCTCCTGGAACTCGGGGTACAGGGGGTTGTCATCCACGAGGGAGTTCCCTCCCCTCTTCTTCTTGAGGTACTGCGAGATGGCGGCGTCGGTCACGCCGAACCTGCGGGCGACCTCGGCCTGGGTCATCCCATGGGTGTAGACGAGTTCCTTGGAGACCTCTCTGCGTATCATGGGCAGAACGTACCAGACCACTATCTCGCACGGTATCTTCATGCACCGGACTAGACAATCCTACTATTTAACGGCGTTGTCCCCCTTGCGGAGAAGGGTGTTCAGGCCCCCGTGTTGACCTTCAGGTAGAACTCGGACACGTCCCAGTCATCGTCGTCGCGTTGCCTCTGCGTCTCCAGGCTGACGCCCACGGACTGGGCCGCCTCCTTGAGGATCCTGGCCGCCCTGTCAGAGCCCTGGAACTCCTCCACCTTCGCCCCGGAGGCGCAGACCTTGCCCTTGAAGCTGCCCACGATGCGGGTTCCGCTGAATATCGCGGAGTTGGCACCGGCGCCGGTCTCCCCCTTGATCATGTTGCGCAGGTAGATGTGCAGGTTGTCCTGGGAGTTCAGCACGAAGTTGTCCAGGACCCTGGACGGCTTGACGCCCACGTCCCCGGACAGGATCCAGTACAGCGTGGGGTCGTCCCTGACGAGGAAGCCCTTGCTCAGGAAGCCCTCGTCCTCCAGCTCCCTCAGTATCGTCCTGGTCACCACCATCCTGCCCCCGACGAACTGGGACAGGGTCTCCGCCGAGAACATACCGAAGTCGCGGAAGTGCATGCGGACCAACTCCTTCTGGGCCTCGTGCCTGTCCATGCCGTTGTCCGGCACGATGTTGTAGCGCCCGTCGCCGTCCTGATAGAGCACTGACGCCTTGGAGAGCTCCGACAGCAGCTCGGATGTGGTCTCCGGGGAGAACGGCGAGTCCGTCACGATCTCCTTCTTGGTGGCGGGCTGCTTCTTGGATATCAGCTTCAGCAGGTCCCTGGCGTGCCTTCCGGGCTCGTAGCCCTTCTCCGCCCTGTAGACCTGGGCCATGGCCATGGTCGTGTACCCCACGTACGCCGGGGACAGGACCATCTTCACGATACCTCCGCGCTCCATCTGCCTCTTCATGGTGGTCCTCTCGGCCACGCGGACCATCAGCTCCTGGTCCCCGCGTATGTACCCGCGGGACTCCATCGCCTCCGATACGGTCTGGTACCTCTCGTTCCTCGGGACGCGCTGCTTCCCGAACACGTAGCTGAGCATCTCCTGCTCGGACATGGTCCAGGGCACGAACCTGCCCCTGGCGTAGAACCCGTTCACGAAGTGGTAGTCGCGTGATTCCAGGACCTTCACCATGGATTCGTCCAGCTTCTCCGCGTCGGTGTTGAGGATCTCGCGGATGCGCACGATGTCCGTGCCCTTCATCCTGAAGAAGCCCATCATCACGTCGATGGCGTCCAGCGCCTCGGGGAGCAGCTCCGGCGAGTCCAGGTCCATGCCGCGGACCTCTATGCATCCGGACATCTCCCACAGCTCCAGGGCGCCGACCACGGTGTCGCCGCGGACCAGCGGGTAGATCCACTTGTCGCCGTAGCGGGATGAGATCTCCGCCCACTTGGAGCCCAGGTCGGGGTCGTACAGCGAGAGGACCCTGACGGGGAACTCCTGCTCGGGCACCCTCTCGAGGGCCGGGAGCTCGTCCTTCATGACCAGCATCGGCACCTGGCCCTCGCCCACGGAGATGGTGGCCGCGCCCTCCTCGGCGGCGAGCCTCTCGATCTCGTCCAGCGGGATGTCCACCAGGTACCTCATCGACGCGACAGGTATGGGCCCGTACGCCCTGACGGCCCTGCGGACCAGCGCCCTTGCGGGCTCGTCCCCGGGATCCGCGGGACGGTAGACGGCGTAGGTGTTCTCCGTCCCCCAGTCCTCCCTCTCGTCGAAGTCGCGGATGACCAGCAGGGAGCGGTCCAGGCGCATGATCGACTCCTTGACGTCGTCCTTCTCCATGCCTGTGGCCGCCACGAGCTGCCTCATGGTGGCGCGCTCCATACCGTCTATCATGTTCAGCACCCTGCGGTCGGTGTCGGTGACCTCCTCGTGCCTCAGGGCGGCGTAGCGGTCGCCCTCGTCCCTGAGGACGTACCTGACCCTGCCCCTGACGAACCTCCCCAGAAGCAGCTCCCCGGACTCCCTCATGGAGTACCACTCGGAGAGGTCGAACCCCTTCACCCTGGTGTACACGTCGAGCTCGCTGCCGGCGGAGCCGTAGAACTCGAAGAAGTCGCGGATGCTGTCGAAGCTCTCCCCCTTGGTCAGGCGGTAGCGCTCGACGGTCTCGTAGTCGTAGACGTTGTCCCTGCCGGCCTTGAGCCTCATGTGGTCGATCTTAAGCATGTACTGGTCGTCCTCGGAGATCAGGAAGCGGCCCTTGGCCACCTCCTCCGCCGCGACCAGAGATTCCAGGGACGCCCTCGCGTCCTCGTCGGATACCGACAGCGCGAAGGCCACCTCCTGCACGGTGGCCGGGGCGAAGCACTCCAGGTAGCGGAGCACGATGCGGTCCACCGCCCTCCTCCTGTCCACCTCGGGGTACCTGACCCTGGAGAAGAACCACCTGTTGTTGCCGGTGACGTCCGTCCTGGTTATCAGGTACATGGACTCCAGCTTCCTGACCGACCTGAACGTCACGTCCTCGGAGATCTCCAGGTCGGCGGTGATCTCGCTCATGGCCGTGTTCTGCCCGATGCGGTCGTAGACTGCCCGGTCGGTGTCGTTGAGCTCCCTCTCCCTGCGGGTGGCCGCGGCGTAGTACGGGACCTCCTCGATGTTCATGATGTGCGTCTCGTCCAGGAAGACCGTGCCGATGACGCCCTCCCTGATGAGCTCCCTGACCCATCCGTCCAGGGTCTTCTTGTCCTCGTCGGAATAGGAGTAGATGTTCCTGCCCCTCTCGCGCATGGCCTGCAGCGGGCCGGTGACGGCCAGGAGCTTCGGGATGTCCGACTTGGACATGATCCTCGGGGGCTTCTGCGCGAAGTAGGGGATCACCTGGTCCTCCGTGAACTCGAACTCGCTGACGGAGTCGCCCAGCGCCCTGTACAGCACCTTCCTGTGCAGCTCCCTGAGCAGGGCGGACCTGTCCTCCATGAGGACGATGTCCGAGAACCCGGACAGGATGGCGGAGTGGGCGAACGGCGACGGGGTGCCGGTGTAGTGTATGAGCTCCAGGCCCATCCTGCCGGAGTCGATCATGTCCAGGACCAGCTGCGCGTTCCTGATGTCCATGTCGTCCTCCAGGACCTCGCGGTAGGTCTCCTCGATGACGGGGACCCTCTCCATGTCGCCCAGCATCTCCAGCAGGTACGTGGAGCGAATCTGCTGCCTGTTGACCGAGATCGGCCTCCCCATGTAGTTCCTGAGGATCATGAAGCTGCGGGCGGCGGTGTGCCTGAACCTGAGCTTGAATATCTCGGAGTCCTTGATCGACCTGCGGAGCACCTGCTCCAGCTCCCCCGCCCTTATGAGCCCGGGGATCTGCGCCAGGTCGAACTTCCTGGGGCATCCGAGCATGAAGCTGTCGTCGGATATGGTGACGGAGACGTTGGCACCGATCGTGCCGGTCATCCTGTAGGCGTACGCCCTGGACAGTGCGTCGTTGACCCTGCGGCCGAAGGGGAAGTGGAAAACCAGCTTCTGGTTGCCGGACGGGTCGATGTACTCCTCGACGGCGAGGCGGTCGCAGTCCGGGATGAACCCGGCGACGGCCTCCTGCTCCCTGAAGTACGACAGTATGCTGCGGGCGGACCCCTCGTCCACGTCGAAGTCGCTCACCAGCTCGGATATTGCCTGGGCGTCCGGCTCGTCGATCCTGGACGCCATCTCCCTCCTGAACTCGGCGATGTCCATGGACAGGTCGAAGCTCCTGGGCAGCATCTCCCCCGCCCACGACGGGACCGTGGGCTTCCTTCCGTTGGCCTCCTTAACGTAGGCGGTCATGCCCTTTGAGCGGACGAACTCGAACGACCTCCCTCCCAGGACGAAGACGTCCCTGGGCGAGAGCCTCTCCACGAACTTCTCGGAGAGCTCCCCCGCGGTGGACCCGTGGTTGGTGACCACGCGGTAGTTGGCCTCCTCGGGGATCGTACCCAGGTTCATGAAGTAGATCATGCGGGAGCCCTTCTTCTTGCCGAACTGCCCCTCCTCCTCGTCGTACCATATCTTGGAGTACACGCCCTCGAAGTCGTCCTCTCGTACGCTTCCTTGGCGTCCCACCTGCTGTCCAGGCTCATCCCGACGACGGTCTGCGACAGGACGTCCAGGCAGTTCTCGGGGATGCCGACCCTGTCTATGTCCCCGCGGTGGGCGGCCCTGCACATGACGGCGCACTCCACCAGATCGTCGGGGTCGAATACAAGCAGCCTCCCCTTGGCGACCTTGCCGAAGCTGTGCCCGCTGCGGCCGATCCTCTGCAGCCCCTTGGCGACGGACTTGGGAGACCCGATCTGGCAGACCAGGTCCACCGAGCCGATGTCGATGCCGAGCTCCAGCGATGTGGATGACACCACGCACTTGATCTCCCCCCTCTTGAGGCGCTCCTCCACGTCCAGCCTGATCTCCTTCCCGAGGGAGCTGTGGTGGACCTCGATGTTCTCCAGCCCGCGCTCCTTCAGCTTGTAGACGACGCTCTCCGCACCGGACCTGGTGTTGGTGAAGACCAGCGTGGTCTCGTGCTGGTCGATCAGGTCCTTCAGGGTGTCGTACATCATGGAGTTGACTATGTCCGAGGACAGCGTGGTCATGTCATCGGTGGGGCAGATGACCTTCAGGTCCAGCTGCTTCTTCGAACCGGACTCGATGAGCACCACGTCGCGCACGTCGCCGTTCGGCTCGCACCCCACCAGGTACCCGGCGATGGCCTCGATCGGGGCGAGGGTGGCCGACAGCCCGATCCTGACGAAGTCGTTGTCGCAGTGGTGCCTCAGGCGCTCCAGCGTGAGCGACAGGAAGGCTCCCCTCTTGGAGTCGCAGATGTCGTGGATCTCGTCGAGGATCACCCACTCGACCTTCTTGAAGGCCTCCCTGAACTTGGGGGCGGCGAGGATCAGCGCCAGGCTCTCCGGCGTGGTGATGAGGATGTGCGGCGGGTGGCGGACCATCCTCTGCCTCTCGCTCTGGGGCGTGTCCCCCGAGCGCACGGCCACCCTGATGTCCGGGATGTCCATGCCGTGGGCGGCTGCGACCTCCCTCATCTCCGCCAGCGGGGTGTTGAGGTTGCGGTTGACGTCGTTGGCCAGGGCCTTCAGCGGGGAGACGTAGATGCAGTACACCCTCTCCTCCAGGGTGCCCTCCCTGGAGTAACGGGTGAGCTCGTTGATGATGCTGGTGAACGCGGTGAGGGTCTTCCCGGAGCCGGTGGGCGACGAGACGAGGACGTTCCTCCTCTGGTGGATGACGGGGATCGCCTTCGCCTGCGGTATCGTCAGATCGTCGAACCTCTCGTTGAACCATGTGGATATGAGCGGCTCCATGAGCCCCATGACCTCGTCCTTGGTGTAAGTCCTGTCAACCCTCTCCAGCATCGCAATCACTAATCGGAAGCCCCATGAGGGGGTGCGATTTAAGGGTTACGAGAAGGGCCCAGGTGACGCGGGTTCCGAGCGCCCGCACACACTCCTTATTAACGATGAGGGGATTCACAGGGCATGAGTCCCTCCGGCGGCAGACTGGCTGTTCTTCTCGCCCTAGCGCTTATGCTGGCCGTACCGTTCGCCGCCGCGACCGCGTCCGCGGCACCCGGAGGCGACACGCCCGTCGAGCCGGCCGAGAGGGAGGTCACCGCCTATGGGTACATCGCCAACCTTTCCGACCAGGAGGAGAACACGCCCCTGCAGGACGTTCAGGTGACCCTGTACGACTCCGACAAGAACATCGTCGAGCCGTCCGCGGGCACGAACCCTGTGAAGACCGACTCCGCGGGGAGGTTCGAGTTCACGTTCCTGCACGCCGACGGGGACACGTACTACCTCACGTTCGAGTATCCCGGATACATGGTCAGGTCCCTGCCGGACAGCATGGACATGGACGACGACGGCTTCGTGAGCTTCGACCCGGCGCAGTCCGCCGTCGACGACGAGGGGCGCTACGCCATGTCCGGCGAGGCCGGCGGACTACACGCGATCGTCATGGCGGTCACCACCGGGATCATCTACGGCACCGTCCAGGGATTCTCCGACGGGGAGACTTTCAGCCTGTCGGGGGCCACGATCATCGTGGTCTCGGAGGACGGGGTGAGCCAGACCACCAAGTCCGGGTCCAACGGGTACTTCGTCTTCGAGGACTGCCCCTTCGGAACCTACACCCTGACGGTGAGCTGCAGGGGGTTCCAGAGCTCTGAGCCGATCACCGTCGAATCGGGATCGGGGACGGCGTACGGGGTGACGCTGATCCAGAACAACCCGTCGTTCCTGTTCGGGATGGACATCGCCCACTCGATGATGGTCGTCGGACTGGTTATGCTGGCACTGATCCTCGTGATCGTGACCTGGGCCCACGCCAGGTCCAAGGGAGGCGACTCGGAGCCCATCCTCATGAACGACCTGGACGAAATCGCCCAGCAGGACGGGGACGAGCTCAGGCGTCCCTGACCAGGGATCCGTTGACCCTGTCGTAGAGGCTATCGCCGTTGGCGTCGATGGCGACTATGAGCGGGCCGAGCCTGTTTGCCTCGAACCTCCACATGGCCTCCGCCATGCCCAGATCCTCCCACTCGCAGCCGACGCACCTGTCAAGACCCTCCGCCAGCGACACGGCCGCACCGCCGGTCGCCGCCAGGTAGACGCAACCGTAGTCCCTCATGGCGTCGGCGGTCTCGCGGGACATGCCGCCCTTGCCGATTATGGCACGTATGTTGAACGTGGGGATCATGTCGGGTTCCAGCTTGTTCATCCTCGCGGACGTGGTGGGACCAGCGGCGACGACCGCCCAGGTGCCGTCGTCCCTCTGCCTCATGATGGGTCCGCAGTGGAAGATGACAGCATTGTTAAGACAGTCCGGCACGTCCTTGCCCTGCTCGGAATACTCCAGGGCGCGGATGTGCATCTCGTCGCGTCCGGTGACGATGGGTCCGGAGAGGTAGACGGTCTCCCCGAGCTTCAGCGACCTGACGTCCTCCTCGCTGAGGGGTGTCCTGAGGTTCCTCACAGCCTCACCCCCTGGGAGTACTCGACGCCCTGGTCGGTTATCCTGGCGGACGCGCGGCGGGTGGCCCAGCATCCGATGTTCACCGCCACCGGCAGGCTGGCGGTGTGGCAGGAGCATTTCCTGATCTTCACGCCCAGGACTGTGGTTGCCCCGCCCAGCCCCATGGGCCCCAGGCCGGAGCTGTTCAGCGAGACGAAGAGGTCCTCCTCTATCTTCCTCAGCACGGGGTCCGGGTTCTCCTCGTCCAGCGGCGTGAGCAGGGCCTCCTTGGCCATCTCCACGCACCTGTCCGAGGTCCCTCCTATTCCGATTCCGACGATGGACGGGGGGCACGGGCGCCCTCCCGCATCGAGGACGGCGTCCACGACGAACCTCTTCACGCCCTCGATGCCGTCGGCGGGGTTCAGCATGGCGAGGCGGGTCATGTTCTCCGAACCCGCACCCTTCGGAAGGACCGTGATCTCCGTGAAGTCGTCCTCCGTCGGGATGTAGTGGATGATGGGCATGCCCTCGCCCAGGTTGTCGCCGTGGTTCTCCCTGGTGATGGGGTCGACGGTGTTGGGCCTGAGCGGGATGAGCTTCGTCGCCCTGGCGACACCGTTGGAGATCTCCTTCGCTATCGAGGAGTCGAACCTCCCCCTGACGTAGAACACCGGGATCCCGGTGTCCTGGCACATGGGCAGGCCGAGGTGCTCGGCCTTCTTGACGTTCTCCATGATCGCTCCGAGCTGGGTGTACGCGACCTCGTTGGTCTCCCAACCGGCGGCGGCCTCCAGGGCCCACCCCACGTCGGCGGGGAGCTTGGTGTTGGCCAGGCGCAGGAGGTTGACTACGATGTCCTCGACGGGTTCGGAGAGCTTGATCACGGTCATTGCGACGGAACCGTCGCCTGGGTATTTGGTTGTTTAGAAGGAGGTGAAGAGGTTTGGGTTAAGGTGTTTGGGGCGGCCGTCAGACCAGGTTGCGGTTCCTGATGGCCAGGTCGATGGCGTGGAGCATGGAGGCCACCTGGGACCCCAGCTCCGTAAGCCCGATGACCGGGCGGGAGTCGGACGGACCGTTGTAGTCGACCAGTCCGAGGTCCCGCAGGGAGTCGAGCTTGTCCGGCATGCGGTTGCCCCTGCCGACGGCGTCGTAGATGTCGCTCTTGCGACACTCGCCGCTGTCGTACAGGTACAGCATTATGGAGACCATGTGGCTGGACTCCAGTATGTCCGCTCCCGTGTCGTCGAGGGTCGGGCTCACGCACCTCCCTCCTGGTCCCTGTGGGTGTACAGGATGTACGCCGCGAAGCAGACGCAGATGACTGCCATGACGATCAGCAGCCAGATGTACAGGTCGTTGTCCTTCTCGATGTAGACGGTCTCCGGCTTGTCGTCGGTCTGGTCGTCATCGTCGTCTCCGCCGGGGACCTCGACCGGGACCTTGACGTAGACTACGCGGTCCACGTAGACTGTGGTCTCACCCTCCCCGACGTTGAGGACGATGGTGTCCTCGTCACCGTTGCGGTTCTCGTCACCTGGGAAGGTGGCGGTGATCGTCACCTCTCCGACGGACAGGACGGTGATCTCGCCGGTCTCAGCATCCACGGTGGCGACTGAGTCGTCGCTGGTGGTCCAGGTGAGCTCACCATGCTCCAGGCCTGAGACGTACGGGAGGAACTTGAAGGAGTCGGAGTCTTCGCTCCTCTCGAAACCGTCGTTGACGAAGTCCACGACGGTGTCCGCCTTCTCGATGGTGAAGTGGTACTCCAGCGCTTCGCTGCCGGCGTAGTCGTCCCTTCCGGATATGGTGATCGTCGCCTTTCCGACGTCCATGTTGTTGCTGTGAGTTATCTCATAGTCTTCGCCGAGAACAAGGTCCTTGTTGACACAGGTCACGGACTTGAAGATCTCATCGCCAGTGTAGGTCTCGGGGGACTCGTCCACGACGAAGTCGGATTTGACCAGGGTGCCCTCGGCGACGATGCGCCACATGACGGTCCTGTCATCGGTGCCACCGGTGGACCAGACGTAGTTGTGCTTGTCCTTGAGGGCCAGGGTGACGTAGTAGTCTCCGACCTCGGTGCCGATCAGGTCTCCAGACGCGGTGTAGAGTTCAGAGGAGTAGGGCTGGTCCCAGATCTTGTCCTTCTTGTACTCCAGACTCTGAATTTCGGGCACGGGGACGGGCTGCGGGACGATATCGAAGGTGTAGGTCAATGTTCCCTCATGTGTCCCGATTCCCTGGATGGTAATTGTTGCGGTTCCAACGTTGGTGTTGTCGGTGATGGTCACAGTGTAGTCCCTGCTCTCGACAAGGTTGGGATCCAGGCTGACCACGATCTTCTCGATGGCTGACCCGGTGTAGGTCTCGGGGGACTCGTCGACGCTGAAATTGTTCCTGTTGATTTCCGAGCCCGACACGATTCTCCATGTCAGGGTCTTGTCCTCGTAGGTGCCGTCCCACCAGACGTGGTTCGGTTCGAGCTCCAGGACGACCTTGTAGTCTCCCAGGCCCTTGGCCTCGGTCGTGCCCTCGATCACGGTGTAGCCTTCGCCGTTGAACGGGTGGGTCTCCGTGTTCCCAGTGTACTCTACATCGTAGACGGTGGGTTGCTGGACGACGATAGGGTTCACGGTCAGGAAAGCCTTGCTTTTGGTGACGACATCGTAGTTCTCCGATCCGGTGTACTTCATAGCGATGGGGAACCTTCCGCAGTCCCCGTCGTATCCGGTTGCGGTCAGGGTGATGCTATTCTTGTCCTCGGAGTCCAGGAACACGGCGGAGTTCGTTGCGTAGTCCCACCTGAGATCCGCAGTCCCCTCGCCGTATGTGAACTCCACATCGGGGATGACAATCTCTATCTTCAGGGGGTTCACGGTGACCGTGTATGTCCTCGTTTCGTCCAGCGAGTAACCGGACGACCCATTGTCGGTGAAGTGAACCGTGATCGATACGCTACCGACATCTGTGATGGTCTTTTCAGCGGTGATGACCATCCAGACGGGAACGTTCTGGAACTCTGGGGAATGCTGCCTGCCGTCGTAGGTGAACGTTGTCACAGGCTCTCCCAAGCGGTCGAGGTCGTATGTGCCGCTAACGATGGACCAGGGCATGGTGATGGTAGTGGTGCCATAGCCATCGTATCCGGACATGGCCTCTGACCACTCGTAGTTCGTCTGGTTATTGATGGTCGCTGTGGCCTTGTAATCTCCGACACCGGTCTTCACGTTGTAGTCGAGATGCACGAGGTCGGAGATCCCATCGTATCCGCCGGGTACGTACGTGTGCTCGTCGCTGTCATACGTGAACACGTTGGTACCCGCCGTAAGGGTGAGCCGGATCTTGGCGATGCTCCAGTGGAGGGTGACGTCGCCGCGGGTGCCGTTCTCCCACTCATAATCGTCGGAGTCCAGACGGATGATGATGTCGTACTCACCGGCCTGGATGGCGATAAGTGTCACGACCGGGTTCTCAGGGTCGGTGTTGTCGCTGCTCACGGCAAGTGAACCAGTGTTCACCCCCATGATCTCAGGATCGAATCCGATGATGACGTTGGTCATTCCTGTGGGATTGTACACACTGTTTTCAACGATGGACGGGATGGAAACCGACAGCCTGTCGATATACCATGTCAGCTGGTAGTTCCCTCCTTCGAGCTCGAGACTGTCATCCCACATGTAGTTGGTCGGGTCTCTGATCTCGAAGGTTGCTGTGTACGTTCCGTATCCGGAACCGTAGTCGCCGGACACCCATACGTTATTGTCGTGGACGAATGGGTACGTCTGCGAGCTGCTCTCGGGGTCGAAGGACAGATGGCCGTCTTTTCCGGACGGGTAGCCGGGGGTCTGGACGACGGCCCTGAGGATCTCCCATTCGATGGAGAACGGATCGGAACTGTCCTCGGCGCCGTCATCTGTGCCGAACCATTTGTAGTTCCCGTTCGGGAGGGATACGGTGGCCCTATACTTCCCGGCGTCGATGGCCGTGTCGCCCTCGACTAGGACCTTGTCCGAGTTCATACCGTACACCAGGTTGATGGTCCAGGACCCGCCGTTGTACGTGAATCCGCCGTCGTGGAGCTGTCCGTCGGAGTCGTATGCGCCGTTCATCGTCGGCTTGTCCACCGAGGCCTTCGTGATGGTGTACGCAAGAGGTTCGGACGTGAGTCCGATGTGGTTCTCGGTGGGGTCGACTATGGCGATGACATAGTACTCCCCCGCATTGACGAACGGCACGCTGGTGTAGTCGTCGAGGTCGGTTCCTCCGACAGACGAGTAGACGAAGCGGACGGTTCCGACCTGGGCGGTCACCCCGGCGGGGATGATGGCGTTGCCGTTGTAGGTGCCTCCGGTGAACCCGGATTCCTGGAGCGTCACGACCCAGCCGTTGCCACCCTCAGCGATGATCCACTTGACCTTGAACAGTCTCTCTTCCGGATCGGTCAGGTCCTCCCAGCAGTAGTTGTCATCCTTAAGCTTCACGACGACGTAGTACTCGCCCTTGTTGGTGGCGTGCATCGTCATGGTTTTGCCGTCTGTCATCGTCTGAACGCCTTCGGTGACGTCGTCGGTGAAAGACATGTATTCCCTGATGGTTAACTTGTTCTCCAGGGTTCTGCCGTCGTACTGCATCGATGGGTTCTCCCAGTTTGCGGAGACCGGCTTGCGCTGGATCTCCACTGTGTACGAGCCCTCGATCCTCAGGTAGTTGTACACGGTGTCGCCGGACGCGGGCTGGCGATCACTCACATCGGATTCGACATAGTAGTCGATTCTGTAGATGCCTGCGTAGGAGTCTTTGTTCAATTCGGTGACAGGTGTCTCTCCGTCTTCGGTGACGCGGCAGATAGTGTACTCCGCCTTGTTCCCGAAGATGTCCGTCGGAACGAGGATCTCCCTGGGGTCGCCGAGGTATATCCAGCCCTCATCGTCTGTCGGGGTGAATCTTTGGAAGTCATTAGTGGCGGTCTTGATGGTGAAGGTAACCGATCCGGTGACAGGTTCGTAGTTCTCCGCCGTCGCCTTGTAGTGAATGGTCCACTCACCAGCGTCTCCGAAATAGACGTTCTCGCCGAGGGAATCGGCAGAGAGTCCGTAGGCCCATGTGACTCCGCCTATCGAAGCCGTCCTGTAAAGATGGTCCACGGCATCATAGGTCTTACCGTTGTACGTGAAGTCCTCGAAATCGTCGCATCCGAGCTGGGCGTTGAACGTTGCCAGGGTGATGTGGAAGTACTTCTCGCCCTCGCTGGTGACGTTGTAGTTGTCACGGTTGTCCCACTGGATGGAGACAAGGTAGTCTCCGACGTTCCACTCGCCGGTGTCGTCGGAGATGTCCAGGCGGATGTTCGGATTCGCACCTACGGAGGCGATGGAATCACTAGGGGCCTCGTAAGCTTTCCAGTCGAAGTCCGGCTTGGTGCCGGTGTAGGACAACGACTGCTCTTCGAAGGTGATCACCACCTCCCTCGGGGCGATGGTCAGTTTTCCGACTTCTTCGGATTCGTTGTTGAAGTCGATGGCATAGTTCCTGGTATCCAGGTTGGTGGTGTTGAATATCCTGATCGGATAGTCACCGACGTTGCTGTTAGGGGCAGCGTCACAATTGTAACCGAACCCGATGTCGGTCCCCTCGGCGATTTCATGTCCGTCGGAGTCCACGAACATGTAGGTCGTGTTGTAATACTCCCATGTGAAAGCCGGGTTATCGTAACCGTACTGTCTCTCGGCGTCGACGGAGATGACGGAGACCTGACGCTTGGCTATATTGTAATGCTCTCTGACCGTGCCCGTGTCCAGCGTGTAGTTGGAACTGCCGCTGTCGCCCTCTTTGAAGGATGCGGTGAAGTTGTATCCCCCGTCGAGGTAGTCCTTGAACACACCGCCTGATTCCGCGAAGTGGGAATCTTCGGAGTAAGGGGTGGTGACCAGATACTGCTTGTTCCCATCCACGTCATTATAGTACGCCAAGACCGTTTGCGCGGTGCCGTCGTACACGACGCTCTTCGGGGTCTCCCAGTTGACTACGACCTCCCTCTTCTGGATGGTCACGTAGGCGGTCATGTCTTCTGGGGCATCGATGTTGCCGGAGTTCTCCGTCAGGGTGAAGGTGATCTCGACCTTGACTGGGGATCCGGTGTAGTCCGTCGCCCCATCGGCACCGGTCTTGTAACTCCACTCCAGTCCGTGACGTTCCTCTGGTACCGTGAGAGTGGGGTACTGAGCATCACCGTTGTACGGAGTCGTGAGGTCTTCGAACTTCACTTCGACACCATAGAAGGTCTCGTAATCTGCCTTCTCGATTTCGAAAGTGAGGCTCGATCTCCCCTCGATCAGGTAGTTGTCGTTGACTGTGACCACGGCCCGGTATCTTCCGGCATCGATGACCTGTCCGACTACCTCACCTATCTCATCAGACTCTGAGGCCAGACGGTAGTATTCGATCGTGGTCGAACTCTTGGCATCAGCAGGTGTGGTGCTGTACTCGACCTGCTTGGCGTATCCACTGTAGGTCGTATCCGTGAAGTTGGTGAAATCGATGGAGACCGAGACCTTTGTGATCATGTAGATCCCGTAGTCCCTGCTGGAATCTCCGGAACCGACGAAGGTCACATGGTAGTTGTCTCCATCTACATCGGTCCCGACGATGCGGTATCCTCCAGCTCTGTAATCCTTCGGCTCGACCCCGTCCTCGAATCCGACCGTGACGAGGTCATCCAGGTCATCACCGGGTACGAGCGTAGAGCCTTCGGCCCGATCGTAAGTGAGATCCGCCAATTCGTCGCCGAACTCGGATTCCTTGTCGTCGATGACTACGGTGATCTGCCTGGGGATGACAATGAGCTTAGCATCGTCCTTCGTGACCACATCGTAGTTCTCCAGCCCTTCGTTGCCTGTCACCGCCAGGGTGATTATGAACACCTCGTTGGCATCGGACCCTCCTTTGACGTAATCGCTGGAAGGTGTGATCTGCAAACCCAGGGAGATCGCATTCTCGTTTTCTGCGAAGTTGTTGATCTCCAGGGTCTTGTACACCGGATCGTCACCGTACTGGACTTCGCTGTCACCTATGCTGACGTTCAGGGTGCGCTTTTGAACAGGAAGTGTGACCATGTACGATTCGCTTGCGAAGGGATTGTGGTTGGCCGCCGTTCCTTTCACGTATATGGTGTGTCCCTCCCCGTTCGCCGACTTGACTGTGAAGTTCTCTGAGAAAACCCCGTCGGCGGAATCGGAGAACGTCCAGGTGATCTCGTCCCCTTCGAGTGTCTTGGCGGGAAGACCCTCGATGTAGTCCTTCACCGCGTATGCAATGTTGTTGTACACCAGATCGGTGCCTTCCTTGATGGTGAGTGTAGGGGCCGGGATGTCGACCGCTGTGATGGTGACCTTGCCTTCGATGAAGGTGATGGTGTAATTCGTGTTGGTGCTGTTCCCTGTCACGACGTATTCGCCGACACCGGCCGAACCGAGCGTGAGGCTCAGTTCGATTCCCAGGCCTTCGTCTTCGACGGGTGTGCCTGAGATGACATTGTATCCTATTCCGGCAACTAGTCTGTCGCTGTCCGGGACATCTCCTGTGTAAGGTATGCTGTCGGATCCGATCTGCACGGTCAGTGCCATCTTTTCGATGGTGACGGTGAAGTATCTGTCAGCATTCGCCTCGACGGTCGAGTGATTGGGTGCAGACACGGTGAAGTAGACGGTGTACACGCCTGCATTGGTCAGTGGGAGGTCTTCGGTGAACTCCCCGTCCAGCGAGGTGCTGAATTTCCATGTGATTTCGTTCTCCGAGGGGTTCTTCGCCGTGGCGTTGAGTGTGGCCAGGTTCTCGACAAGATATGAGGTGCCGTTATAGTCCTCGGTGAACCCGGAGACTGTGCCGATGGCGATGGTCGCTGGGGTGATCTTGAAGGAGACCCACTCAGAGTATACATCCTCGTAGTTCTGGGTGTTGGAGACGTATATGCGTACCTTGTAATCGCCCACGTCGGTAGGCCTTCCGTCCAGCATCTTGCCGGCGGGCGTCATATACTCGTACCTGTGGAGGTCCGGATTACCAATAGCGGTTTGGATTTCGTCCTCTTCGACGCTCGGAATCGGCACCGGGGACGGTACGTCGTCCTGTGCGTACACCCAATCTTCCTGAGTGATGACGATCGTGTACTGCGTGTTTGTAACCTCGAAGCCGATGGTCATCACGGCGCCGTTGATGCTGTCCCAAGGCGTCGTTTCATCGTCCTTCATCTGCCCGTTGAGCACCCACATGTAGTTTTCCGGATCGACCAGAGTTATATCGACGGTGTACTCGTTCCTGTCAATCGCCTCCGGGATGGTTCCGATGGTGTACAGTGAGTTGTTGACCGGGATCTCAGGTACGAAGGCCTGACCCTGTTCGTACTCCTGGGACCTTTCGAAGGTCCCGAGGATCACGGACTGCTTGGTGATCTCCCATGTGAGTGGGTAGACTTCGCGGTTCCCGGAATCCCACTGGTAGTTGTCGCCGGGGGTGAAGTCGACCGTATACTTACCGGCTCCATCCTGGGCTGTGACCGCATAAACGAGCGCGTCTGTCATCGTCTCCTTGAACGGGTAGGCTGAGACATCGAGACTGACTGCCGGTGTCTTGGAATCGCCGTCGTAGACGAACGGATCTCCATCCTCCGTCGGATATGTGAACTCCGGATACGGAATCGAGAATGGGTCTATGGTGAGTGCGACCTCGTTCGAAGTCCCAGCCTTGTAGTTGTCGGACTCGGGAACGTATGCCCTGATGTACCAGGTGCCAACGTTCTTCGGCATAACATCGTCGAACGTTCCTCCGGTCTCGCTAGAGTGCTGGAACACGATGTCCGTGTCGTAGTCGGCCGTGTATCCCGGTTTGGGAATCGTGTCCCCATAGGTGTACGTTGTCGTGTATTCCTGTATGAAGACAGTGTTCTCTGCCTTTTCTATGTAGAAATAAGTGGCATTTGCAGACTCCGCTGAAGCGTAGTTCCTGTTGCCTGCGACGAAGGCCTTGACGTACCAGTCGCCTGCGCCCATAGGCTCCTCTATGACGGCGTACTCGCCGTTCTCTGTCCTGGAGAACATGTACATGACTTCGCCGAACTCGGCTTCGGCGGAGTAGGTCCTGTCATCGTCCTGGAGGTAGACCAGCCCTGTGCTTCCGACGGTCACTTTGGTCACGCTGTTCGCTGCCTTGGCGATGTTCCAGGTGAGCTCATCCCTGTCATTCGTGTTCTTCGTGTCGCTCCACACGTAGTTCTTCGTGTCGGCTAGCGAGAGCGTGAGACTGTACTCTCCGGCCTGGGTGGCGGTGAGCGTTATGCCGTTCACGGTCACGTTTCCGTCACTGCACGTGATCTCGATCAGTCCTTTGTAAGAGTCGTCGAACCTTAGGGTCTTCTGTTCTGCGACGCCGTTCGAATCCTCGCTGTAGGTCCATGTGCCGGCTATACTGGGCAGATCCACCTCTGCGGCATCGATGGTCCAGGGGACCGTGATCGGTTTCGAGTCCCCGCCTTCTCCGGCCCATCTGTAGTTACCTGGATTCTGGAGTGAGAAAACGGTGCTGTATGTTCCATGGTTCTCTGCAGACTCGGTGCCTGACACCGAGATAAGCTTCACCGATTCAGGAGGTACGTTGATGGCCTCTGTGTATTGGTGGAACTGTCCGTTGTATTTGATGGAATAGTCATCTTTGATGGACGGTGCAGTTACGGGGGCCTTAACTATATTCCATTTGACGGTCGCAGTGCTGCCACCATTGGTCCACTGGTGGTTGTATGCATAATCTTTGCTCATTTCAACAGTCGCATCATATGTGCCGACATCCGGACCACAAAGTTCGGATGTGACTTTGTACTCGGTGGTGGAGATGTCGATCCGATGTTTCGATCCGTCATAGACGAAGTCCTTGATCGCGACGTTGGCTGGATCGACTTCTTTCCTGTCGATGGTGAATGAAACTGTCGGCGTAGTGTTGCCGAAGTAGTTGTCACTCTCGGGGACGACTGCATAGACGTTCCAGTTTCCTGCGACCGCGGGAACTATGGTGGTGGCTTTGCCTTCAATGATGGTGCTGCCGTCGTTTCCGGTTCCCCAGTAGTAGAAAACCGGCTGGGCCCCTCCCGGATTTCCACTGACGACAGGCGAGTTTGGTTCGCTGTCGTATGTCCAATCCTCGATGGATATGGCCGGAGAAATACTGATGCGGTATATGGTCCACTCGAACTCGAGCTTGTCGGTGTTTGCCCATGAGTAGTCTTGAGATGTCAGATTGACGGCAATTGTATAGACTCCGGCGTTCATGGCCGAGAAGGTCCAGGTGCCGTCCCCATTCTCCGTGAACTGATAATCGGCGGTCTTTCCGTCTGCACGGGTGACGACAATCTCCATGACAGAGTTGTCGAATCCGATCATGGTTCTGTCCCACCATGTATCCTCTTTGAATGTGGCGGGGTTGGTGTTGAAGGAAGGTTCCTCTATCGTCGTCTTATAAACCGTTACACTTAGCTCTTTCTTCACTGTTGCTCCATTCTCAGTGTACTCCAGTGTAACGTGAGTGTCGCCGAAGTGGAGGTAGCCTCCATCTGCTGCGGTTTTTCCGTCCTGATAGATTATTTTAAAATCTCCTGGAGCCAGTTCACGGGAACTCCCGTCTTCGTAGATTACATCAATAACTACGGACCCCTCATCGAATAGATCCTCGGCGTTGTAATAGATACTCCAATCATCAGGATCATCCAGTGACACTGGGGTTTTCGTCTGTACTATCACAGTGAATGTAGTAGAAAGCTCTCCTTCGCCATTGTAGTTGACAGTAATTGTCGCAACGTTCTCGGCACCCGCATCCGGATACAGGCTACCTGAAAGATTGTACATGGAAGGGAGAAGTTCAACCCTCTCTGTTTCGGAGTAATATCCGTACACAGTGAGCTTTCCAAAGTTGTTATAGAACCTGTTGAAGTTCTCATCTATATCGACGGGTATGACGTTACCATCCCCATCACTGTTTTGCTCGTAGACGGCGATGATTTTTTCGTACGTCTGCTTCAGGACGGTGGTGGTGAATGTCCCGACGGCAGGAACCCCGCCATAGGTATACGTGACCGTAAACGAGTTCATGTTCGACTGGGAATATATCCCGAAGTCACCGCTCAACCCGAATTGAGCGGCATCCTCGGAATCGCTTCCGTCAAGTATAATCTTCGTCCCGTCATTGAAGTCGACAGTGACAGCCAGGTGCTGTTTAATCAGGTCAAGCCTGGTGCTGTACGAACTGTATATATTGAATCCAGGGTCGAGCACAGGTGTGACCTTGCTGACAGCAACCTGTTGTGCCGTCACCTGGAAGGAACCAATGGTGCTTCCGTCCTGACTGCTGATGATCGTGATGGTGTTGTCCCCTGCACGGAGGCTCTCTCCACTGTCGGATTGGAGATAGAAATCGTTCAACCCTAGTTGGGCACCGTCTTTTTCGATTTCGACATACACTTTAAGTGAATCAAGCGTTGTCGATGTGTATACTCCATCTTTAGGCAGGTTGCTCAAATCAATCTGGTAACCTTCCTGGATGTCGTATGAGGTTGCAGCATCGACCTGTCCCTCTTGACTAGCATCCTGATTAACTAAGACACATGTTGTTACAAAAAGCAGGATTACTAGAATCAGGGCAAACGTTTTGCTTGTACTTTGGGGATTTACCATAAATCCCCCCCCCCCCGATACATTTTCTCCACATGCCTATGGATACCTCCGTATTCTATGAATATTATATTCTTAAAACATGTATTTAAGAATTTTACAATGATATTCATAGAACGTAGATTCACAGAAGTTTACAACAACCAGCCCGAGAGTAGCGGATAATACATCCAACTCGTCTTCAAAAAATCAGCATTTCGTACATCTGGCTCTTTGCCTATGTACAAAAATCAAGCGTAACACAATCGGCATTACACTGTATACAACTGAATGTGGATTACAGAGAAATTAGTCAACGAAACGTTGATTTCGCATGTAGAGGTGTTAACTTCGCAGATTCTGCATCACGGGACGAAGTACAGGACATCCTCTATGGAAACGACCCTCACCGAATCCCCGATTTCAGCATCCTCCGGCACCCTCAGGTCCACCGTGGAGTAGTTGTCCGGGTGCAGCACCTGGATCTCCAATCCGGACCTGCTGACCACCGTGGCCTCCCTCAGGTCCTCGGCCTTCTCGTACACCTTTATCGAGGACATGTCCGCCCTGCGGACGGCCCTCTCTCTGAAGCCCATCAGGTCCATGAGCCTCCCGCCGTTGCCGTTGACCCTCGTGAGCTTGCAGTGGTGCCCCTGGAACACGACCACGTCGCCCACGTGGTACTCGGGCAGCCTCACCAGGTAGGTGATCCTGTACATGTCCTGCCCGTCGGTGGTCTGCCCCACCAGCTTCGGGGACTCCTTGGTCTCCGCGCAGTAGAAGTCCGCCAGCTCCCTGGCCAGGCTCTTCCCCAGCGACATCGACGACAGGTACACGTCCACGCCGCCGGTCACCAGCTCCATCTTCGTGATGAACAGCGACCTGTTCGTCGCCGCCTGCCTGGCCACGGAGTTCTCCACCATGGCCAGCGTCTCCTCCCTGTCCTCCTCGGACAATCTGCCGGAGCCGGTCCTGATCTGCAGGATCGCCTCGTAGTAGCTGCCCAGCTGCCTGGAGCACCTCCTGCAGACGGTGTTCTTGATCCTCACGATCGTGGTGGCCTCGTCCTCGGCCTCGTAGCCCATGACGTCGCACGTGGTGCGCACCGTCACCGAGTAGACGTACGGGTCCTGCTCCTCAGCCACGGTGGACACCGACACGGGAACGGCGTCCCTTATCACGGACAGCGCGTCGGCCGCGGCATCCTGGACGGCGACCATCCTGTCCCTCTTCAGCCACCTGTCGCCGAACTCGTACTCCCCGCAGTTGGTGCAGACCTTCAGGTCCACGTGATGGGGCAGCGAGGTCAGCCTCCTGCCGTCCAGCCAGCAGTCGATGCACAGGCCGTCCAGCGACTCCTCGCAGTCCCTGCCGCACTTGACGCAGAAGCTCACAGCAGCACCACCTGGGCGTGCTTGACGCCGCCGATCTCCATGACGTTGTCCGGCGACACCTTGCCCTCGGCTATCGCGATGGCGATGACCTCCTCGCCGACGAGGTTCATGATCGTGACGGACTTCATCCTCTCGATGAACGCCTCCGCCGGGATCGACTCGCCCCTGTAGAAGGACTCGCTGACCTTTATCCTCGCGCCGCCGCCCTCGAAGGTCATCCCGATGATGTCCTCGTCGCAGGCGGCCAGGATCCTCTCGTTACCGTGCGTGTGTATCCTCACGAACATGCGATCACACCCTCTTGTACAGGTTGCCGGCCTTATAGAACTCTCCGGCGTCGTGGAGCTGCTTGATGGCCCTCCGGATCTCCGCCTCCGGGATGCCCTGGGTCTCGCCGTGCTGCACGAACTCCTCCTCTGTGAGGCCGTCGCCGCCGAAGTCCCTCATGATCTCCCTGACCACGTCCATCTTGTTCCTGTCCTTGGAGCTGATTCCAGTGGCGATCTTGTCGATGTCGAAGCCCCCGTCGTCGGAGCCCGCGATCCTCCTGAGGTAGTCCTCCACCAGGTCCACGGCGCGGTTGGCGTCCACGTCGGTGACCACCGAGCTCAGGCGCATCTTGGCGGACGCCTCCGAGAGACGCACGAACGCCTCCAGCTGCCTGGCGGTGATCGGGACGGAGCTCCCGTCCCCTCCCATGGCCCTGATCCTCAGGTAGCTCTTCTCGATGATGCTCTTGGCCTCCTCGGTCATGACCGGGGTCATCCTCTTGGAGTACGCCACGTACTTCCTCAGGATCTCCACGTCGTATACCGGGCGGATGTTGTCGGTGTTCTCCAGGATCCTCTTGGGGTCCACGCCGTCTATGTGGGTGCCCTCGGGCATCATCCTGACCTGTCCGCGCTGGTGCGCCTTGAGGATGTGCTCGGTGATGGCGGTGTCCTTCCTCTTCTCCGGCTTGTCCGTCAGCACAAAGATCAGGTCGAAACGGGACATCAGCGCAGGGGGCAGGTCGATCTGGTCCGCGATGGGCGTGTCCTCCTCGAACCTGCCGAACTTGGGGTTGGCCGCCGCCAGCATGGAGCACCTGCACTGCAGCGTGGCGGTTATGCCGGCCTTGGCGACGGAGATCCTCTGGGACTCCATGGCCTCGTGCAGGGAGGACCTGTCCTGGTCGGTCATCTTGTCCAGCTCGTCGATGCATGCCAGACCCTTGTCCGCGAGGACCAGCGCACCGGCCTCGAGGGTCCACCTGCCGTCGCCGAAGTCGTCCCTGACGGCCGCGGCGGTGAGACCCGCGGCGGACGCCGACTTGCCGGACGCGTAGATGCCCCTGGGCGCCAGCATGCTCATGTACCTCAGCAGCTGCGACTTGGCCACTCCCGGGTCCCCCATGAGCAGGATGTGCATGTCCCCCCTCATGACGGTCCCGTCGTCCATCTCCTTGTGGCATCCCCCGAACAGCTGCAGGGCGATTGCCTTCTTCACCGAGTCCAGTCCGTAGATGGACGGGGAGATGGACTTCACTATGTTGTCGAACAGGTCCGGGTCCTTGGACATGCGGAGGATCTCCTTCTCGTCCTCGTCGGTGATCTGGATCTCATCGTACTCGTGCTGCTCGAACTCCACCGAGACCACGTCGAGGTACGTCTCGAACACGGTGGACTTGTCCCTGTCGGACTTCTCCACCGACCTCAGCACACCGTTCAGGGTGATCCTGTTACCCGCCGTGACCTCGCCGGCGATGTCGTCCTCCACGTATCCTGTGAGCCTCTCCGGCTGGGCGCCTCCCCTGAGTCCCTCGGGGCTCTCCTGGATCTCGATCTTCTGGGTGTCGATGAACACCGACGCCTTGTCGTCCAGGATGAAGCGGGTGGCCTGCTTGTTGCAGCTCCCCTCGGGGTTGGAGCACATCATGGGCTCCTTCAGGAGCATGCCGGGCTGGTCCACCCACATCTCGGTCCCGCACCTGGCGCACCTGAACAGCGCCACGGTCATGCGGGGCTTGACGGTGGTGACCTTCCTGGCCAGCCCCTCCACCGCTATGAGCCTCCTGAGGTGGTCCGCGCGCAGGTTGCGGATGTCCACCTTGGCGTCCCTCGGGAGGTTGAATATCCTCACGTTGATGTTCTCGCCCGGGCGGCTGATGTTGGGCACCAGGGACATGACCGTCTTCCTGGCGATCTCGAAGCACTTGTCCGGGTTGTCGAGCACGTACATGGCGAAGTCCACGTTGTAGGTGTTGATGTCCGCGTAGTCCACCATGAGGCTCTTCTTCTGGGGGAAGTTGTCCGCGATGCAGGAGATCATGATGCGGTACTTGTCCCTGGAGAACACGTCGTTCCAGGCGGCCTGGATCTCGCTGTCCTGGAAGTTGACCGCCAATGTCAGACCTCCTTCGAGCGGCACTCGTCGTCGACCCACCAGACCCATCCGCCGCGGTCCATGGAGATCTCCCCCTTGATCAGTCCGGCCTTCCTGAACTTCATGAGGGTCTTCGCCAGGTCGTCGGGGCACCTGTACTTGAACAGGTCCTCCAGCCTGTCGGTCGCCTCGAGCGTGGTGAGGCGGTCGGCGCCGAGCGCGTCCCATATCATCGGAAGAAGGTCGTCAGAGGTCATCAGATGACCCATCGCCGACCACGATATAAACATCATGGCTACGCTCTAGCGGGCGGAGACGAATGCCGGACGCATCGGCGCTTAGATGTTCCGAAGAATGCGATGAGGCCTCGCCGGCGCCCGAGGGACTCAGGACGGATGAGCCAGACGCATCCGGCCGGCGCCGACGACGGATAAGGGGGTCCGAACTTTCGCCACGGATTTTTAATCATTCCTAAACGCTGTTTAATCACCTTTTTATACACCTTCGCAGGTCTTCCCTCTCAGAGGTAATCAAGATGGTTACAGTCAACGCTTCTGAGTGTGTCGCATGCGGAGCATGCGTGGACGTCTGCCCCGAGGGCGCTATCACCTGCGAGGACATCGCAGTCATCGACGCTGGCAAATGCATCGACTGCGGCGCCTGCATCGACGAGTGCCCCTCCAGCTGCATCACCGAGTGATGCCGTCCTTAAGCCGTCGCAAGACGGCAGGAAAACCACTTCCCTTCACTTTTGTCAAAATTAATAAATACGGACAAACAGCGGCTCATTCGCGATCTTCATCATCGCGCTTCCCGCCGATCACGGACTCGATGTACTCGTTCTGGATCCTCACGACCTCGGTGCTGTCCTTCGCCTTGGAGTAGTCATCGAGCATCGCGCCGTTGAGCCTCATGAACTCCGGGGCCCAGTTGAACCTGCCCATGAAGGTCTCCGCCTGCTCCTTCTGGCCGAGGATGATCAGCGCGGCCATGACGGCCTCGGCGCTGTTCAGCTCCATGGGCCTGCCCCAGTTTATCGGATTTGACGCCAGGAGGTATGGCAGCGCCCTCTCCTCCACCCTCTTCAGCCTGGGGAACTCGTCGATGTTGGTCCAGGTGAGGTCCATCACCACCAGGCCCTTGTGGGCGTGGCCGATGTCCGCCGGGGACAGGGCCCTGTCGGAGAACGGCGACAGGACTATGGAGCCCGCGGGAATGGCTCCCAGGGTCTTGGCCTCCTTGCCCAGCCCGAACTTCAGCATCCGCTTGGCGGTGCACTTCTTGGGGTCGCACTGGCACTTGTCGTAGATGATCACAGGGATCATGCGGATACCATCGAGGCCAGCTTCTCGGGGTCGGCCATGTTCTCCTTCACCCAGTCCCTGACCTCCTCCATGGAGCGCACGTACTCCTGGTAGAGCTCCAGGTCGTCTGTGGCGGCGTAGTCCAGCCTGGACCTCATGGGCGCCAGGATCTGCCTGCCCTTCCACTCGGGGTTGCCGGAGAGCCTGTCGAAGACCCCCTTCTCGGTGTAGACCACGTAGTCGTAGGTCTTGTCCTTGGGCAGGTAGTCCTCGTTCTCGAAGTTCTTGGAGACCTGCCTCCTCATGTCCTCGCCGTTCTGGTACATGGCGGAGATGAGCTCGCAGTCGATGATGTCGGGCTCCGGGCCGGCGCTGAACGCCTCGTACCTGTCCGAGTAGAACTTCATGGTGAAGTACTCGGCCATCTGGGAGGCGAAGTCGTTCTTCTCGTCCACGAACAGCACGCGGACCCTGTTCTCCTTCTTCTTGAAAACGGACATGTTGGGACCTCTATGGGAGTGGATGGCACTCTGGTATATACCATCGATTCGCCGCCTGCGGGCGGGATGCGTACATTTGAGCGGATGTTCAAATCTCATGCCCGCCGACGATATAACCGTTGCGGGGGCGGACACGACGGTCTAGCGACCCTAACGTCTTCTATTTGAACACCCGCGCGCTACGGTGACGCATGGACACAGGGCGTGCGGCGAAGTTCCCGTTTCTGAGGGAGTCGGCGGAGTTCGCGGAGCAGAACAACGCGGACCTGGAGGCCCTGCTCACCTCCCCCTCCTACGAGCCTGCCCGCGACCGCGGCGTCAGGAGGGTGATGGACGCCCTGGAGAACTCCGAGGTCACCTACACCCCGCTGATGAGCGACTACGACAGGCTCATCGAGGTCATGTCCTACCCGTTCGCCAGGATGGTCGTGTCCATGATCGGGGACCGCTTCCTCACCAAGAGGTACGCCCTGGCCGAGGCCGTGAGGATGAACAAGATCCTCTCCGGCGAGGACAGGGAGACGCTTCTGATCGTGTCGGAGGAGCTAGGAGTCACGTCCACCGTCGACGCCGACGGCATCATCCGCATGAAGTTCCCGGACTACCTCAGGCTGGCCAACAGGCTGAAGAGCGTGGACTGGAAGCTGATCAACTGCGACATCCACTCCGGACTGGTCTACCTCCCCCAGGAGAAGTTCAGCCGTCTGATGCAGAACGCCCTGCAGGACAAGATCGAGTCCGAGCTCCCTCTGATGACCCCGGAGGAGTACAGGAAGTACCTCCGCGGACCCGTGGACGCGGTGTCCATGGCCCTAGAGGAGGCCAAGGCGAAGTACAGCCCCACGGGAGGCGAGGGCATGAAGAACGAGTTCCTCCCGCCCTGTCTGGTGCACATCCTCGACATGTCCCGCCGCGGGATGAACCTGCCCCACAGCGCCAGGTTCGCGCTGGTGACGTTCCTGCACGCGCTGGGGCTGGACTACGACGGCATCATCCGCGTGTTCTCGGAGTCCCCCGACTTCAGCGAGGAGATCGCGGGGTACCAGATCAAGCACATCACGGGGGAGCTCAGCGGCACCGAGGGGTACAGCCCGCCGGAGTGCAAGACCATGAAGACCAACGGCCTCTGCTACAACCCGGACACACTGTGCCAGCAGGAGTGGATGAACCACCCGCTGACCTACTACAGGGTCAAGTCCAGGGACAGGAAGGAGGGGCAGGGCGGCCAGCAACAGGGGTCGGGAGCTCAGTCTAAAACAGACCAATGAAACGGTCAGAAAGAGACCGATGAAATCACTGGACCTGAACCTCTGGATGATTCGAATTCGATTTCCAGGGTTTCAGGCCAGATGTATGACAACTGACAATATGCTGTCACTAGTTCATCGATGCCGAATGGCGGGGAGGTCACTCCTCCCCGTCCTTCCCCTTCTCGGAGTCGGGATACATCTTCCCCAGGTTCCTCCAGGTGATGATGGCCCTCTGGATGGCGGTGGCGTTTCCGACCACTGCGAACCACAGCATCATGATCTCCATCCAGCAGATGTCGAACCCTCCGACGGAGAAAGAGGCGTAGTCCCCTCCGGCCACATGGAGGAACACATATTGTATCAGAGGGAACAGCGTGGACAGGACGACCCTGTCGGCCCTTCCCAGCAGGCCGGCGTACAGACGCGGTGCGCCGATGGCCTGGGCCTGGGTGCCCATGTACGAGGTGAGCAGCACGCCGACCAGGGCGAGCATGCCGAGGTACGGGTTGCACCAGGCGGCGCAGAACGCGATACCGCCGATCATGAACACGTCGGCGTACCTGTCGAACACATGGTCCAGGTAGTCGCCCTTGGGCCCGGCCTTGCCAGACAGCTTGGCGACCTTGCCGTCCAGGGCGTCGAAGTAGCCCGACACGATCACCATCAGGGCCCCGACGACCAGCAGCCAGTCGTAGCCCTCGTAACCGCTGAAGTAGAATATCGCACCGCACACGAGCGCCAGGATCAGTCCGATCCAGGAGATCGTGTTGGGGTTCACGTTGATGAGTTTCCTTGCGACCGGGGTCAGTGCGAAATCGACCCTCGCCCTCTGTCCGTCTAGAACCATCTGTCCATCTCCGCCGACCAGTCGGTCTTTCCTGGGAGGTAATCCGCACCATCCCCTTTTACGATTTGCTCCACCGCATCCGCCGACTCCGACACGGAGCACGAGGTGCAGTCCACCTCGAACACCGGGATGTCGGATTCCGCGGCCTCGCAGAGGATCACGTCGAGGACCTCGGCCTGGACGTTCTCCCTCACCTTGTCGGGGCCGTAGCCCCTGGCCTCCAGGCGCTTCGCGAGTACGTCCGGCGCGCAGCGGAGCACGATGATCCCATGGGAGTCCATGAAATGGGACAGGTGGCTGTCCAGGATCACCAGGTCATCGGAGGATCTGAAGGGCTCCAGGGCGTCGTTCAGCAGGTCCAGGTCCACCTCGTGGGTGTCCCTGGCCTCGTCGAGCTCGCCCATCAGGCCCTGCTCGATGATGAAGCGCTTCCCGTCGACGACGTCGTATCCGCGGGAGCGGAGCTCCTCCGAGACTGAGGACTTCCCGGTGCCGGGGGTGCCCGTGAGAGCGTAGAGTGTCATGATACACTGGAATCCGTATGTGGGATATTCAGATTATGGCAATACGTTGAAAAAGTTCTAGTCTGACTAGAATTATAACATCATACTATAATTAAACTTAAAAGAATATATTTAAATAATAAAATAGAACTTGAACATCATGAACCAGATTATCGTGGACGGAGGGCGTTGCCTCAACATGGAAGACGACCGCTTCGAGGCCAAATCCGCACTGGGCCGCGATGTCTGGGAGTCTTATTCGGCTTTCGCCAACGCCCATGGGGGCACCATCGTCATAGGGCTCTCCGAACGCGAAGACGGAGATGGGTTCGACATCACTGGTGTGAAAGATGCGGAGTCGAGACGCGATGAGATCTGGAGCGTTCTGAACAACCGCAAAAAGGTCAGCGTCAACGTGATGTCCGCAGGCGACATAGAGATCGTGGACGCGGATGGAAAGAAACTGATCGTCATGACCGTTCCCCCGGCGGATCGCCTCCTTCGTCCCGTCTACATCGATTCTGTGGAGAACGGGACCTTCAAGAGGAACGGATCCGGAGACTACCACTGCACCCCGGCGGAGATCGGTTCGATGTACAGGGATGCTTCGGCAGAGTCGAGAGACATCCAGCCGTCCAAATGGGCGACTCTTGAGGACCTGGACGACGAGACCGTGGAATCATACCGCAACATGATGTCTGCAAGCCTCCCGGGAAACTCATGGCTGAAGGAACCTCGGGGTGAGTTTCTCCGGCTCATCGGAGCGGCGAGGAAGATTGGTGACGACATCGTCCCCACCATGGCGGGCCTGATGATGTTCGGACAGTACAGTACCATCGCGCTGGAGGTTCCCGGATTCATGCTCGACTACAGGGAGTACGAAGGCAACGATCCCGAATGGACGAGACGCTATGCGGCAGGAACCCCGGGATGGAGCGGAAACCTGTTCGACTTCTACACAAGAGTGGCCACGAGACTGCCACTGCTGGTCGACACGGGATTCAGGGTACCGGACGGCATGACCCGGGTGGATGACACGGACCTGGTCAGGATCCTGAGAGAGGCGATGACCAATGCGGTCTCGAACGCGGATTACTGGGGGCACGGTGGCGTCGTCATAGAGATCCATCCGGACAGGGCGACGTTCTCCAACCCAGGAACTTTCAGGATACCTGTCGAAATGGCGAAAGACGGCGGACACAGCGACCCGCGCAACCCTACGATCCTGAGAATGCTGAGTTTCGTGGGAAAATCGGAAAGGGCCGGCACCGGTGTGAGGAACATCATCGGGACCTGCCGTGAAAACGGACTCCCGGACCCTGATTTCAGGGAGATCGTGAGGCCGGAGACGGTGATGGTGACGGTTCCGTTGACGAAAACCAGTCCGATGACGATGAATCTATCGGACAGGATCGCCGAACTCATATCGAAGGACAACAGGATCACGGCAACAGAGATCGCGACCGAACTGGGTGTATCGAGGAATGCGGTCACTTCGGAAATCGCCGTTCTGAAGAGGAACGGGAAGTTGGAAAGGATCGGCGGTCCTCGCGGAAGATGGCAACTGAACCGCCGATGGGTTTGACTTGTCAGCAGATTCCGCCGAGGTACGGCTCCGCCCTCTCCAGCACGGCATCCCATGTCGGGATGTTGTTGAGCGCGCCGACCTCCTCGACCGCGAAGGACGAGACCGCGGAGGCTATGACGAGGGCCTCCGGCACGTCGATGCCCCTGTACATGGCCGCGTAGAACCCGGCGCGGTAGTTGTCGCCTGCGCCGGTGACATCCACCACCCTGTCGGCCTTCACCGTGGGGATGCGCATGACCTCGTCGCCGACCTTGGCGGTGCTGCCCTTGTCGCCCTCCGTGCGGACGACGAGCGGGAGGTCGACCTCCATGACGTCCTCCAGCTGGAGGTACCGGCAGATGGTCCCGGCCTCCAGGTCGTTGCAGAACAGGGCGTCCGCCATCGGCAGCGCCTGCGAGACCAGGTCGGCGTTCCACACGCGGTGGACCTCCTGCGCCGGGTCCAGGGATATCCTGCGGCCGCCCTTCAGCTCCTCCATCAGCGAGATGTAGTAGGCGGGCTGGCCGGTGCAGAAGTGGACGTTGGCGGAGGCCTTCGCCATGCGGTTCAGCCTCACGCCCGTCTCGACGGCGTGTCCCTGGGGCCCCTGGTAGAAGAATACCCTGGTGACCAGGTCGCGGTCGTTGATTATCACGCAGGTCGAGGTCTCCTCTTCGTCGAGGGTCACGACCTCGTCCATCATGAGCCCGGAGGACTCCATGAACTCCATGTACTTGGCCGGGAAGTCCGGACCCACGAAGGCGCAGAGCGCCGTGGGGCACCCCAGCTTCGCCGCGGAGACGGCGATGTTGGGTCCGGTGCCGCCGAGCGTGGTCTTCTTGGACAGCGCGTCGGCGGTGATGCCCGGGTCCAGGAACCTGTCGATGGACAGGATCTGGTCCACGGTCACATGCCCGTACACGGACAGGAAGGGTTCCTTCAGGTGCCTTCCTCCCAGCCTGTGACGTACTTTATCTGCGCGTCGGTGAGGGTGTCGATGGTCACGCCCATGGACTTCAGCTTGAGGGTGGCGATCTGCATGTCGATCTCCGCAGGCACGGCGTAGACCTCGTTGTCCATCCTCTCGTAGTTGCGGGACATGTGCACGATGCCCAGCGCCTGGGTGGCGAAGCTCATGTCCATGATCTCGGCGGGGTGCCCCTGGCCGGCGGCGAGGTTCATAAGCCTGCCCTCGGCGATGAGGTACAGCGACCTGCCGTCCTTCATCTTGTACTCGTCGATGAAGTCGCGGACCCTGACCTTCGAGACGGACATCTCGTCCAGCGCGGTCTTGTTGATCTCGTTGTCGAAGTGTCCGACGTTGCCCATGATGCACCCGTCCTTCATGACGGCCAGGTGGTCCTCGGAGATGATGTCCTTGCATCCGGTGACCGTGATGATGATGTCGGCGACCTTCACCGCGTCGACCATCCTCATGACCTCGTAGCCGTCCATCTTGGCCTCGATCGCCTTGACGGGGTCCACCTCGGTGACGATGACGGACGCGCCCAGACCCTTGGCCCTCATGGCAACGCCCTTCCCGCACCATCCGTATCCCGCGACGACCAGCCTCTTGCCGGCGACGATCAGGTTGGTGGCGTTCATCCACCCGTCGAATGCCGACTGGCCGGTACCGTACCTGTTGTCGAACAGGAACTTCATCTTGGCGTCGTTGACGTCGAGGACGGGGAACTTCAGAGCCTTGTCCTTTGCCATCGCCCTGAGCCTGACGACACCTGTTGTGGTCTCCTCGTTGGCGGCCTTGATGTTGGGGAGGATGTCCTTCCTGGACGTGTGGGCCATGGCGATGAGGTCGGCTCCGTCGTCGATGATGAAGTCGGGGGCCATGTTCAGCACGGTGTTGAGGTTGTTGTAGTACTCCTGGGATGACTCCCATTTCTTGGCGTAGACGTCGAGCCCGTACTCCTCCCTCAGAGCGGCGGCGACGGAGTCGTCGGTGGAGAGGGGGTTGCAGCTGGCGAGGCGGATCTTGGCGCCCGCGTCGGCAAGTGTGACCGCGAGCATGCCGGTTTTCGCCTCGGTGTGCAGGGCCATGCCGATCTTCAGCCCGGCCAGGGGCTGCTCGTCGATGAAGCGCCTGCGGATGTCCATGAGGACGGGCATGTGGGTCTCGACCCAGTGCAGCCTCAGGGAACCTTTCTTCACAAGTTCGTCCATTCAATCATCTCCTCCGTCCAGACCGTCCATCAGGAACCTGCAGATCCCCTCTACGGTGCGGCGGCGGTTCTCCTGGTTGGAGAAGTCGTCCAACGTCTTAATTATTGTTTCACGGTCGCCGCGGAGCTCGTCCACGAAGCGGGAGATGTTCTCGATGGCACGGGAGATCTCGTCGCAGACGGGCACCGTCGCGGCCTTGGACGTGCGGGACAGGGGGTTCAGATCGATGGATATGACCTTCTTACCCATGGCGACCAGGGCCTCGGCGCGGTCACCGTCCTCGATGGGGACGAGGATGACGTCCGCTCCGAAGATCCCCTCCGACGTGCAGAGCGCACGGTCGTGCTCCAGACCCTGGATCCTGCTGTCCGGGTCCCTGCCGAGGACGTTCACGGCGCCCTTGGACTCCAGATAGGATATCAGGCCCTCCATGCGCTCCGGGGTGCGGTGGAACAGGTTGACCTCGATCTTGGCGGGGATCTTGCCGGCGAGGGCGATGATGCCCTCGGGATCCAGCGCGGCGGCGTTGCCGTTTGCGGCGGCCCTCTCGGCCTCCAGCGCGGCATCCGTGCTCCTCTCCCCCATCAGGTAGTCGTATGCCTCGCCCCTGCCGTGGGAGATGAGGCCGGTGGGCGTGACCAGGCCCCTCTGGACCATGTCGGCCAGACGCTCCCTGGTCATGAGCGACTTGTATCTTGGATGACTCTTAGGAATGTCCACGGCCCGACGATTGCGAGCTCCCCCTAATACGTTGCTGTCGTACGCGCGCGGACAGGTAGAACCAAGTAGTTGACGCCGATGCACGGGACATGCCTGACATACGCATCGTCATCGTCGGCCCCAAGTTCGAGGGCAACGTCGGCGCAATCGCCCGCTCCATGGCCAACTTCGACATCAGCGAGCTCTACCTGGTCAACCCCTGCGAGCTCGGAGACGACGCGTACCGCAGGGCGAAGCACGGCTCCGGCGTCCTGGACGACGTCCACATCGTGGACACCCTGGAGGAGGCCCTCGAGGGCTGCTTCCTCGTGGTCGGGACCAGCGGAGTGACCACCAAGGGGGACAGGAACTACACCCGCATCCCCGTGCCTGTCCGCGAGTTCGCGGAGCACTGCCGCGGATACCCCGAGAAGATCGCGGTGCTGTTCGGACGTGAGGACATCGGACTTCTGCAGGACGAGCTCAACCTCTGCGATGTCCTGATCACCGTCCCCACCGGCGAGGAGTATCCGATCCTCAACCTGTCCCACGCCGCCACCCTGGTCATGTACGAGTTCTTCCAGGCGGAGCACACCCCTCGTAGGTCGGAGCCGGCGGACAGGCGCGAGAAGGAGCTCATGTTCGAGTTCTTCGGGGACCTCATGGAGGGCATAGAGTACCCGCCGACCAGGAGGGAGATGACGACCGTCATGTTCAGGCGCATGATGGGGCGCGCGCTCCCGACCAAGTACGAGTACAACACCATCATGGGCGTCTTCGGGGACGCTGCCAAGATCATCAAGTACGGCAAGCCCTGGGAGAAGAAGGATCAGTAACCCTGCACAGGCAGGAACGTGATTATCCTCGTGTCCTCGGCGTCGTCACGGGTCACGATGTCTGGCACTATGCCGGTGAGGCCGACGATGGCGTCGAAAGTGGCCTCCCTCTCGGCCGTGCCGAACCTCGAGCTGACCATGACCACGGACTTCCCGTAGGTGGGGTCGACGTCGAAGGCGGAGGCGTCCTCCGCCCTGGAGACGGCCTCCGACGGGGACAGGCCTGTCGTGTAGGCGAGGGTGTAGAGTTTCTTGGAGAACGTGCTGAAGAACGGCCCATCCATGACTGCCGAGAGGTTCTTGACGGAGAACGACACGGCGGTTGCCACCAGGTTCAGCGTCCTGTGGACCTTGTAATCCGGGTAGATTTTGCTGTAAGCCGCCACATCGATGACGAACATCCTGTCCGAAAGCCCCAGGACCTCGTTCATCATGGCCAGCCCCTTGTCGCGACGGGTGGGTTCGAAGGGGAGGCCCGCTATGGACACCACGGAGCATCCCTCGAGACGGGCGCACTCCGCTATCACCGGCAGTATGCCGGAGCTGCTCCATCCTCCGAGGACGGAGAAGATGAGGGCGACCCTCATCCCGCGCAGGCGTGCGCGGATCTCGTCGCGGTTCTCGACGGCCAACGCATAGGACTCGTACTCGTCGAGGTATATGTCCGGGACGTCCTCGCCCCTCAGGGGTATGGAGCTGTCGCCGTTGGAGTCCAGGAGGACCATCGGCACACCCGGGGATTCGCTGACCCTGCTTATGATGTGCCGGGCGGCGCCTCCGCACACGAAGAGGATCACGTCCCCCATGTGCGCTCTCCCCATCCGGACCTCTGGCGGACGTAGTCGCGGGCGGCCGAACGGACAGCGCTGTCCAGCGTGGACCCGTCTATGGTGAGGTCCTCTATGCTGAGGGCGTCGTCGCCGTGCTCCGGCGCGGGCCTGACCCCCTGTGCCAGACGCTCGGAGGCGTAGCCGTCGAGGACCGAGCGGACCGCATCGGACAACGAGCGGAACTCACCCTCGTCGACGAGGGCGCGGAGAACTCCGACGGTCTCGGAAGAGAGCCTCACGATGACCTTCTGGTCCGAATCCATTTGAAAAACCGTCCTGTCACTAAAAGGAAAAGAGTTGGGTAAAAGGTTTGTGTTGTCAGCTTAAGACCAACCGTTCATCCGAACAGAGCGGAGAGACCGGCAGCGGCCTCCTCCTCACTGACAGCTTCCTCTTCGGGCTCGTCGGCGGCTGCGGCAGGGGCGTCTGCGGCAGCGGCGGCGGCTGCGGGGGCTGCGGCGGCAGCAGGCGCGGCAGAGATAGCGGCGCTTGCAATGGCCTCCTTGATGTCAACTCCCTCGAGAGAAGCGACCAGTGCTTTGATCTTAGCTGCGTCAGCCTCGACTCCGGCGGCGGTGAGGATAGCGTTGATAGCGTCCTCGGTGATGTCTTTGCCGGCAGAGTAGAGCACCATAGCGCTGTAGATATACTCCATCTGATTCAACTCCTTTAATTTAGCCGAATAATGCACTGAGGCCAGCAGCTGCTTCTTCTTCGCTGACCTCTTCTTCTTCCTCTTCGACGGTCTCCTGAGCAGGGGCGGCCTCGGCGGCGGGGGCTGCAACGGTTGCTGCAGCGGCGGCGGAGCTGAGCCTCGCCGCGATCTCGTCGCTGGTGTATCCGCTTGCGGATGCGAGGGCCAGCATCTGGGCGTCGGCCTTCGCCAGGAGGATGTCGATGTTCTCTTTGGTCGGTATCGCGGCCTCAACAGAGAGGTTCATAGTCTCCCTGAACGCCTTGGCGATGAGCGGGACGATTGTCTCCTTAGTCGGGAACGCAATCGAGACACCGAGTGCCAGAGCGTTGTATGCGGCCGTAGCGAACATAGTAGAGTAGTAGTCCTCCGGGATGTCCAGGACATCCTTGCTGTAGATCACTCCGTCCTCGTAGGCGGCCCTGAGGTCCATTCCTACGACCATGGGGAGAATCTCGAGCTTGGGCAGCATCGCCGCGACGGGTCCGGGGATCGGCTCCCCCTCCTTCACGAGCGTCGTGTCCTTCTTGACTACAATCTTTCCTGCCTCGATGGCGGCAGGAAGCCCAATTTTCTGAAGTTCACCGATAATCGGGCCGGGTCCGAACGGGGTCGGTCCCTTGGGTACGACGATGTCGAACGGTGCGAGCTGTCCCTCCTTAGCGGGGGCGGGGGTCATCGTCGCCTCGAGCTTCTTGAAGAGCTTGAAGGGGTCGATGTCCGTGGTGACAATCGCACACTGTCCGTGAATCGAGTCTTTGAGTCCGATGATCTCGGGTTTCTCTTTCGCCGCCTCCTCGATGGCCAGGAGCATAAGGTTGTTCTTGGTCATCTTGAGTTTGGCGTGAGCCCTGAGTCCGGCCCTCATAGACTGGACCTGCTGACCGGGGATACCCTCCATGTCGACGACTGCGACAACGGGGTACTCGCGCATGTCCTGTACCAGCTCGCTTACCATGTCCTTCTTCCAAGCTGCGACGTGTGCCATCTTTTAACCTCCTTACAACACCCTCTCCGAGGGGCCCATGGTGGTCTTGACGTACGCGGAAGCGATGTTGTGCTTCCCCTTCTCCAGGTGGGACTCGACACGCTTGAGGATGAGGTCGACGTTCTCGGCGATCTCCTCTGCGCTCATCTCCACGGTCCCGACGGGGGCGTGGAAAGTCTTCCTGTCTTTCGTCCTGATGGTCACAGACTTGCGGAGGCTGTCGATCATCGCGGCCGGATCTGCTCCGGGGGCGATGGGCTTCGGCATCTTTCCGCGGGGACCGAGAACGGTACCGAGCCTCTTACCGACGACGGCCATGAGAGGCGCCTCGGCGATGAAGTAGTCGGTGCTGTTCGCGATCTTCTTAGCCTGTTTCTTGTCGTCCGCGATCGCTCCGAGTTCCTCGGGGGTGATCACGACATCGGCCACGTCTTTGGCTTTCAAGGCTAGTTCGCCACCACCAATCACGCAGATCCTCACTGCCTTCCCGCGTCCGTTCGGGAGGATGATATCCTCGGTGATACGGTTCTTCGGGATGGTCAGGTCGACATCCTTGAGATTGATGGCCAACTCAACCGTCTCAGTAAAATTGCGCTTCTTCGCACTCTCGAGTGCCTTCTGCACAGCCATTACGGTTGGTTTTTCTGCCAATACAATTCCTCCTCGTAGTTCATGCGAGTCTTGCGACTCTCCTACAAGTAATGAGGGCTAATAAGGGGGTAGTATTTAAAGTTAATAGTTGCGGAACAATAATTGCGAGAAATCAGCCCCACAGAGTCTGATTTGGACATATAATAGTTCATATATTCTAATATTGATTGTCGAATATGAATAACGAATCTCAACAGACAATTATCGCAGGCATCCCCGCTGGATGTGAAAACGGAGACCGTGATGGGCTGAACAGACTCTGGGAACTCGTATCAGAAAATCCTGAGATTACGGAGCTTCCACCTTGGGCGATTGCGGAACGCTTGCATACCCCATCCTACATCTCATTCGATTACGCGCTCGGACTCCACGGGATGATCACAAGGAACACACGCATTATAACTTGCGCCTCCCCCTCCGTCAGAGGGGAATGCACTCTCATGTACCAGGGGTACCCCATCACCTATCGCTGGATTTCGGCAAGGGTGGCCTCGCTAGGGGTGACCCAACTGTGCTCGGATGATCCCCCGATCACGATTGCCACTCCGGAGAAGGCGCTTTGCGATCTTCTCTACAGGGTAAGGCCGGTGCGCTCGTATGCGGAGCTGGAGTTCGTCATGTTCGAGATCCTCGACATCGACGATGACGAGGTGTTCACGGTGGATGCAGACAGGGTGGCGACCTACGCGGAGATTTACGGGTCCACGACACTGAAGGTTCTCGCGAGATACCTCGGACACGGCGAAAGGTTGTACGCGTTGGAGAAGTACTGGGGAAAGAGAAGGGAAGCCGGGTGTTGCCCCGGCTGAAATGTTTCAATCAGAACTGGCCGTCGTACTCGCCGGCCTTGACCGCCTTGGTGAAGTCCTTGGGGTTCTTTCCGTCGATGGTGACTCCGACGGACACGCAGTTTCCT
>CASFMM010000003.1 GCA_949295765.1 uncultured Methanomassiliicoccales archaeon | reverse complement strand
ACGGCATTCGTCGAAGTGTTAAGTGCCGTTCGGGACGGCCAGACGACTTTAGCAGATGTCGGACACGTACATCAGAGGGTATCCGAGCTCCCTGTCGTAACGCATCTCCGCGGTGACCCTGCAGTCGCCGATTTTTATCGTTACTACTGCGTCGATCATGTCGCCTGTGAGCGAGACGTAGGAGTACCTGTCGCCGTCCTTGACGAACACGGATCTGTCGATGCGGACCTCTGCGGATTCGACGTAGGGCTGTACAGAGATCGCTGAGCTGATGCCCTGCTCCAGTGACTCCACGGTGCGGAGGTTGACAGGTGTTCCGACGAACTGGTGGTAGATCGTACCCATCTTGATGCCGGCCTCGAACAGCGCCCTCTCGCGTTCCGTGCAGGCGAACCTTCCGGCCGCCAGCTGGTCCCTTCCTTCCATGGGACCGCTATCTGCGAGCCATCTAAATAATGCGCGGTGACAACTTCAATTTCTCTTAAATATAGCTGTTCTATGCACAGGTATGGAATCCGTCGGCGAGAGGATCGTCAGGCTCAAGGAAGAGAGGAACGCCGTTATACTGGCTCACAACTACTGCCTGCCCGAGGTGCAGGACATCGCGGACTTCGTTGGGGACTCACTCGGACTCTCCAGGAAGGCCACCGAGACCGACGCCGACGTCATAGTGTTCTGCGGTGTCACCTTCATGGCCGAGACTGCCAAGATTCTCAACCCGGAGAAGACCGTCCTGCTCCCCGACCCGGCGGCCATCTGTGCAATGGCTCAGATGTGCAGCCCCGAGCAGATCATTGCCGCTAGGGAGAGGAACCCCGGCAAGGAGGTCGTGGGCTACGTGAACTCCACCGCGGCGTGCAAGGCCGAGATGGACGTCTGCTGCACCTCATCCAACGCCATCGAGATAGTCTCCTCGCTTGAGTCCTCCGGCGCTATCTTCGTCCCAGACAGGAACCTGGGGACCTACGCAGCCAGGAGCTGTCCCGACAAGGACGTCGTGGTCTGGAACGGGTTCTGCCCCATCCACCAGTCCATCTCCGTGCAGCAGGTGGCCGAGCTGAAGGCGGCCCACCCGGATGCCGAGGTTCTCGCCCACCCCGAGTGCAGGACCGAGGTCCTGGACATGGCAGATGTCATAGGGTCCACCGAGAAGATGCTGAACCACTGCAGGTCTTCCGACAAGACGGAGTTCATCGTCCTGACGGAGGTCGGCATGGGTCACAGGCTGGAGGTGAACTGCCCCGGCAAGTCCATCCACTTCCCCCGGTCCGCCGTGTGCGGCGCCATGAAGATGGCCACCCTTGAGACCATCGCGGAAGTGCTGGAGAACATGTCGAACCCGGTCGAGCTGCCCGCAGAAGTGGTTGAGCGGGCCCGCAGGCCCGTCGAGCGCATGATCGGGCGCTCATGAGAACATCGGGTCCTTGATCACCGAGTTAGCCGGGATCAGGTCCTTGAGCTTGCCGTCGTTTATGTCGACGGTCTTGAAAGCGACGGTGAGCAGGTGCTCCACCATGTTGACCGAGGGGACCCTGTCGAAGTAGCTCTGGACGATCTTGAAGTAGATCTTCGGCTCGCCGTCCGCCATGTAGAACCCGCCGTTGTTGATGGTGTTGTTCAGGGTGTTCAGCTCGGGGACGAGCTTGTTCCTGGCCTCCTCGGGGATGTCGAACATCAGGTAGCAGTAGATGTTGAGGGTCTTGTGCTCGTCGTCGGTGACGATGACCATCCCGATGGGGTTGTCGTCGCCCATGGCCCCCAGGACGATGCTGCCGTCCTCGCGCTCGTCGAACTTCAGATCGAGCCCCTGCACAGCCGTGCGGACGTTGTCCACGACCTTATCCTTGGAGACTTTTCCGAACATGTCAACTGGATGGGGTTTCGGGTTTATCGTTGTTGCCCCCGCGCTCCTCCAGCGGGACGTACTCCTTCGGCTCGCACATGCTGATGTACGCGGGACGGAGGATCTTGTTGGACGTGACCAGCTCCTCGATGCGGTGGGCGCTCCACCCGACGATCCTGGCGGTGGCGAACAGGGCGGTGTAGAGCTCCTTGGGGATGTCCAGCATGTCGTAGACGAAGCCGCTGTAGAAGTCCACGTTGGCGCAGACGCTGGTGGCGTTGGGCCTCTTGGCGAGGATGAGCTCCGGTGCTAGCTTCTCGATGGATGCGTACAGCCGGTAGTCCTCCTGGCGGCCCTTCTCGGACGCCAGCTTCTCGACGAAGGACTTGAAGACCTCCGCCCTGGGGTCCGAGATCGTGTAGACCGCGTGCCCCATGCCGTAGATAAGGCCCTGGTGGTCGAAGGCCTTCTTGTCGAGGATCTCGTTCAGGTACTTCTTCAGCTCCTTCTCGTTGCCGGGGTGCTTGACGTGCTTCTTGATGTCCTCCACCATCTCCATGACCTTGAGGTTGGCGCCGCCGTGCTTCGGTCCCTTCAGGGAGGACATGGCGGCCGCGATGACCGCGTACGTGTCCGACCCGGACGACGTGGTGACCCTGGTGGTGAAGGTGGAGTTGTTCCCTCCGCCGTGCTCCATGTGCAGGACCAGGGCGAGGTCCAGGACGGTTGCCTCCAGGTAGGTGTAGGACTTGTCGGGCCTGAGCATGCGGAGGATGTTCTCCGCCGTGGAGAGCCTGGGGTCCGGCCTGTGGATGTACATGCTCTCGTCGTTGATGTAGTGGTTGTAGGCGTGGTAGCTGTACACCGTCAGCATCGGGAACACGCTGATGAGGAAGATGCACTGGCTGATCACGTTGTCGAGGCTGTTGTTCAGAGCCTTCTTGTCGTAGGACGCCAGGGTGAGGATGCATCTGGTGATGGAGTTCATGATGTCCTTGCCGGCCGCCACCATGACGACGTCCCTGACGAAGGTGTTGGGCAGCCTCCTCTGCTCGGCCAGGTAGTACTTGAACTCCTCCAGCTGCTCCGCGTCGGGGAGCGACCCGAACAGCAGGAGATAGGTGCACTCCTCGAAGCCGAAGCGCTTGTTGAGGAAGCCCTTGGCGAGATCGCGGATGTCGTAGCCGCGGTACTTGAGCCTGCCCTCGCAGGGCACCTTGACCCCGTCGACTTTGTTGGTCCCGTTGACCTCGGACACGGTGGTCAGTCCGACCACGACGCCGTTGCCTTTGGAGTCGCGCAGGCCCTTCTTGACATCGTACTTCTCGTAGAGGTCGGGGGAGAAGCTGTCCGCGGACATGCAGATCTCGGCCTTCCTCTCGATGTATCTCTTGTAATCGCTGTTCATGCTCTTCTCTCCCCGAAGCGGTTTGGTTGTTCGGACGTGTGTCCGGTGAAACGGCCACTGAACGGCCAGTTGACAGTGAGGTTGATTACCTGCCGTAGGCGGTAGAGTATTAAGTAACCTTCGTGAGCCGTCGGAACCCAGACTGGACGGGGATGGCTGGATGGCACGTCCATGTTATACGGGTCCGACCCCATCGATAAATAGGCTGTCCGCCTTGGCGGGACCATGGCGAAGGTAGTTTTCACCGAGCGTGCCGTGGACGTGCCCGAGGGGTCGACCATCCAGGAGGCGGTGTCCTCCGCGGGCGAGCACCCCGACGCGTTCATCTTCATGATCGGGGGCAGGCCGGTCCCGATGGACACAGTGCCTCCCGAGGACGCCGAGGTCCGCGCCGTCAGGGTCGCGTCCGGCGGATGATCACTCCCCGGACATCCCCAGCAGCGAGTCGAAGTCGAACCCGGCGGCCTCCGCGGCGTCGGTGAACTCGTCGATGTTCGACATGAACGCGGAGCGCGCGTCCTGGCCGCTCAGCCTGCCGCTGGAGTCGGACAGCGAGTCCTCCTCCGGGAACCTGAGGTCCATGTACGGCAGCACGCCCAGGCATCTCATGCCGGTGAGCTCCTCGATGCGGACGATGCCGTCCCTGAGTATGGAGGCGTCGCCCCTGAACCTGTTGATCACGAACCCTCTGAGCTGTCCGCGGACGTCCTCGGGGATCAGCCTCCAGGTGCCGTATATCGCGGCGAAGACCCCGCCCCTCTCGATGTCGCCCACCAGTATCGCGTTGATCCCGGTCTCGCGCATCAGACCGACGTTGGCGATGTCGCGGTCCATCATGTTCAGCTCCACGGGGGACCCGGAGCCCTCGCACACGAGGATGCCGTGCTTCCCGCCGAGCCTCTCCATGGCGGCCGCCGCCTCGGACATGGCCGTTCCGCGGTCCATGGGGCGGGATTCGCTGATGTCCATCTCCGGCTTCCCGTTGAGGACCATCTGGATGACGCCGTTCCCTGATGGCTTGAGGAGCACGGGGTTCATGTCCGTCTCGGGTTCCAGCCCAGCCGACCAGGCCTGGAACGCCTGGCCGATGCCGATCTCCCCGCCGTCCTTCGTGGCGTAGGAGTTCAGCGAGAGGTTGAGGCCCTTGAACGGTGCCGGGTCCATGCCCTTTCTGGCGAGGTACCTGCAGAGCATGGCGCAGAAGGTCGTCTTCCCGGCGCCGGAGGAGGTGCCGAGGACCAGTATCCCCTTCATTCCCCCACCCCCAGGATGCGGAGGACCGCGTCCATGTCCAGGTTCTCCTCGAAGACGTCCGCCAGCCTCTCGATGTTGTCCTCGACGATGTCGTCGTAGTCCCTGGTGTCGGAGGTGTCCACCCTCTCCCCGTCGTGAGTGACGAACGAGAGGAAGTACTTCCTGAAGGGCATCCTGTCGAAGACCCCGTGGAAGTAGGTTCCGAAGAGCATCTCGTCCTCGCGGACGGAGCCCTCCAGCTGCCTGTCCTTCGTGAACAGGTTCTTGATCTCGAACAGAGGCTTCTCGGCGACCTCCGTGGTGCCCATGTGCAGCTCGTAGCCGGTCACCTCCCCTCCGTCGCCCACCAGCATCTCGGCGGTGTTGTTGACGATGCGCTTGGAGTACTCCCCGAACTCGGTCCTGTTGTCGAAGAGCCCGAGGCCCTGCATGACCGTGCCCGGGACGCCGCCCTCGATGCCCTGGGAGTCGTCCAGGACGGACCCCATCATCTGGTACCCGCCGCAGATCCCCACGATGGGGACCTTGCCGCGGAGCCCGCGGATCCTGTCCGATATGCCCCTCTCGTCCATCCATCTGAGGTCGTTGACTGTGTTCTTGGTGCCCGGGAGCACGACGGCGTCGACACCGTCCAGGTCGGACGGCTTCTCGACGAACCTCACGGATACGTCCTCCAGGAACAGAGGGTCCAGGTCGGTGAAGTTGGCTATCCTGGGGAACCTGATGACGCCCACGATGCACTTCCCCTCGCCCTTGCCGCGGACCCCCCTGAGGGCCTCGGAGTCCTCCGAAGGGAGGGTGACGTCCGCGTGGGGGACCACGCCGAGGACGGGGATGCCCGATATCCTCTCGAACTCCGGGATGGCCGATTTGAAGCCGTCGGGCCTCCCGCGGAGGTTGTTGAAGACAACCCCCTTGATGCGCTTCCGGTCCTGCTCGGGTATGAGCTCTATGGTGCCCAGGGCGTACGCGAAGGACCCGCCCCACTCCACGTTGACCACGAGGATGACGTCGGCGTCCGCTATCACGGCTGCGCCCATGTTGGCTATGTCCCTGTCGTAGATGTTGATCTCCGCGGGCGAGCCCGCGCCCTCCATGATCACGAAGTCGTACCTCCCCTTCAGGAAGTCGATGTTCTCCCTGACGATCTCCCTGCCGGGGCCGGGCACGAACTCCCCGTAGTAGTCGGTGACGTTGTAGTCCCCGTAGGGCTGACCCAGCACCATGACCTGGGACACGGTGTCCCCCTTCGGCTTCAGGAGTATCGGGTTCATGTGTGCGTCCGGGTTCTTGAGCCCTGCCGCCTTGGCCTGGAGGGTCTGGATCATGGCGATCTCGGAGCCGGAGCGGGTGACCTTGGAGTTGAGGCTCATGTTCTGGCTCTTGAAGGGTGCGACCAGGAACCCCCTCCTGTGGAGTATCCTGCAGAGGGCGGCCACGGTGACGGACTTGCCGGCGTCGGATGTTGCCCCCACGACCATCAGGGCCCTGCCCTTCCTGTAGAACTTGTCCTTGGCCGATGCCAGGATGTCGGCGAAGCGCGGGTCCCCCGCCTCGGTGATGCCCAGGCGCTCTACTTCGGATAGAACGTACTTGACCACGGGGGTGCGGTGTATGAAGAGGCAGTCGGAGCAGTTCCAGATCCTCTGTCCGCGCCTCCCCACGATGAAGTCCCCGAGGTCTGTGTCCTCGCAGGGGTAGAACGGGCAGTAGCAGAAAGTGCAGTCCTGTCCGGTGAAATGGCTGGGGTGGTAGTCGCACTGGAGGTTGGGGCCGATCCATCCGGCCTTCAGCTCCTCGTTCACCTTCTTCTTGATGCAGTCCATGTGGCTCTCCGGTAGATGGATGGTTAATCCAGATAATAAGGGTCGCGCATCCGAGGAGGGTATTCGGTCCGCCTTCCGGATGTCTGGCTATGCCCTCCTGAGGGCACCCTGTTCGGTGACCCCCAGGTTCGCTTTATAATACAGGAAACCGCTGGAAGCAGGCATGGGTGCACACTTCAGATTCGTTCACTGCGCGGACCTGCATCTGGGGAGCAGGTTCAAGGGGGTGTCCTCGAAGGACCCCGCCATGGGCGAGAGGATGACGGAGTCGGTCTTCCAGTCCTTCTCCCGCATAGTCGACCTGGCGATCTCGGAGAAGGCGGATTTCATGGTCATAGCCGGAGACGCCTTCGACGAGTCCACGATAACCCCTGCCACGAGGCACAGGTTCGCCTCGGAGCTGAGGCGTCTGGGAATCCCCTGCTTCATATCCCGCGGGAACCACGACCCGCACACCTCCTGGGAGTCCAGCATCCCGTACCCGGAGAACGTCCACGAGTTCGGGACCGAGCCGGAGTACATCGAGCTCGACGGGCTGGACGGGGTGGAGATCGCAGGGGTCAGCTTCGCGGACTGGCACGAGGAGCGCAACCTCCCGTCGATGATGTCCGGTTCTCCCGACAGGTTCACGGTCGCGTGCATGCACTGCGACGTGGACTCGGTCGGCGCGCAGTACGACTACTCCCCGTGCAGGCTCGCCGACATGCTGGGGAGGGGAGTGGACTACTGGGCCATCGGGCATGTCCACAAGAGGGCCGTGCTATCGGAGAACCCGTACGTGGTGTACCCCGGCAACATCCAGGGGAGGAAGATCTCCGAGTCCGGTGAGAAGGGATGCTATCTCGTCACAGTCGACGGGGGCAGGGTCTCCGATCTCCGTTTCTTCCCCACGCAGGGGATCGTGTGGAGGGACATCGCCGTGGACATAACGGGCAAGGGGATGGAGGACGTCATATCCGACATCCGCGGCAAGGTGTCGGAGGGAGACATCGTCCGCGTCACGTTCACCGGTTCAGGGGATCTCGACGCGATGCTCAGGCTCCACACGTCCGAGAACGCCGAGTACCTCTCCAAGGTCCTGGGATGCACGGTCTGCGAACTGGACGTGGACACCGCCCCTGAAATAGACATGGACTCCCGCGCATCGGGTTCGGACATGACCGCCAAGACCATCGCGGCGGGCAGGGAGATGGCGTCCTCCGGCAGGGACGCGATCATCTCGGTGATAACAGCGAACCAGATCGCCGCCAGGCACAGGGACTACTTCGAGTCGCTGTCGGACGAGAGGCTCACAGAACTTGTGGAGACGGCAACAGGATTCCTCGTTGCGAGGCTGGAGGGAACGAGATGAGGGTGCGCGGCGTGAACATCCGCTCCTTCGGGGCGCTCCGCGAAAGGAGGTACGAACTTTCGGATGGGATGACCGTCTTCCACGGCCCCAACGAGAGCGGCAAGACCACCACCATGGAGTTCATCCGCTCCGTCCTGGTGCCTTCCAACAAGAGGAACCAGTACCCGGAGAGGGACAAGTCCGACTCCGGAACGCTGACGTACGAGCAGGACGGCCAGACCCGGACCGTCAGTCTCACCTACAGGTCGGTGGAGGGGGAGAGGCCAGTCATGCCCACGGGCACCGACGACCCCCAGCTCTACAGGAGCGTCTTCGCCATGACGTCCCGCGACCTGGACGACGAGAGGGTTCTCACGGAGGGCGGCATAAGGTCCAGGTTCCTGACGGTCCCCGGCGGGGAGTCCATGCCCGCCGCAAGGGATGCGGCCGCGGAGAAGTGGGAGACGAACCTCGGGAAGAGGTCGAACTCCCGCAGCAGGGTCATCGCGCTCGAATCCGAGATCGACAAACTCGAGGAGGACATCGCCCAGGCCAGGTCTGTGACCGACCAGTACGGCGCCCTTGACGCCCGCAGGAAGGAGCTCGGCTCCAGGCTCGGGGAGCTCTCTGCGGAATCCGAGAGGTCCGTGGAGGCGAAGAGGGTCCACGACGTCTACCAGTCCAACCGGGGCAACTACGAGAGGCTGTCCGCACTGGAGGAGGAGCGCAGTAATCTGGGGGACTTCGTCCCAGTGACGGAAGCAGACCGTGAGGAGTTCGAGAGGCTGAAGTCGGAGTCTGCCCGGGCAGAGGCGGCCCTCAGGTCCCTCACGGAGAGGAGGGCTCAGGAGGAGACCGACCTGATGGGGGCCGACAGGCGCAGGGTGTCCGCCCATTCCAAGGCGATCGAGGCCCTTCCGGGAAGGCTCGAGGTCTACAGGGAGGACTCCCGCAGACTTCGCCAGCTGGAGGATAGCCGCCGCATCGGGGTGCGGCCTGATCCGCAGCCCGCCGCGAAGAAGGGTTCTGGGGGCCTAGGCCTGGTCGTTCTGGGAGCGGTACTCGCCGTGGTCGGTGTGCTGGCCGCCATCCTCGTCGACCCTCTGGCGATCGTCATCTCCGTGGCCGGTGCAGCATTCGCCGCCCTGGGGATGAGGAAGCCGGCAGAGGTCAGGGCCACCGTCTCCGAGGACACGGGGGACGACGGCTCTCGGGAGGCGGAGGAACTCAGACGGAGGATGTCGTCGTTCGAGGACGACGTGCTCTCGATAATGGGTGACCTCGGGATGGACACGTTCGGCATCGGGGACGACGTCTCCTTCCTGCTTAAGGCCAGGGACGCCGTGGCAGCCATCGGCAGGACCGACAACGAGATCATGAGGGCCAGGATGGAGCAGGGGACAGCCGGCAACAGGCTCCTGTCCTTCACGCAGAGGTACGCGGGCGAGGACGGCTTCAGGAGCTGTCTCGGGAAGACGAAGCGCGCCGCAGAGATAGACAGGGAGATCGGAGTGCTCCGCGAGGCGATCGCGAAGGCGGGGCTCGACCCCGACGTCCCCGAGTGCCCAGTGACGTACGAGGGTGACACGGTGACAGGCGAGATCGGAGGCATCCGCGAGGAGATCGGTGCGCTGGAGGAGAGGATGAGGGCCATCCTTGACACGCAGGAGCTCGAGAGGATGATGGACCGCAGGGCCCAGCTGGAATCGGAGCTCCACGACGTCCTAGACGAGGGCGCGGTCGGTCTTCTGGCCTCGGCCATAGCCGATGCGGCGTGCGAGGAGATATACTCGAAGGTGCAGCCGGGGGTCATATCCACCGCCGACAGGTACCTGTCGATGATGACTGGCGGGAGGTACAGGATAGACACCGATCCCCGTCTCCAGGAGCTGTCGGTCCGTTCGGGCGACAAGGTCAAGCCGATCGGCGCCTGGAGCTCCGGCCTCAGGGCCCAGGTGCTGCTGTCGGTCAAGCTGGCGGTGGCCAAGGAGATGGGCGGGGGCGAGGTGCCCGTGATACTGGACGACGTCCTTCTGCCGTTCGACTCCGAGAGGAAGGAGGGCGCCTGCAGGGCGCTGGCGGAGATGTCGGCAGAGATGCAGGTGCTGCTCTTCACCTGCGACGCGGAGACCGTCCGCATATGCTCCGGGATCCCCGGGATCCGTCTCGTCAGCATGTCGGACGCCTGAGATGTCACGCCGTTAAGCGGTGAAAAACGCCCCAGACAAACCATTTTCACATCATCTTTATAAATAACCTATACATACGGATGCGCGAGGGAGTGCACTGTATCCCTCCTGTCACATCATCACAATCATCACTCGCCTTGAATGCGGCGAACACCGGAACACGCGGGCAACGGGGCTCCGACCTGGCAAATGACGTGTATCCGGTTTGGTTAAAGTAAGACGTACTCGGACCGCGGAGGTCCGGGGAGTACGCAAAGGAATCAGCAGGAGCAAAAGTGCTTTTCCCTCCTCAACACCCAGGAGGGTGCTCATGAATATAGATCCAAACACAACGAAGTACATGGTTAAAGCGAAGATCAACGCCGACGGAATCGTCGAGAAGCCCGATGTTGTCGGCGCCATCTTCGGTCAGACCGAGGGACTGCTCGGAGACGAGCTCGACCTCAGGGACCTCCAGAAATCCGGCAGGATCGGAAGGATCGAGGTCGAGGTCACTTCCAAAGGCGGCAAGTCCGAGGGAATCATCTACATGTCATCCAGCCTCGACCAGGTGGAGACAGTCATCCTCGCGTCCGCCCTCGAGACCGTCGACCGCGTCGGACCCTGCAAGGCATCCATCCACGTCCTCGGCATCGAGGATGTCCGCGTGACCAAGAGGGAGAAGGTCGTGGAGCGCGCCAAGGAGCTGCTCAACGAGCTCATCAGGCAGTCCAAGGGATCCAGCTTCGACCTCACCGACAGCGTCAGGCAGAGCGTCCAGGTGGAGGAGATCACCACCTACGGAAAGGACAGGTGCCCCGCCGGACCCAACGTGAAGGACTCCGAGGCGATCATCATCGTCGAGGGAAGGTCCGACGTCCTCAACCTCCTCAAGGCCGGGATCAAGAACGCCATCGCGGTCGAGGGAACGAACATCCCCAAGACCGTCCAGGAGCTGTCCCGCGAGAGGGTCGCCACGGCCTTCGTCGACGGTGACAGGGGAGGGGAGCTCATCCTCAGGGAGCTCTTCCAGGTTGCAGAGGTCGACTTCGTCGCCCGTGCGCCCCGCGCCCACGAGGTCGAGGAGCTCACCGCCAAGCAGATCATCAAATGCCTCAGGAACAAGGTCCCCGGCGACCAGTACATGGAGATGAACGGACTGGTCACCGAGCAGAGGTCCCTCGAGGAGATCGAGGAGGACGAGGACCGCGAGGAGAGGCACGAGCGCCGCGAGCGCTCCGAGCGCAGGAAGGACCGCGACGAGGAGCACAGGGAGCGCAGGAAGGACCGCGAGGAGAGGCGCGAGAGGGAGTCCAGGAAGGAGCGCTTCAACTCCGACGCCATCGACAAGTACAGGAAGAAGCCCGCGGAGGCACCCGCCGAGGAGACCGAGGAGAAATCCGAGGAGGTCCCCGACGTCATCGAGATGCCCGCCGCGGAGAGGTCCCTCGCCGTCAAGGGCGAGACCCACCTGATGGTCCGCGAGGAGCCCGTCGAGGCCGCCGAGCCCGTGGAGGCACCCGCCGAGGAGACCGAGGAGAAACCCAGGAAGTCCAAGGAGGAGAAGCCCAAGAAGGAGACCAAGACCAGGTCCCTCCGCGGCAAGAGGTCCAGCGACAAGGTCCTCACCCCCGAGCAGCAGGAGTTCCGCGACATGCTCCTCGACCTCTCCACCACCCACAACGCCAAGGTGCTGGCCGAGGGCAACACGGTTATCCGCGAGGTCGCCGTCAAGAGCCTGGTGAACTCCCTGAAGGAGGATTCCGAGAACGTTGTCGCCATCGTCTTCGACGGCGTCATCTCCCAGAGGATCCTCGACGTCTCCGCGGACAAGGGAATCACCACCATCGTCGGAACCAGGAGGGGCAACATCACCAAGATGCCCGCCGACATCACCATCTGGACGAAGGAAGACCTCTACTGATCCCGAAAGAGATTCACATGACGGACAAGAGACCCGTTGAGACCTGGGACGACTTCGTCACGATGTCGTCCACCGACGAGATACTGATCCCCTCCGACCCCCTGGACCGCGTCCTGGGGCAGGAGGAGGCCATCGAGCTCGCCAAGATAGCGGCCAAGCAGCGCAGGCACCTCCTGCTCGTGGGACCGCCGGGCACCGGGAAGTCGATGATCGCACGCGCGCTCTCGATGAACCTGCCCCAGCCCAGGCAGGAGGTCAGGGTGATAAAGAACCCCGAGAACCCCGAGAGGCCGTTCCTGGAGGTTCTCGAGGCCGAGGAGGTCGAACGCGAGGAGAACATCCGCGCCGAGTCTGTGGGAGTGCTCCTGAAACCGGAGGAGGCACCTCCGAACGTGGCGGAGCACCTGGGATACAGGTGCAAGTCCTGCGGCAGGTACTCCCTGCCCACGGACCTCACCTGCCCCCACTGCAGCCAGAGCAAGCTCGACGGCGTCAAGCGCAACAACCCGTTCCAGGACCTCCTGGGCGGGATGCTGGAGGTCGCCCTTCCCGAGGCCACCGCTGGCAAGGAGAAGGTGCACACCACCCGCACCCGCGACGGCGTCGAGGAGGTCGTCATCTTCGAGAGGGCTGGCGACAGGATCCGCATGCTCGACCAGAAGGCCATCGACAAGAGGTCCGAGCTCACCAGGACGAGCAACGAGAAGGTCCTTGTGAAGCTGCACAGGGACCCGTTCGTCCTGGCCACTGGTGCTTCGGAGACCGAGCTCCTCGGAGACGTCAGGCACGACCCCTACGGCGGCCACGAGAAGCTCGGGACGCCCGCCTACGAGAGGATCGTCGCCGGGTCCATCCACGAGGCCCACGAGGGCGTTCTGTTCATCGATGAGATCTCCCATCTGGGGGACCTCCAGAGGTACATCCTCACCGCCATGCAGGACAAGGTCTTCCCCATAGTCGGGAGGAACCCCCAGTCCGCCGGCGCCAGTGTCAAGGTGGACGACGTCCCTTGCGACTTCATCCTGGTTGCCGCGTGCAACATCCAGGACCTGGAGAACATCCTTTCCCCGCTTAGGTCGAGGATTATCGGTGGCGGCTACGAGGTGCTGGTGGACATCGCCATGCCCGACACCCCGCGCAACCGCGCCAAGTACGCCCAGTTCGTCGCCCAGGAGGTCAACCTCGACGGGCACATCCCCCACGCCACCGTGGAGGCCGTGGAGCTCATCATCCAGGAGGGCAAGGCCAGGGCCAAGGCCGACAACCAGAACAACGCCCTGACCCTCAGGCTGAGGGAGCTGGGGGGACTCATCCGCGCGGCGGGCGACATCGCCGTCATGGAGGACGCCCCGCTCATCACGGGCGACCATATCCGCAGGGCACTCAGGAGGTCCAGGAGCGTGGAGGAGCAGATCCGCGAGAGGTATGGCTCTTACAACAAGGGCCTGTCCAAGGACGTCACCTCCGCCCAGAAGGAGAGGTCCTCGTACTACTTCCAGACTGAGCATCTCGACGACTCGATGTTCAACTAAACTCCAACACGGGAGGACGCCCGGCGGATTCTCCGAGCGTCCTCCGCATACCATTTAACCGAGCAGCCCAATCACGTCCCCATGACGTCGTCCGGCATCAGCCGTCCGCTTCTGGCTCTCATCGCCGTTTCGGCCGTGCTAATCATCTCGCTCTCGTTCGCACCGTCGTCCGAGGCGCCGCCGGTCGACCAGGAACTGGTGGAGGAGTACGGCTACGCCGACTACATCATTTCCGAGGGCACCAGGTCGTCCGTCTACATCACCCACAGGGTCCCCTCAGACTCATCGGCATCCGGGTACGAGTGGGAGGTGTCCTCGGTCACGCAGGGGTCCAGCCCGAACCTCGCCCGCCTCTCCGAGATATCAGGGAATCTCACCGTCGTGATGGTCGGGGGCGACCTGGGTAACCTGGCGCTGATCCAGACCGACACCGTCGACGACGTGACCCCTGTGGACGTCAGGTTCGAGATGTATGGCGGATCCCTATCCGACCTCAGGGTGCTGACCGTTCCGTACTCGCTCGAATCCCAGTTGGAGAACTCGTACACCCTCATGTTCGGTCCCCTGGGCAACGTGGAGCTCGTCCTCTCCTCAGGATCGATCGGCGACCTGATCCCAACTGAGGACATGGTGTCCGTGTCGTCCATGGACGTAATCATCGGGAACGGGATGACCGTCGACAGGATGCTCACCACAGGCTCCAACGGGAGGTACGCTTCGGTGAACGTGGAGCTCAGAGGCGGATCGGTCGGTTACATGACCAACGAGAAGTCCGTCGTCGGGACCCTGACCTACGACTTCCGCAGCGGGTCCGTGGACTACTTCTGCATCGGTGCGGACACCGAGAACGGCAGCAACACCTACCTGTCCAACCTGAACACCTTCTACGTCCAGGGAGATGTGCACGTCACCGTCGACGAGTCGGTGAAGGTCCGTCAGGCCATCATCGGCGCAGGCATCCTGGACCTGCCGTCGAGGCTCTGGAACGGCGATGTGGCATTGGCCTCCGCATCCACCAACGTGGAGATCGACGCCGGCGATATGCCCCTGATCCCGGACACATGCTTCATGACCTCCAACAGGACACAGGGCAACGTCTACCAGTTCAACTCGTACACAGTCGGTGGGACGCCGAGGACCAAGGCCATCAGTTCGGACTACTACCTCTCGGGCTCCTCCGCAAGACAGCCCGTCTACGGGGACGGCGGTGTCTGGATGTCCGCCAACAACCTCACCGTCCAGGTCGGACAGTACCTCTACGTCAACGCCCAGATGACCGTCAGCTCCGGCTCCACCTTCACGGTCGCAGAGGGAGGGAGGCTTGTCACCACGGGGCAGATCTATCTCGTGGGGGCCATCGTAAACAACGGCGACCTGGTCAACTCCGGCATCATCGAGAAGAGGGAGGGAGGCAACATCTCCGGGAACGAGCCCCTCGGGGACGGGTTCGTCGCCTACTGCATCAACGTCAGTCCCGCGGACGGGAGGATCGACGTCATGGCATCGGACGACGACACGGTCATCCTGAGGACGGACAGCACCGTCTACATAAGCCGCATATCCGTGCTCCTGGAGAACGGGGACAGGGAGGTCACCATCACCGCTCCCGACACCCTGTACATCGGTGGCGACAGGTTCCTGGTGGGCCTGAGGGAGGTGGATGGGTCCGACACCCTCGGGGCATACGATCTGGACGTCATCGGGATAGACTCCGGCGTATTGGAGTCCATGTCGATCGAGGTCACAGTTTCGTGCTCACTCGGTTCGGACGTGACCTGCTACGTGTACCATGTCGACGAGGAGACCGGCGAGAGCATCCAGACGGAGGTCGTAGACAGGTCCTACGGTGAGATAACGTTCAAGGCTAACGGGACCGGCGTCTACTACCTGTCGACAGTGTCGCCCGAGGGGATCGACGAGAGCGAGGGCAACGTCCTGTCGGACAATGCGATAAACATCGCCCTGGCGGCCGTCATCGTCCTCGTCGGTGCGATGGTGGTCTACATCCTGCTCAAGAAGGACTGATGTTCCTGCCGTAGGTGGCGGAGACCATCCTGTACCCGTCACCGCCGTCGTTGTAGTAATGCGGAAGGGTCTCGGCTATCGCGAACCCCCTGCGCCTGTAGAAGTCTATGGCGGCCGAGTTCGTGGTGCGCACCTCCAGCTGTATCGTCGACACGCCCTCCATCATGCAGGTGCGCCTAAGGGCGTCCAGGAGGGAGCTGCCAGCGCCGTGGCCCCTGACCGAGGAGTCCACGGCGAGAAGCGACACGGAGGCGCGGTTCCCGCCGAGCTTCGCGGCGCAGAGTGCCCCGACGATCCGTCCGGTGAAGCTCTCGGCGACGAACTGCCCCTCCGGCCACTGGGACAGGAAGAATCCGATGGCCTCGGGGGCGAAGTAGTCGTCGAGGTTGAGGTTTATGACGGCGAAGATACCGTCGAGGTCCTTCGCCGTCGCTTTCCTGATGTAGTACGTCCGGATCACTTCCTCTTCTTAGTGGACCTCTTCTTGCTGCCGGACCTGCTCACGGCTGCTATGGCTCCGAGTATGATGACTATCAGGGGTGCCAGTATGTACAGGTTGTCGGAGATCAGCTGGCCGATGTCTCCGACCGTCTCATCTGTTTCGGTGTCTCCCGGCACATCCGGATCCTCAGGGGGAACGACGCTCTCCGGTCCCACGAAGTATGTCTTGGAAACGGACACACGCTCTCCCTCGGAGTTCACGACCGTGACAGTCAGCTGGCGCGACTCCCCATCACCGGTGGCGATAGGGGTGTAGGCCACACGGGAGAGATCCTCGAAGGGCTCGCTTCCGTCTCCGAAATCCCAGATGTAGGTGTAATCCCCTTCCGGAGCGACACTCACCGAGAAGGTTGCCTCAACACCGCTGACGTAGCTGTCCTGGATTTCCGATATGTCCACGCTGAACCCGTAGAAGTCGAAGTCGCGGTAGAAGTCCTGGATGAACTCCTCGGCATAGTAGTCGGCGATTGCGGCGGATTGTATGACAACACAGCACTCCCTGTTCTCGTGGAATGAGGTGGGGGTCCAGTTGACCGAGGACACCCACACATAGTCGTCCGCGATGATTCCCTTGTTGTGTAGGTTGGGGTTGGAGTCCATTACCGCCGCCTCCACGGATGTGGAGGAGTTGATGCGGTAGACCACGCTGTCCGCACTGGTCACCGAGTCGTCGAGCATGAGCTTGCAGTCGACCCCGTCGTTGGCGCGCTGGTTCATGAGGGAGACAGGCGACCTCCCGTCGTAGAAGTCCATGTAGCTGGAGCTGAGGCTCTGCTGCTGTGCGTAGAGGCGCTCCTCGGCAAGTCCGAAGTAGTACTCGAGGGCTTCGTAGGAGTTATCGTTGGATAGGACAGGGACTACACTGACGTTCTGGTAGCTGGTGAACGTCGCGTTCTCCGGCTCCACGAAGTCGTAGTCGTCGGCTGCCACAGCGTTGGGGAACACGTCGGCGAGGTTCTTGACATCGCCGTAGGACGTGCTATAGTCCATCTGGAACACGGACGTCATGTATTCTGCGTACTCCACGGAATCGATCACCGCTCCCCAGCCACGGTTTCCGTTGTCACCTCTGTAGACATCATCGTCTATGTGTCCGTTAAGGTTCGGACCGGTCCAGTTCTCCGAAGTGACCACCACTGTCTCGGAGTCGATGACGGCGTACTTCGCGTGCACGTAGTCGAAACGGTTGGATGAGGAACCGTCGGCAACGCCTATGAGTCTGACCTCGGCTCCCTTGTCGACGAGCATCTTCAGGTACGGGACATCCTCCTCGATGTCCCTTCCCAGGGAGTCACCCTCGATGAGCAGCTTCATGTCGAAGCCCTCGTTGTTCTCGAGGATGTCTGAGAGAAGGGCGTACACGTTCCTGTTGGTGAGCTGATACATGGTGATGTAGATCGACTTGTCAGCCGACTGTAGGGCCTGATATATCGGTATTCCACCGTCGTTGGGGAACATGAATGGCGTCACAGTCGCAGTGAAGGGGTTTTCGGGATCGAACTCCTTGTTCGTGAGACCGGGGACGTAGTTGAACCAGTCGTCCTCGCTGTCAGTGTCGTACGTTCCCTGTCTCTGGAAGAACGTGTCGGTCCTCTGGGAGAAGGAGTAGTCGCTGGCCCAGAGCTGCGGATCGTCAATCAGTTTGCTACCGTAGCATACGGTATCGACGATGCTGTCCCCTCTGAACAGGAACACCTCGTCTCCGCCGTTTGCGAGCTCGAAGCGACCCTCGGTCTCGATGCCGTTGGAACCGATATAATACACTTCGATGCCGTCTCTGTCGGTGAAGAGGCTGTCTGCGCCAGAATCCTGGGCTATGACCACGAAGGTTCCAGGTTTTACGGTTATGGATTGTGTGAAGTTGATGTATCCTTCGCCGCTTTCTAGCTTGATGTTGTCTGATATCTTGTAGTTCTTCAGATCGACAGAGGAGTTTCCGTAATTGTACACGGAGACGCCCTCGTTGTCGAACGGGTTGACTTCATAGAGCATCAGTCCGTCCATTTCCCCCGCCGCGTCAGCGGTGTCCGAGAGGACGGGTACGATGCAGATGACGGCTGCGACCGCCATCACGATGGCCAGAGATTTGCCGAGTGCATCCATGAGGTAAGGAAGGCCGAGCGCGCGGTTAAGGGTATCGGAGGCCGTCGCGCCCGGCCGGTTTTCGGTCGGGTTTCAGTGGTTTAAGCATTCGTCGGGGTGCCGACAGGCACACGATCCCTGGGCTGGTACCTGGACACGTTCAGGCACCTCATGGCGTTGACTATGGCTATCACGGAGACTCCGACGTCCCCGAACACCGCCATCCACATGTTGGTGTAACCGAACAGGGTCAGGGCCAGCAGGATGAACTTGACGCCGAGGGCGAAGACTATGTTCTGGATCACGATGCGGTTGACCCTCTTCGACAGGTCGATGCAGGTGGGGATTTTAGAGGGGGCGTCGTCCATGATGACGATGTCCGCCGCTTCGATGGCGGCGTCGGAACCAAGTCCTCCCATGGCGATGCCTATGTCAGCGCGAGCCAGGGAAGGTGCGTCGTTGATCCCGTCGCCCACGTAGACCACGGAGGAACCCTCCGGGCAGTCGCTCATGACCATCTCCAGGGCGTCGGTCTTGTCGGCCGGCAGAAGCTCGTAGCGGATGTCGTCTATGCCGAGTCTGGTGCCGACGTCTGTGCAGATCCTGGCGGAGTCACCGGACAGCATGACGGTCCTCCTGACCCCGGCCACCTTCAGAGCGGAGATTGCCTCCTCGGCGTCGGCCTTCACCACATCTGACACGACGATGTGCCCCATGTAGCGGCCGTCCACCGCGACATGGACGTTGGTTCCGGCGACCTCCTCGGCGCAGTAGTCCGCACCGATCTCATTCATGAGTCTGTGGTTGCCCACGTGGACGGTCCTCCCGTGGATGACGGCCCTGACTCCCTTTCCGGGGATCTCCTCAGCATTTTCCACCTCGGATGCGCTGAAGCCATCCTTCTGTGTGCTTATGATTGACCTGGAGATGGGATGATTGGACACGGACTCCGCCTGGGCGGCCGTCGTGAGGAGCTCGTCCTCCGCCATCTCCGTGGCATGGACCTTGGAGACCTCGAACCTGCCCTCGGTGAGCGTCCCCGTCTTGTCGAAGACGACTGTGTCGGCCTTGGAAAGGGCCTCGAGGAAGTTCCCTCCCTTGACCAGGATACCCAGCTTGGACGCCGCTCCGATGCCGCAGAAGTAGCTTAGCGGCACGGAGATGACGAGGGCGCACGGGCAGGACACCACGAGGAAGGTGAGGGCTCTGTAAACCCATGTCATCCAGTCTCCCAGGATCAGGCCGGGTACCACTGCGATGACCAGGGCGGCCCCCACGACCGCAGGGGTGTAGTACCTGGCGAACCTGGTGATGAACTTCTCTGTCGGAGCCTTCCTGGAAACGGAGTCCTCGACTAGCTCCAACACCTTGGCGGCGGTGGAGTCCTCGTACTCCCTCATGACCTCGACGGTCAGCTTGGAGGAGAGGTTGACGGTGCCGGACACGACGTTCTCCCCCGGGCAGACGTCGCGGGGCATGGACTCGCCCGTGAGAGCGCGGGTGTCCAGGGTGGACGTCCCTTCGACGACGGTGCCGTCCAGCGGGATCTTCTCCCCGGGAAGGACGACGATCCTCTCTCCGACCGAGACCTCCTCGGGATCTACAGTCTCCATCACCCCGTCCCTGAGGACGTGGGCGACCTCCGGCTGGATGTCCATCAGGTCGGAAATGGACTTGCGTGTCTTTCCGACCGCGCGTCTCTCGAACCACTCCCCCACCTGGAAGAACAGCATCACAGCGACGGCCTCGGGGAACATGACCTCATGGACCCCCGGCAGTGCCGAGAGCAGGAACGCACCCAGGGTGGCGATCGTCATCAGGAAGTTCTCGTCGAACACCTGTCCGTGGCCGATGTTGCGTGCCGCTTTCAGAAGCACATCGTAGCCGACGATGAGGTAGGCGGGTAGGAGAACCGCCAGCTGTACGAGCGCGCTGGCGTCGACGATGTAGTGGAGAACGAGGCCGACGGCGAAAAGAGTGCCGCCGATGCCCATCCTCCATGCGAATCTGCTCAAGATATCATCTCATTTGAGTCTGACTACCTGGACGTCGCCTTCGACCTTCTTGGCGATCCTGGCGGCCTCGGTCGCGATCCCCTCCATCCTTCCATCATCGGCTACGATGGTCATCTTCTGGGTCATGAAGGCGACGCTGGCCTCCTCCACACCCGGGATCTTCTTGACTTCGTTCTCGATCTTCGCTGCGCAGTTGGCGCAGTCCAGTCCTTCCAGCTTGAACACGGCTTTCATGGTGTATCACACTTGAACAGATGAACAAGTGTTCAACTATATGAACCCACCGAGGCTATAATCATCAGGAGAGCGATATCGGAAGCATGTCCGCGGAAGGGAACGTGTCCATGCTGATGGGGGACCCGAAGAAGGCCATCAGGGCGATGACCGTTCCCCTGCTGGTCGCCCTGCTGGTCATACAGGTCAACGCCCTCGCGGACAGGGCGTGGTGCTCCGGGCTGGGCACCGACGCGCTCGCCGCCACCGCCATATGCGCACCACTTTACGAGGTCATCACCGGTCTCGGAACGGGACTCGGCGTCGGTGGGGCCGCGGTCGTCTCCAGGTTCATAGGTGCCGGCTCCAGGAAGGAGGCGTCCCAGGGCACGATGCAGACGATCCTCTTCTCCCTCGTCTTCGGCATTCTGCTGACCCCGATCCTGGTCCTGTTCTGCAGCGACATCCTCGTCGCAGTGGGTTCTGGTGATGTGACCGACGTCTCCTACGACTACATGATATGGATAATGGTGGGCACCCCCGTCTTCATCCTCAACGGGGCCGTGGCGGGTCTCATAAGGGGCGAGGGCGCTGCCAGGATGTCCACCGTGATGATGGTCGTCCTGGCCGTGGCGAACATCGTCCTCGATCCCGTGCTGATTTACGGTCTGGGCATGGGGATTGCGGGAGCTTCCGTGGCCACCGTCCTGGCCACCGTTATCTCCACCCTGATCGGTCTGTACTACTATCGTGAATCCAGCTACATCAAGCTCGGCCGCGACGACGTCCGCTTCGACACGGCGAAGATGAGGACGGTCCTCAGGGCGGGCGTCCCGCAGATGGCGGAGTACACGGTCATGTACGCCATGAACCTGGTGCTGAACTACCTCGTCATCTGGTGCGCGGGATCCGAGGGGCTGGCAATCTACTCCGTGCCTAGCATGGTCGTCAACATAGCCCTGCTGCCCGCCTACGCGGTGGGTTCGGCTCTCGTCCCGGTGGCATCGGCCGCTTACGGCCGCGGGGACATGGAGAAGATGAAGGAGGCCTACCGCTACTCGATAAGGCTCTCCGCCTGGATGGTTCTGCTGCTCACAGCACTGCTGTTCGTGATCCCCGACCCGTTCCTCTACCCGTTCACCTACTCCGACGGGACTGAGTACCTCAGGGGCGAGATGGCGACCGCCCTCAGGATCTACAGTCTGTGCATCCCGTTCTACTGTCTGATCCCGCTGGGGTCCAGCATGCTGCAGGCGCTCACGCTCCCGAACTGGTCGCTGGCAATGTCCTTCGTCAGGAACCTCGTGTTCATCGCGATGTACGCGGCGGGGGCGATGGTCTCGCTGTACTGGATCTACTGGGCGGTGGTGTTCGGATCGATGGTCGGCGGTCTGATGGCCTACGTTCTGGCCGAGCGCGGGTTCAGGAGGATGGGCATGGGCCCGCAAGCCCGTCCCGGTCACTGAAGCCCAAGGTCAGCGACGGATTTGTCCAGCATCTCCCTGATGGCGATGTGCTGCGGGCAGGCGTCCTCGCACTTGCCGCACTTGATGCACTCGGTCGCCCTGGCCTTGCCGTGGCCTCCCACCAGCCACCCCTCCTGGTTGAGGGCAGCAGGGAGGTTACCGTACAGTGTCAGGAGGTTGTCAGCATAGAATGTGCCCGAGATACCTATGTTCTTGGGGCAGACCTTGGAGCAGTACTCGCAGCTGGTGCAGGGAATCACGGGATACTTCTCGATCATCACGCGTGCTTCTTCCAGGACCTTCCTCTGGCCTTCGGAGAGGTGTTCGAACCCTTTCAGGACCTTGATGTTCTCCCCCATCTGCTCCACGTTGCTCATTCCAGAGAGGACCGTGATCACTCCATCGAGGTCAGCGGCGAACCTGAGCGCCCAGGATGCCGGCGTAGAACCCGGTTCCGCCTTTTCGAGAAGGTCTATGACCGGTTGGGGCGGACTGGCCAACATTCCACCCTTGACAGGCTCCATGACAATCACAGGAAGGTTGTGTCTCCTGGCGACCTCGTAGCACTTCCTCGATTCTATCGAGGGGCTCTCCCAGTCGGCGTAGTTGATCTGGAGCTGGACGAACTCGGCCTCCGGATGGGCCACGATGATCTGCTCCAGCTCGTCGGCGCGGCAGTGGGCTGAGAAGCCGATGTGCCTGACCTTGCCCTGAGCCTTGAGATCGCGGACGAAGGACCACATGTCGAAGTCATCGAAGAATTTGGTACGGTGCTCTCCCAGGTTGTGGAGGAGGTAGAAGTCTATGTATCCCGCACCGGTCTGCTCAAGGGAGGTCTCGAACTGGGCGACGGCGTCTTCGCGGGTGCTGCAGTTGATCCATGCCGCGTTCTTGGTGGCGAGCTGGAAGCTTTCCCTGGGATAGCGCTCTACAAGCGCCTGACGTATCGCGTCCTCGCTGCCGGCGTACGCCCAGGCGGTGTCGAAGTACGTGAAGCCAGCCTCCATGAACAGATCCACCATCTTCTTGGTCTGTTCGATGTCGATCTTTCCGTCCTCCAACACGGGGAGACGCATGAGTCCGAATCCGAGTTTTCCTATTCCGCTTCCGATTCCGTCCATTCCCACACCTCTGTGAAACTGGGCTGGAGTCGATTACATTGGATTTAAAGTTAACTCCAGATAATGAACGCTATGTTCAGAGGACGGGGATTCAACGTCTGGCCCTCATCCAGGAGGTCTCGGGCAACTGAGGCGGACCGGTCATCACCCTGTTCTCGGGGACCGTGTCCTGGCTGCCTGCGATGTACTTGTCCAGATACTGACGGATCTCTTCGAAGACATCGTCTTCGAGTTCGGTCACCTTCTCCTCGTCGCGCCTTCTTTCAGCACGCATGAGGGCCAGCTCCCCTCCCTTATGGATGGCGTTGTTGAGATGGTTCACGAACCCAGCGGTCCCGTCGTCTGGCTGAAGGGCGGCGAGCCTTCTTATCTCGGAGACGTTGGTGTCGGAGATGACCCGTTCCGTGTCCGTCAGGGCGACCCTGTACGGCATCGTGAGCCACAGGGAAAGCTGGAAGTGGCGCTTGGACACTGCGCGTCTGAGACGGGACCTGTTGTCCCCGGTCTCGAAGCAGAAGCGGTCCACATCGTCCACAATGCGCTTCAGGCAGTCCCTGTAGCTGATGAGGTCCGGATGCACGGGCATGCCCGAGATGCGAATCCTCGAGCAGAGGTTCACCATGCTGAAGCGGGTATCGACGTCAAGGCTCGAAGCGGAATCGTAGAGCATGTCGGCCAGACTGTTGCAGTATCCCTCGGACATCTCTGGAAAGCGTCTGATGCAGTGGTACTCCATCGATGCGAGATGCGGGGCGTTGTACTTGCGGTTCCTGAGGCGGTCGCGAATCATGATCTCCACGAACATGCGCTTGGTCCTTTCCAGGAACGATCTGGCGACGTCATCCCTGTCTATGAGGCAGAGGGAGCAGGTCCAGAATATCCCGGTCTGGAACAGATTCAGTCTGCGGGCGTACGCTATCCCTATCGCGTACCATGACTTCCATGAACCGGGGTTCGAATGGGCGCTGAGGTTGGCCTCCCGGTCGAAGTCCGTATCCGAACGGTACATCTCCTCAGCCGAATCGGGGTCTATCTCTGGCGAGGAGACTTCCTCGAAAGGGGCGCCGGTGTAGTTGAGCCTCCAGCACAGGGGGCAGCACCAGTACCCTACAGGTTCGAATCCGTACTCCTTTCCGCACGAGCAGATGCAAACCATGTATGTAAGATTCGAATTGGGAATTATAAATCTCAATGCTGAAAGCAGCAATATACGATTCTTAGACCTGGCTTGGTCGTCCAATATCCGTAATCTGCCAGAAATACATCTCAGGATTTGTCCATAGGATGGAAATCGGTCGAAATAGTCGGAAATTGGTTGAAAAATAATATATCCAACTACAGGAATCCGCCTTTGCTCTTATCTTTCTCCACGTAGAACCTTACAGTAGATTCTTCCCCAATACGGCATTCGTCGCAGTACGAGGATTAGAGCGAGAAGGTGGAAGCTCCCCCTCCGAGGAGGGGTAATCTGTTTCGATCAGATGTATCTGATGAGGTCCCTGAGCACAGCCTCGGGGTCCCTGGACTTGACGACTCCGGAAGCGAGCAGGACGCCTCTGGCCCCCAGGTCGAGGGCTGTCTTGACATCCTCTCCGGTCTTGACACCGGCGCCGCAGAGGACCGCGACATCTTTGTCAACGGAGTGGACGGCGTCCACGGTGTCCGAGACGATCCTGGGGTTGGCCGTGGTGACGGATATGTCGCCACCTATGAGCTCAGGCGGCTCGACGGCGATCATCTGGGGCCCGAAGGCGGCGAGCTCCTTGGCCTTGTCCACGGACTCGGCGCAGGCGCACACGTCGAGGCTCAGGTACTTGCACATGTCGATGCAGGTCTTCACCTGCTCGGCGGGCTGCCTGTGCTCCGAGTGGTTCACCAGCGTGCCTTTGACGTCCGTGGAGTGGAGCATCGAGGGCGTAACGTATCCGGTTCCGGAACCCGGCTTCAGGGGGTCCACGTTCTGCGAGTAGACCGGGATGTCGAGTGTGTGCGCGACCAGGGCCAGTCCGATGACCGGCGGGCAGACCGCTATCTCGACTCCGGACTCCTTAGAGACCTTCTGGCAGGTCTTCGCCAGGGTGAGGGACCTGGTCCCTTCGACCTCGGCGTAGACCTTGAAGTTGACGATGATCGTCGGGGGGCGGAATTCACTCAAGGTCCTCGAACCTCTCGGTGAGCTCTCTCAGGACCTCGGGCCTGGAGGTGTACTCCATCTCCTCGGGTCCGAGGATGGAGGGCATGAAGGGTCCCTGGCTCCTGATGAACTTGCTGGCCTTGATGGAGTTCTGCCTGGCGATGTCCCAGGTGTCGTTGCCGAAGAAGTCGACGGGGATGTGCTCTCCGCCCTTGGCTCCGATGGGCTCGAGTCCCTGGAGCTTGCCCTCGTTCAGCTGGAATCCGAGGCAGCAGATTCTTGGGGGTCCGTCGAAGTAGACGGGGTCGGAGTCCTCGGGGGAGCAGGGGTAGAACGCTCCGTAGTGGGATCCCCTCATCCATCCGGCGACGAGGAACGTGGTGTTCATGAAGGGCTGCAGGTACTCTCCGACGGAGGGGAGTCCGGACTGGGCGCGGCAGATGCACACGGGGTCGTCCTTTCCGATGTACTTCCCGGCGGTGAGGTTGAGCTTGTCGGTGGACACGACGCACGCGGGTCCGATTCCGCCCCTGGAGGTGATCCTCTTGATGGCGTACCTGGACGTGTCTCCCAGGAGGCTCAGGATGCTGAGGGTCTCCTCGGGGGAGGACATGGTGACCTTCTTGTGTCCGATGACGTCCTGGATCTCGACGTCGAATCCCTTCTTGGCCCTGGCGTCGACGACCAGTCCGGTGGTGGTGAACGGGTCGAGGAAGATCCTGCTCAGGGGCAGGGAGTACGCGGAGGGCTCGGTCTTGTCGGCCATGAAGAACAGCAGGGGCTCGGATCCCCTCTCCTCGAAGGACATCTCGGCGGAGCCGGGTCCGGCTCCCTTGACGTTCCCGGAGAAGGCGTCGGTCAGGATGTCCTGTCCGGCGGCGTAGAGCTTCATGGACTTGGCGATCTTGGCGGCCTTCTGGAAGCACTCCCAGGCGGCGCCGTGGACGTCCTTGTTGCCCTCGCCCTTGTAGTGGGTCATGTAGAGGTTGATGTCGTCGCCGACGCGGGTGACGTAGAAGTCCTCGATGATGCCCTGTTTCTGGGCGTCGGTCAGGATCTCCTTGCTGGCCTCAAGCATGGAGGGGTGGGGCCTCGAGTGTCCGACGACGGAACCGACGTCGGCCTTGATGACTGAAACTGTGACTTTCTCGGCAGGCATGATTACACCTATTCCTTATGTAGACCCCTTAAGGGGGGTGGCATAATAAAGGATGTGGTGCCGAACTCAGGACCGAATGAAGATAAAGGGGTGTCACGGGCTGTCGGAGGGCGGGAAGACCTCCTCGTAGAGGGACTGTATGTAGCGGTTGTACATCAGGCCCCTGCGCTTGGCGAGCGCGCGGACTATGTCCGTCGTACCGGAGCCGTACTGCGAGGACTTCTTGGTCCTGTGTGCCAGATACGGGTAGCCGAGGTCCTCGGCGACCATCTTGAGGACCCTCTTGCGCGAGTCCATATCGGCGGGCCTGAGGTCCGCGGGGTCTATCCTCCCGACGCAGTCCACGACGTTTTTGTCTAGGTAGGGGTAGTACAGGGTCTTTCCGAAGTGCTCGGCGATGGCCAGCTCGCACGGGACGGAGACCTCCATCAGCCTCTTCACACCGTCCTTCACGTAAGCGTCGTAGTCCCCGTCAGTGCATCCCACGTACTTGGCGCACCCCATGAAGTACTCGTCCGCCCCCTGGCCGGAGACGACCACGGGCTCCTCGGCGCTCTCGCAGACGGTGAACAGCTGCAGCTCGTAGGAGATGGTGAACGGATCGTCGGTTCCCGTTGCCGATATCAGCCTCCTGATGGTGTCCTCGACGTCGTCCTCGGATATCCTCAGGTGGATCCAGGGGAGCCCTATGGTCTCCGAGAGCTCCTCCGCAGCGAGAACGTCGAAGGACCCGTCTGAGCCGCAGGTGTAGAGGGTGACGGATTCGGCGAAGCGCTCGGACAGGCAGGCGGCCAGCCCGGAGTCGAGCCCTCCGGAGAAGGCTACGGCGACCCTCCTGCTGGCGACGGCCCTCTCCACACCCGAGACTATGGCCTTCTCGAGGTCGGGATATCTGGATGCCATGGGGCCCCCATCTTGCTCCGTGTATATAAGGTACTGAAATAGGCGGAATCCGATGGCCCCTCATGGAAGACGAAGCACCCGAGTACGACATGGCGGCCGTCCTGTCCCTGCTGGAGGGCAGGGGGATTCGTTTCGAGTCGATGAGGCACGACCCCGTGTACACCATCGACGACATGCTCGCCCTGGACATGCCCCATCCGGGGCAGATCGCCAAGAACCTGTTCCTAAGGGACGACAAGAAGAGGAGCTACTACCTCGTGGTGTCCAGGGAGGACAGGAAGGTGGACCTCAAGGCGCTGAGGGAGGTGCTGGGGTCCAGGCCGCTGAGCATGGCCTCTGAGGACGACCTCTGGAGGTTCCTGAAGCTCAGGAAGGGAGCCGTCACCCCGTTCGGGGTGCTGAACGATCCCGAGGCCAGGGTGGATCTGGTCATCGACTCTTTCTTCGAGGGCTCGGCGATGGGCATCCATCCCAACGACAACACATGCACGGTGTGGATCGGGACGTCAGACCTGCTTTCAGTGATCGGCGACCGCTGCAGGTCCGTCCAGTTCAAGGAGCTCCCCTGAAATAATATCAAGAACGTGGGAGATACGCAGGTGATTCCAATGACTGACACCATGAGGCTGGTTCTCCTCCGCCACGGGGAGAGCGTCTGGAACAGAGAGAACCTATTCACAGGGTGGACCGACGTCGATCTCTCGGACAAGGGCCGCGAGGAGGCCAGGGCCGCCGGGAGGCTCATGAGGGACGAGGGCCTGGACTTCGACGTCTGCTACACGTCCTTCCTCAAAAGGGCCATCCACACACTCAACCTCGCGCTGGAGGAGATGGACAGGGAGTGGCTCCCTGTGGTCAAGGCATGGCAGCTGAACGAGCGCCACTACGGCGCGCTCCAGGGCCTCAACAAGGCCGAGACCGCCCAGAAGTTCGGAGAGGACCAGGTCAAGATCTGGAGGAGGTCCTACGCCACACCCCCACCGGAGCTCTCGCCCGAGGACCCCAGGAACCCCGCCAACCAGGAAATGTTCAGGACAGTGCCGAAGGGGAGCCTCCCGCTCACCGAGAGTCTCAGGGAGACCGTCGCCAGGGCCGTCCCCTACTTCGACGAGGAGATCAAGCCCAGGATGCTGGCGGGCGAGAGAGTGCTCATCGCCGCCCACGGAAACTCACTGAGGGCGCTGGTCAAGGTCTTCGACGGCATGTCCGAGGACGAGATCGTCGGCGTCAACATCCCCACAGGGGTGCCTCTGGTCTACGAGTTCGACAGGGACTTCAACGTCGTTTCCAAGAGGTACCTGGGGGACCAGGACGCTGTCGCGGCGAAGATGAACGCCGTCGCCAACCAGGGCAAGTCCAAGTGATTCCCGGGAATCCAATCTCTATCTGGAGGTCAATTGATTTCCAGATAGAGATTATCTTTTTCAGATAAAAGTTCAGATAAAGATTTCCAACCATGGATTAGTTTGTAAAAATTGTTACATTTTCATGCTATAATCTTATTTTTACATCACATTATCTTCGAATTTATTATCTGAAATATTATCTGATTCAGATAGAATATTATAATGGTCAGATAATAACCAATTATGAAGATGCCGTTTTTCGAGAATGGATACTGCATCACCCCCGAGGGGTTTCATTTCGAGGCGAAGGAAGCATCGAAGGGGATCATGCCGAGGGACGGGTGGGAGACCTATTCCGCCTTCGCCAACACCGACGGTGGCATCATCGCCCTGGGTCTGAGGGAGACGGAAGGGCGTCTCATGGTCGTCGGCGTCCCGGACCCATCCGGTTGCAGACAGAATCTGATCAACCAGTTGAACAATCGCGAGAAGGTCAGCGTCAACATCCTGTCCGAAGAGGACATCGAGACGATCGATGTCGGCGGGAAGGACGTCCTGATCATCAAGGTTCCAAGGGCGGACAGATGCGACCGCCCGGTTTACATCGACGGCAACACGCGCAACAGCTACAGGCGCAGGGGAGAGGCGGACTGCAAGTGCAGTCCGGAGGAGGTGGCATCCATGGTGTCGGATTCGCTGAGGGTGGCCACGGACAGGGTCATGATCGACGGGATGGAGGCGAAGGACTTGGACCGCGAAACCGTGTCAGCATACAGGAACAGCCTCGGCTCGCACAGGCCAAACCACCCCTGGACACTTCTTGATGATGACGAGTTCCTGAGGGTACTCGGAGCCGCAGTGAAGGACGGAGACACATACCGTCCGACGATGGCCGGTCTTCTGATGTTCGGGGTCGCCTACAGCATCTCAATGGTGCTTCCCAATTACCGTCTCGACTATAGGGAGTACGGGGGATTGGAGGACGGATGGGACTACAGGCTATCGAGCTGGTCCGGTGATTGGAGCGGGAACCTCTTCGACTTCTACAACAGGGTGATGAACCGCATGATGGTGGCCAGCGGCAGGGAGTTTCGTATCGACAGTGACATGAGAAGGGTCGAGAACGCGCCTTTGGACAGGTGCCTGAGGGAGATGACGGTCAATGCGCTGGTGAACGCCGACTACAGGATGCCCGGAGCCGTGACTGTTGAATGGAGGCGGGAGCAGGTCTCAGTGGGTAATCCGGGAAGTTTCCGCATCCCCCTGGAGAGGGCGATGAAAGGAGGGTACAGCGACCCTCGCAACATCACAATCGCCGGCATGTTCTCGCTCATCGGATCGGTGGAGCAGGCCGGGAGCGGAATCCACCGCATGGTGGCATCCTGCAGGGAGATCGGTTTGGAACCGCCGAGGTTCGAAGAGGAGTTCGATCCGAGCCGCGTCACAGTGACCCTGACGATGTCGAAAGTCGGTGCGGACATCAGGACGTACATAGTCGAGGCCATGGAGCGCAATCCGAAGGTGACCATATCCGAAATCGCAGAGTCGCTGAATGTCAAGAGGTCGTTGGTCGAGAAGACCGTCAACCAGTTGAAGGACGAGGGCGTTGTGGAGAGGACAGGCGGCAGGAGGGGCTCCTGGTGTGTCCGTGGATACGGACGGAAGCTCTGACGAATCGATTCGAGGGATTCATGATTCTGAAGTACCTGAGCGGGCGTGAACGGCTGATGGTCGCGGCATGCGTCGTCCTCATCGCCTGTCAGGTGTACCTGGACCTCCGTATCCCGGAGTACATGAGCGAGATCACCGACCACCTTCAGATGGGGACGGCCACGGAGATCGTCGTCAGGGACGGCGAGCGCATGCTGGCCTGCGCGTTCGCCAGTGTGGTCCTCGCCATAGCGACGGTGGTCATCGCGGCGAGGATGTCCTCATCTTTCTGCAACAGGCTCCGCAGCATGATGTTCCAGAGCGTGGAGTCCTTCTCCAGGCAGGACATCGACGGGTTCTCGGCCGCCAGTCTGATAACCAGGTCCACCAACGACGTCTACCAGATCCAGCAGTTCCTGCCCCGCGCCGTTTCCATGGTGGTCAAGGCCCCGCTCATCGCGTCACTGGCGGTCTGGAAGATAAGCGGGAGCGCCTACGAGTGGACCACAGCCACGGTCATCGCCATGCTGGTCATGCTCGCCGCGTTCTCCCTCATGCTGTACCGGGGCATGCCGTACATACGCAGGACCCAGAGGTACGTGGACTCGGTCAACCGCATCACGCGCGAAGGACTGGAGGGGACGAAGGGCATTCGCGCCTACAACGCGGAGTCCAGGCAGGAGGAGAGGCTGGGGACGGCAAGTTCCAGGCTCCTGGATAACAGCCTGGCCCAGGTCCGCATAATGTCGCCGATGCACGCCATGGCGTCCTCGATGATGAACTTCCTCATCCTGGCCATATACTGGATAGGGGCGGGGCTGATACAGTCAGCCTCGGGTCAGGCGGAACAGATGTCGCTGTTCTCCGACATGATAGTGTTCACGTCGTACGCCACCCAGGTGATCTCCGCCGTCATGATGTCCGCCGGGATCCTCAGGGGTCTTCCCAGGGTCATGGTCTCCTCCAGACGCATCGAGGAGGTCATCGCCCATGAACCCAGCATCGTGGACGGCCCTGGCGCGGAGGACACGGGGGCCAGGGGCGAGGTGGTCTTCGAGGACGTCAGCTTCTCCTACCCCGGCTCCGACCGCGAGACGCTGTCCCACGTGTCGTTCAGGGTGTCGCCAGGGGAGACGGTCGCCATCATCGGACCCACCGCAAGCGGCAAGTCCACCCTTGTCAACCTCATCCCCAGACTGTACGACGTGACCTCCGGGCGGGTGACCGTGGACGGCGTCGATGTGAGGCGTTACGTCCTCGAGGACCTGTACTCCAGGATCGGGTACGTGCCTCAGACTGCTGTCGTGTTCGCCGGGACCGTGAGGGAGAACGTGGGGTACGGCAGGGCGGAAGGCGAGGCGTCCGATGCCGAGGTCTGGAGAGCCCTGGACATAGCGCAGCTGTCGGAGCATGTGAGGTCCATGCCGGAAGGCATCGACACGGACCTCGCGCAACACGGATGGAGCCTCTCCGGAGGCCAGAGGCAGCGTCTGGCAATCGCCCGTGCTGTGTTCAAGGATCCGGGGATCTACATCTTCGACGACACGTTCTCTGCGCTAGACTACCGTACGGACAAAGACCTACGCAATGCTCTGGAGTCGGAGACCCGCGGGGCCACCAAGATCGTCGTCGCCCAGAGGGTGGGGACCATAGTCGACGCGGACAGGATAATCGTC
>CASFMM010000002.1 GCA_949295765.1 uncultured Methanomassiliicoccales archaeon | reverse complement strand
GTCCAGTCGTACATGGACGCCCACCCGGACGTCAAGGGCGAGGACGACCTCCCCGACTTCTTCGTGACCGCCCAGAACCTCGACTACAGGCAGAGGATCGACATGCAGTCCACCTGGCAGAGGCACATCGACGCTTCCATCAGCTCCACCGTCAACCTGCCCGAGGAGTTCCCCGAGTCCGACGTGTACAACATCTACATGTACGCCTGGGAGTCCGGGTGCAAGGGCGTCACCGTCTTCCGCGACGGATGCAAGCGCCTCGGCATCCTCTCCACCAAGGAGATGGAGAAGCCCAAGGAGGCAGCCCCCGCACCCAAGGTCGAGGAGAAGCCCGAGAAGAGGGGAATCGTCGAGAAGGTCGGCGACAACGTCGTCGGAAAGAAGAGGAAGCTCATGACGGGATGCGGAAGCCTTCACTGCACCGCGTTCTTCGACCCCGACACCGGGGAGCTCATGGAGGCATACCTCAACAAGGGTTCCACCGGCGGATGCAACAACTTCATGGTCGGACTCTCGAGGATGATCTCCCTGGCCGCCAGGTCCGGATGCGGCATCGACGCCATCGTCGACCAGCTGAAGTCCTGCGGATCCTGCCCGTCCTACGTGGTCAGGACCCACACCAAGAGGGACACCAGCCTCGGTTCCTGCTGCCCCATGGCTGTCGGATGGGCGCTCACCGACATGTACAAGGAGATGCAGGCCCAGATCCACGGGATCCCCGAGGAGGAGCCCGAGGAGAAGCCCAGGGAGATAAAGAACCCCTGCCCCAAGTGCGGAGCGGAGCTCGAGTTCCAGGGCGGATGCAACATCTGCAAGTCCTGCGGATGGACCAAGTGCGACTGAGTCCCCGCAAACCTTAAAACCACTTCCCAAAATCCCTTCCATGGGGCGGGTAGCTAGTAAGTCCAGTTCCCTGTTTGCACCAATCTACGAAGAGCCGTGCACCTCAATTTGAATATCCGGACTGGCCGGCGCCAGGAATCAATTGCCTGCTCGCCTCACTTCTCCCCACATCGCTGAGGGCACTCCCATCTCACGAGCCTGAGGACGTTCTCGGCCTTCACCCTGACCATGCCGTCCTCAGTGTCGCGGGACAGCAGGTCGGTCACGGCACCGGCCACGTCGCCCTCGATCCCGTACATGCTGAAGCGCCTGACCTCGGACTCCACCAGGGACCGCAGCGGGACCGTCCTGTAGGAAGTGGTCGGGAACCTCTCGATGTGGAAGTCCCTGTGGTGGTCGGAGAGCCAGTCCTCGTAGAAAGCGGATCCCCTGGCCGGCGACCTCACCTCGGCCCCGAGCCTCTCCGACACCGCTCTGGTAAGGGAGTCGCCCCATCTGCTCTCCCAGCAGACGATGGCGCATCCCCTGCGGGCGGCGCCCTCCATCCTCTCCATGGACGAGTCCGATGCGGACCTTGGGAGCAGGGACGCGAAGCAGAAGTCGTACCCCTTGTTGGGCTTGTACTCGGACCAGTCCTGGTGGAACCTCTCCACCCTGCATCCCTCGAGGACCTCCTTGTTGGCGAACAGCCTGTCCAGCATCGTGGCGGACGAGTCCATGCAGACGAGGATCCTGACCCTTGGGGCAAGGAGCAGCGAGTACGTGCCGGGTCCGGACCCGATCTCGAGGACGCAGTCGGACTCCTGAACTGAGCCGGTGTCGAACAGCCTGTCGACGATCCTCTGCGGTGTGTCCCCCTGGTCGTCCGCACTGTAGATGTCGGAGATTCCCTCCCAGAACTCGGTGTCGCACTCGTTTGCCATGAGAGGGCGATGACTCACCAGGGATTATCGCTTTCGGTGTCGCGGTAGAGCATCCACGAGAGGAACATCGCGGCTCCGAGCCCTCCGGCGATGCCGGATGCGAACCTGACCCACGGCATGTCCCCGATCCGACCATCCACCATCCATTCCGCGGCCATAAGGGCCACGAGGAGGACGCCGGCGACGGCAGTCCTTCTGTCGGACATCCTGCGGTCCATGAGCCAGCATGCGCAGAATCCCGCGACCAGGCCGACAAGGATGCCGGTGTCCCTTATGCAGACAGGCATCTGAGACCCGTTGAGGATGAAGGACCTGGCCTCCTGCTGGTGGCAGAACACGTCGCCTATGAGATACGCGAGACCCGCGGGGCCGTGGCCTAGCCAGCCGTGCTCTATGTTAGCGGCGCTCCCGTCGAGGCCGGTGAAGGTCCCGTATGGGGCCATGAATGGGGCCGAGACCATCAGTGCCAGCGCTATCGCGGACACCACTGCGGCGACTGCCAACCACTGACGGCGGAACATGGGGATCCATAGGCCCTCCTGGCTAATGATGGTTGCCTCTCTCAAAGTTCCAGGCCGCAGCAGATGCGGAACACGACGAGCGCGACGGGAGCCATCGTGGAGAACCTCCACACGACCTCGCGAATCCCGGGCCTCCCTCCAAGGTCCGAGGTGAGGACGGCGATTAGTGCGCAGAGTTCGACCAGATACACCGACAGTACTGCACCGGTGTCGCCGACCTCCCGGTATCCCGCTATCTCCGAAAGCGGTCCGAGCATGGACACGCTCATGCCCAGCACCAGAGGGGCGAAGAGCACCGCCGTCCCCGTCATCATGTCCACCATGCTCTTCAGCCTGGATTCCAGCTCCCTGCGCACGTTGTCGCTGTTGTGGAACTGCCTGCCAAGGGAGATGGCCAGCCTGCCGGCGTCCTCAGTGTCGCGGACCGAGCACCTCAGTATGTCGCAGAACGCCCTGGACACCTCGCCGGAAATCGGGGCGACGGACCTGGTTACGGCAGACTCCACATCCCCGCGGCATATCGCCATCTCGCGTCCGATTGTCACTCCCAGGTCGGCGCATTCCGACCTTCCGGACACGGTCTCGGCGCAGACCCTCTCGAAGCTCTCGCCCGACATCATGCGGTTCCCGAGCTCGAAGACGCAGCTCCGAAGGCCTTTTTCGCACGACAGTCTCCTTCTCTCTGTCCTGCGGTCCGGAACCATGAGCAGGGCGGTCACCAGGGCCGCGGGGGCCACGGACAGCAGGACCGCCTCGTCGATGCCGCCGCCCCTCTGGAGCTGGACCGCCGCCAGCGGTACTGCGAGAAGCAGGGGCACGGCGTACCTCACTCCGGACGTATCGGCCGTCTGCGGCCCGAACGGGTTCCCGCGTCTGATCCACAGGGATATGGCGAGGATCACGGCCGGGATGAGCACGAGTGTCACAACAACGATCATGTTACTGTCGATCCCCACGTCCCCGAACAGCCCGCCGATCCCGAGCATGGGCATCACGGACATGAGTATCATGGGGACCATTATCCCGAGTCCGAAGACGGTCATGCACGGCACGGTCAGGGAGGAGCTGTACCTCTCCCCCATGGCCCTCACCGAATCCAGCGCGACGTCCGATGCCTCCTTAAGCAGTCTGAGCCCCTCCCCGTCATCTGATGACTCGGATGCGGCTATGCAGAGCATCACTGCGTTCCTGTATCCGGAAGCGCCCTCCGGCAGGCCAGCGACCTCGGAGGCGAGGGCAACGGTCAGGCTTCCGGATCCCTTGGTGTCCGCCATGCGAACCGCGCGGGAGAACAGTCTCCTGGAGTGCGCGGGCCCGTCCTCCGCGACCGTTCTGATCGCGGAGTCGAGAGAGTCGCCGGAGCCCACCGCGGCCGTTATCATGCCGACAACGGTCGGGCACTCGTCCACCAGTCTAAGCGTGTCCGACCTCACGAGGACTCCTCCGTCCTGCGTCTGAACTCCTCGAGCACCGACTCCGCGGATGCGTCCCTCCTCATGGACGACACGGCGTCGTTGGCGGCCAGGATCCACTCTGGGCCGAGGAACCTCTCGTCCTTCGCGCCGATCTCCGCCAGGTGGGCCCGCAGCATGGACCTGGCCCTGATCTCCTTGGCCGTCTCCCTCCTGCCGCTCTGGGATGACTGCATCGCCCTGCGGATCACCGGCGACGACAGGAGCGCATCCACCCCGGACACGTCTACGAAATCTCCCGGCCTCTCGCCGGTGGCCACCAGCTCGTTGACCCTGCGGATCAGGTTGCCGGTCCTGCGGTCCCTGACGGTGCCGAGTGTCACGACCACGTCGGTGGCCATGAACGCCTCCGGCTGTATGCCGATGTCGTAGACCACCCTGTTGTACACGGACTCGGCGGAGTCGCCGTGGATCGTCCCCATGATGGCGCTTCCGGCGCGGCCCGCCCTCATGCTCTGGTACAGCGTCCTGGCCTCCTCGCCCCTGACCTCCCCCAGGACGATGGCGGACTCACCCATCCTCAGCGACACTCTCAGGGCCTCGTCGGACCGGGACAGCTGGTCGCCCCCGGCCCTCTCGTCGATGAGTATCGTCTGTACCTTGTACCCGATGCGCCTCATGGCATCTCCCGGGAGCTCCAGGGTGTCCTCTATGGTGAGGATCCTCTGGCTCAGGGGGAACTCGAACATCAGCGCGGAGAGGAGTGAGCTCTTCCCCGACCCCCTGGCGCCGCAGATGAGCATGGTGGCGCGGCTGTTCACAAGATACGACAGTATCCCTGCCGTCCTGGGGTCGACCGTGCCGTTCGCTATCAGCCTGGACAGCGTCCAGGGGCGGGAGGAGCGCTTCCTTATCGCCACGGCGTTGCCGTTGGGGCTGAGGGGGTATCCGACCACTGTGACCCTGGCGTCGTATCCGCCGAAGTCGGTCTCCAGAACCGGGTCGCTGTGGCAGAACCTCAGGCCGCTCTCACGCTTCAGGATGTTGACCAGATTGTCGATCTCCCTCTCCTCAACCATGAGGTTCGTGCGGCAGCGGATGTGGGAGTTGAGGCCCTCGATCCCGTTCATGGTCACGTGCACCCGGTTCCTGGAGCATGGCGCGTCGATGTAGACGTCCTCGATATGGGGGTCGGACAGGAGCACGTCGAATATCCCCGCGCCGACCGAGTGCCTGTACGCTATGGAGCAGATGTCGCCGATGACCTCGTCGAGCCCCTCGGATCCGCACACCTCCTCCACATCCCGGTACCTGTCGGTGAGCAGGGAACGGGCCATCCCCACGACGCTGTCCCTGTCCAGGGGGCCGCCCTCCTCGCGGTAAGACTCACGTATCCCGTCGATGACGTCCATGACGATGGAGTTCAGTGCATCCGGGTAGGCGTACTCGCGGGGTGTCAGGTTGTACTCCACCTCCCCGTCTTCTGAGAGACCAACGAGCACGCTGCCCTGGGCTGTGACGTAGGACGCCATCTGTTTCAGCTCGTCGGAGGAGTTCGTCATCCAGCAGTCCGTGTACGAGGGCTTGGTGCGGGTGTTCCCCGCCGCCAGCGACGCGAACACGCCCGCGAAGTCCGAAGGGGGCGCTCTGGTATCCTTCCTGGCGGGGACGTCCGAGGGTCTGAAAGAGAACGACCTCGGGCGCTCACCCGGGAGCGGGCATGAGCCGCCTCCGAGGTCCATCTCGAACTCGCCGCTGTCACAATCCTCCTCCCCGTCGGGAGCGGGTCTGAATATCTCCCCGAAGGACGGGATCCTCATCCTCATACGGACTCCCCCATCTCCGAGACCACCTTCCTGATTCCAGTCTCCATCTGGTCCAGAGCTCTCGAGGTGCGCATGACGCACTCCGAGCATCCTTCCCTTCCCGGATGACCGTCCTTGAGCGCCTTCCTGCCCTCGAAGACGGCGTTGCGTGGGAACTCTGTCCAAGCGGCCGCCATCACGTTCTCCCTCGAAACCCCGCACCCCCTGCACCTCGCGGATGTCCTCTCCGTGGTGGAGGACCATCTCCTGATCGATGCGATCTCCCTGATGGCCCTGCCCGCCGCCCCGGACACCTCCACATCCCTGCCTGTGCGGAGTATTATCCTGTCCGACCCGCCGCTTAGGCACATGGCGTTCACCATGCAGCGGATGCATTCGTCAGAACCCGGGACCGGGACAAGTCTGCAGCTCCGGCAGTCGATGACCAGCGCATCCCCCTGGCGCTCGCCACGCACAGTATCCTCTCTCCTTCCGATTCCTTTGAAAAGTCCGATTTTCCAGTCCATGATGGCGTCTCGTCGGGAGGGTAGATAAAGCAGGCACCGTGCGGTCACATTGTCAGGAATGCAGAATCATCAGACAAAGGTGTTATCAGAAGTGTGAATGGAATTGCATTAGAATTATCGAAAGCATAAATGTTTATATACTTCTTCGTTGTTCCTTCATCATACTCGAACCGAGCCTGCTGAGGACAGGCCCGGGGCCGTCAAGGCCAGAGTTTGTCCGTCCATCACTGGACGGAGATCTCGATTTCGATGCCGTACATCGAAATGGAGATCCGGACGTTGAACGTCCTCCGGAGGATAGTAACTGTCATAACTGTTCTCTTGCCGGTCGGGTCTCGAACGCCCGGCCGGCCATCCGGTTTCTCAGTGATGGTAATTAAAGCAGCATGCGTGCGGTCACATTGACAAGTCCCCGTCCACGGTTCCGACCCATCACACTTATAACCGCGACCCCATGGGGAAAGCGTGGAAATACTGTCGCCTGCAGGGAACCCCGACGGACTGGCCGCCGCCGTCAAAGGGGGATGTGACGCCGTATACCTGGCCGGCAAGGACTTCGGAGCCAGGGCCTTCGCCGGGAACTTCACGGACCGTCAGCTGGAAGGGGCCGTCAACTACGCCCACGATCACGGTGTCAAGGTGCACGTGACCGTGAACACCTCTCTGAAGAACCAGGAGATGTCGGACGCCGTGACCTTCGTCAGGTTCCTGAAGGACATCGGGGCGGACGCCGTCCTGGTCCAGGACCTGGGACTCATGAGATGCATCCAGGGGATCGACATCCCCAAGCACGCCTCCACGCAGATGGGCATTCACTCCCTCGAGGGGCTCAGGTGGTGTGCCGAGAACGGTTTCGACAGGGCCGTCCTGGCCAGGGAGCTGACCATGGACGAGCTCTCGGCCATAGTCCCCGACTCCCCGATCGAGACCGAGGTCTTCATCCAGGGCGCCCTCTGCTACTGCATGTCCGGGGGATGCCTGATGTCCAGTTTCATGGGCGGACGCAGCGGGAACCGCGGTTCCTGCGCCCAGCCGTGCAGGAAGCGCTACGAATCATCGGAGGGTGCAGGCTACCTGCTGAGCTGCGCCGACATCTTCGGGGTCGATTACATAGAGCCTCTGAGGAAGCTCGGTGTCTCCTCCCTCAAGATCGAGGGGCGCATGAGGTCCCCGGCGTACGCATACCTTTCGGCGAAGGTCTACTCCATGGCCGAGGACGGGGACTTCTCCGAGGAGTACCAGGAGTCCTTCAAGCTCCTCAGGACAGTGTTCAACCGCGGGACCTGCCCCGGGTATCTGGGCGGGGTGGTCTCCCCCGTGCAGTCGCTGTACCCCGACAACAGGGGATTCCTTCTGGGGGAGGTGGAGATCAGGGACCGCGCCTTCCAGTGGAACGGGGAGGAGCCCATCGGGCCCAAGGACGGCATATCGATCTTCGACGGCGACGAGAAGGTCGGCGGTTTCAAGGTCGCGGAGATGGACCCGGTGAGGATACCCTTCAAGATCCCCGACGGGAGATACCAGATATACCGCACGTACGACCCGCGCATCGACACCGTCAAGAACCTGATCGGTCCGACGCCGAAGCTGGACGGGAAGACGCCCAGGCACCACCAGGACGTGGTCCCCGACAAGCTCCCCCACAAAAACAGGAAGCCCGAGTACTCCGTCTACGTCAACACGCTCAAGACCCTCGACGCGGCCCTGCCGTTCGCCGACAGGGTGTACTTCGAGCACGGCGACAGGACCGACGAGGCCAGGGAGATGTGCTCCGCCAAGGGTGTGGAGTTCGTGGACCTGCTGCCGAGGTTCGACGCGCTGGACGAGCTGTCCTCGGACGGTTCCGTGATGGTGAACGGTCCCGGACAGTACAGGCTCTGCCGCGGCTCCAAGCGCATCTACGCCAGCAGCGTGTTCAACTGCTACAACTCCTGGTTCCCCCTCGACGTCTACCAGACGACGCTTTCCGTGGAGCTGTCCAGGAACGAGGTGTCGGATCTCATAGCGCACTGCCCCGGCAGGTTCGAGGTCATGGCCTTCGGAAGGACCGAGCTTATGTACACCCGCGACCCCGGTCTGGCCAGCGGTGCGATTAAGGACGAGAAGGAAGCGTCCTTCCCCGTCTACCGGGACAAGCGCGGGTTCGCGCACATCCTCAACTCGGTGGACCTCTTCCTGTTGGACAGCGCGGAGGAGCTCGGCAGATCCGGTGTGTCCTCCCTCGGCATAGACCTGAGGAAGCGCCCACCCGTCCTGGCGAAGGCCCTCGGCCAGTACATCTCCCGTCCCGACCCGAAGCTCAGGGCCAAGCTGGAGGAGATGTGCGGCGGGTTCACCTACGGGCTGTACCGTCGCGGTCTGTGAATGTGACCGCACGCATACTGTTTTTAATCCATTGAACGGGAAACGGCAGAACATGAGGTTGGACCGTAAAGGGGACATGGGTTTCATGGAGGCCATGGTGGCGTTCATGGCGGTGACGATAGTGCTCACGGGATACATGGGGGTTCTGGCGACGACGACCGTCGACAGCTCCGATCCGGCGGGGATGCTCGATCCGGACAGGTTTACGGGTTCCCTGGAGGACGGGGTCTTCGTGCCCGGTTTCATGGAGTACCTGGAGGGGTTCGTGTGGTCGAACGGCTACGAGGGGGCATCGGTCGTCGTGACCGTCCCGGGGTTCTGCGAAGAATCCGGGCCTTACCTGGTCGGCACACTGGACGGGAGCCTGTTCGGTCGCACGATCGCAGGCGTGGTGTCGGACGGGTACGGAAGGACGGTGCCCGCGGTATACGAGGTGGTAGTGTGCGTATGAACCGTCGCGGATTCGTCGCATTGGTGGATGCGGTCATCTTCACGGTGGTCGTGATGATGGCGCTCTCCGCGCTGATCGGTCTGGGGATCCAGGACCAGTCGGACGACAGGGACGCCGGCGGACTGCTCGAGAGTCTCATGTCCGCGGAGGTCCGCATGTCGGATCTGGTGGAAGGGGGCGACGGGTCGCTGGTGAGGGTCTCGGACCTCTGCGCGCTCATGCTCACGGGGGACCAGCCGGGTGTGGAAAGCTATGTAGAATCCGTGCTGGAGTCCTTCTCGGGCGGTAGGCATTACCTGCTGGAGCTGCGTCATTCGGAACTGTCGATGACGATCGGCACGGCCTCCGGAACGCCGTCTGTGTCAGCCGAGACGGAGCTGCCCGTGACGACAGGGGGAGTCCTGTGGGTGCGGCTCAGCCTGTTCCCGTCATGAGCCGTACTTCTCGGTGCGGTTGGCGAGGTCCATGCATATTGGGACGATGTCCCTCCCGCGGATCCTCCCGAGCCCGCCCCTGGCGCACCCGGACTCGCTGAACTCGCTGGCCTCGTCGCGCACGATGTTCCTGGTGAAGATCGCGATCGGCACGGGGTCGCCGCTGTGGTCGCCCAGGATGCACGGGGTGCAGTGGTCGCATGTCAGTGCGACGACAAGGTCCTCCGGCATGTTGTCCTTGATGTATCCAGCCATGGTGTCCAGCCGCTTGATGACTTCGCTCTTGGCCTTGGCGTCCCCGTCATGGCCGGCTATGTCGGGGGCCTTGCAGTTCATCAGCACGAAGTCGTACTCCTCCAGGGCCTCCATGGCGCACTGAGCCTTGATGATGAAGTCCGAGTCCATGGTTCCGTCGCAGTTGTCCGGCAGAGGATAGACGTCCAGTCCGCAGGCCTTGCATATCCCCTTGATCATGCCCACCCCCGCGACGCATGCCGCGGACACGCCGAACTTCTCCGGGAACGGGTCTATGTTTGGGAAGCTCCCGGCCCCTCTCGGCACCAGTATGTTTGCCGGCGGCAGGCCCGCGGCGACCCTCTTCCTGTTGGTGGGATGGTTCTTGAGGCGTTCGTAGCACTCCTCCAAGAACCCGTTGACGACGCCTGCGGTGAACTCCGCCTCCTCCGTGAGGGGCTCGCACATCATCAGGTGGGTGTCCCCTCCGGGGTCCGCGTCGGTTATGTCCGGGCAGAGGTCCTCCCCTCTGAGGAGCAGGACCGCCCTGTGCTCGGTGCTCTCCTTGACGAGGCACTCGACCCCGTCGATCTCTATGCCGTCGAGGCACTCCACCAGTTCCGACGTCTCCGGTTCCCTGATCCTCCCCGCCCTGCGGTCGAGGACCTCCAGGGAGTCGTCCACGGTGGCGAAGTTGCATCTCAGGGCCACGTCCCCGGGCTGGATGTCCATACCGATCCCCAGGGCTTCGAACGGGCCCCTGCCGGTGTAGACCTCGTGGGGGTTGTATCCTAGTATCGAGAGGTGGGCGGTGTCGCTGCCGGGTCTGACGCCCGGCCCCACGGGGTCGCAGATCCCTCCCTGGCCGTGGGTGAGGAACCAGTCCAGGTTCGGGTGCCTGATGTACTGGAGCGGCGTGAGGCCCCTGAGGTCGGGGCAGGCACGGTCCCCGAGTCCGTCCATAACAACAACGAGGATCTTCTTCTTGGGCACGGCCACTGTAACACCACCATCCGGATGGGTTCACACGTATATCTTGTATCGGTGGGTTTAACAGGCCGTCATCCATCCGAAGGCCATGTTCGCAGACGTCAACGGCATCAGGATGTGCTACGAGGACCGCGGGGAAGGCGAACCCGTCGTGCTGATCGGAGGTTTCGGTGCCAACCGCCTGTTCTGGGACGATGCGGTCTCCATGATGGACGGGTACCGTGCGATCACCTACGACAACCGCGGGGTGGGCGACACGGAATATTCGGGAGGTTTCTCGATAGACGATCTGGCGGACGACGTCGTGGCGCTCCTGGACCATCTGGGGATAGACAGGGCGCACGCGGTTGGCTGGTCGATGGGCTCGCAGATTGGGCAGTCCCTGGGGATCAGGCATGCGGACAGGCTGAAGTCCCTGACCCTGGTCTCCGCGTACCGCAGGTTCCCGTTCAGGTCGTATTATGTCCTGAAGGGGTTCAACGACCTGGCACTGAACGGGGATGCGCCGATGGCCTGTCTGGCCATGGCGGTTAACGCGTTCTGCTTCCCGGAGTGGATGTTCCGCGACATGGACGACAGGGGGATCACGTTCCCGATCCCTGAGAGGCTGGAGAGGCCCGAGGGACTCAGTGACCAGCTCGACGCCATCAGGGGTTACGACACCACTGACGCGGCGAGGGGGATAAAGGTCCCGACGCTGGTGGTCCACGGCGGGGAGGATCTGATGGTGGCTCCCGAGGAGGGGAGGAAGGTGGCGGACGCCGTGGAGGGCAGCAGGTTCCTGCTCCTCGGGTCCGCCGGCCACAGCATCCCGTTCAGGGAGTGCTGGACCCAGTTGAGGGCGTTCATCGGTTCGAACGCCTGAACCTCACATCGGGACTACGTCCTTGCGGGCCGCCTCGACCCTCTCAGCGATGTCCTTCTTGATCACGCCGGTGCAGGGCCAGGTGTCGTCCATGTACGATATGAGCTCGTTTATGTCGGTGTCTGGGTTGGTCAGTGCCAGGTACACCCTGGACATGAACATGGACACCGCGTAGGGGAAGTCGTCGCAGATCTGGGGGCGGTCCCTCCAGATCCTGCACCTGTTGTCCGGGCCTAGGAACGCGCAGGGGTCCGTCTTCTTGAACAGGAACCTGCCGTCTCCCGTCTGGACCAGGTAGTCCTTCATGAAGTCGTACAGGGGGATCCCTGCGGACGAGGAGATCCTGTCGATCTCCTCCGGGCGGACGATGATGTGAGGCTGATGGCAGCACCTGCCGCACATCTCGCAGGGGAAGTCCCTCTTGTACGACATGCAGATGTCGTAGGCGAGGTCGAGGTTGTGCTCCATCTCAGGCGTTATCGTGCCGAGGCCCTCGAGTATGTACTTCCCGCGGTAGACCGCCATGTTCAGGCCCCGAGGACGGATGCGATTCCGATGATGAATCCGATCATGCTCAGGACGAGTCCGACGCCGGCGAGGGAGACGCAGAGGGTCTTGTTCTCGGAGTCGAGCAGCCTGGGGACGTTGACGGAGTAGCTTCCCAGCAGGACGCCGACGGCTCCCAGCAGGACGCCGACGATCTCGGTCCCGTCGAGGAAGGCCATGACGATCGCGACCGCACCGATGACCAGCGAGACCAGGGCGAAAGCCAGCGGGTTGCGCTTCTTCGGGGGCCTGTAGGGCACATCCATCCTCCAGTCGCACTCCTCGCAGAAGAGGGTGTCGGAGGGGTTATCCTTGCCGCATCTGGGGCATTTCATAACCACGGTACAGCCGAGGGCCGTAGTTAAGGGTTGTGTGCGCCCTCACGTCGCAGCGGCTTCCTGAACAGGCACTCCGCCCTCGACCTCGTGGTGCCGAAGCGGGTCCTGTCGTCCACACGCCTGGCGTACTCGGTGTCGAACGCGCGGAAGAACGCGGTCACCCCGTCCGGGTTGCGGTGGACGTAGCGTATGCCATCCCCGGACCTCGTGCCGGACCTCATGTCCGAGGGCGTGAAAGACCTGACGAACACGAAGCCTCCGGGCCTGAGCACACGGAGGATCTCGTCGGCGACCGTCTGCATGCCGGAGTCCTCCACATGCTCCAGGACGTGCACCGCCGTGACGTAGTCGAAGGAGCAGTCGGGGAACGGTAGGTCCGAGACATCGGAGACGACGAAGCTCGCGGAGTCCCCGAACATCTCGGCGCACAGGTCCACGGCGGTCCTCGAGAAGTCCAGCCCCGTTACCCTGTAGCCCAGGTCGAGGAGGGTCGACACGGTCTTCCCGTTGCCGCATCCCAGGTCCAGGGCGTCCCCGTTCCCGGACAGGGGGTCGGGGATCCTGGAGTTCCCCCTCCATGCCCTACCGTTGGCGCTGTAGAATCCGTCCCAGAGGTCCCTCTGATCCATGGACGGGGTAATGGGCGTCCACGATATCAAACCAATCGGGCAAATGAATTGTCTTATAGGTGAATAACTTAGACCGCCCCGTTAAGGGGATGACCATGTTCTGGAACCCGAAGATCGAATGCATGCCCACGGAGGACCTCAAGGCCCTCCAGTACCGCGAGCTGAAACAGCTCGTCAACAACCTCTACTCTTTCAACAAGTTCTACCACGACAGGATGGTGGAGCACAAGGTCCATCCCGACGACATCACATGTCTGAAGGACATCGCGAAGCTCCCGTTCATGTACAAGCAGGACCTGCGCGACAACTACCCGACGAAGATGTTCACCGTCCCGAACAACGAGATCGTCAGGTACCACGTGTCCTCCGGAACCACCGGCAAGCCCACCCTCGTGGGGTACACCCAGAACGACCTGGACTACTGGACCGAGGCGCTGGCCAGGTCCTTCACCTCCATAGGAATCGGACCCGACGACACCATGCAGGTCTCCTACGGATACGGTCTGTTCACAGGCGGACTCGGAGCCCACTACGGAGCCGAGAAGGTCGGAGCCACCGTCCTCCCCGCCAGCACCGGGAACACCGAGAGGCAGGTCGAGCTGATTCAGGACCTCGGCGTCACCGCCATCGCGTGCACGCCGTCCTACATGATCCACCTCCTGGACACCGCCAAGAGCATGGGCGTCGACATCCAGAGGGACACCAAGCTGAGAAAGGCGGTCCTCGGCGCGGAGCCCTGGTCCGAGTCCATGAGGCAGCACATCGAGAGCTACGGCGTCAGGGCCTACGATATCTACGGGACATCCGAGCAGGCCGGCCCCATGTTCACCGAGTGCGAGGAGCGCAACGGAATCCACATCTGCGGCGACATCATGCTCGTGGAGATCATCGACCCCGACTCCGGCGAGGTCCTCGAGGAGGGCGAGAAGGGTGAGATGGTCGTCACCATGCTCAAGAAGGAGGCCATGCCCATGATCAGGTACAGGATCAAGGACATCACCATGCTGATGGAGGGCGAGTGCGCCTGCGGGAGGACCTCACCCAGGATCGCGAGGATCTCCGGAAGGACCGACGACATGCTCATCGTCCGCGGAATCAACGTGTTCCCCTCGCAGATCGAGTACACCCTGCTGCAGATCCCCGAGGTCGGCGACCAGTACATGATCTACGTCTCCAGGGAGGGCGCTCTCGACGAGATGACCGTCCAGGTGGAGATCAAGCCCGAGGCCTTCACCGACAAGATGGAGGACATGCTCGCCCTGCGCGGACGCATCGAGGCCGCTCTAAAGAAATATCTCAACATCTATGTCAAGGTAGAACTCAAGGCTCCCGGGGAACTGCCCAGGTTCACCGGAAAGGCCAAGAGGGTCGTTGACACGAGGGTGATCTGATGGATGACAACATAATCACACAGCTTTCGATTTTCGTAAACAACGAGCCCGGGCGCCTCGCCCACATCGCCTCCGTCCTGAAGGACTGCGGCATCAACATGAGGGCGTTCAACCTGGCCGAGTCCACAGAGTTCGGAATCCTCAGGGCCATCGTCGACGACCCCGACGAGTCCTTCGAGAAGCTCAAGTCCACGGGCGTCATCGTCAGGAAGACTGATGTCATCGGGGTCCTCATCCAGGACACTCCTGGCTCCCTGTTCCAGGCCGCCGACATCCTCGGCAGGGCCGGCATCAACATCGAGTACGGCTACGCCTACAACGGAAAGGCCGCCGGCGCCTTCTTCATCAGGGTCGACGACCCCGTGAAGGCCGTCGAGATCCTCAAGGAGGCCGGAATCGGCCTCATCCTCGACTCGGAGATCTGAACATGGGAAACCTGAACATCGCCGTGCTCGGCGCCAAGGACTACGCGTCCAAGATCGGGAAGAAGGGCACCGTCACCGACATGACCTTCTACGACCACAAGTCCGGCACGGACTCGTTCACCCTGATCGAGCCCTCGAAGTACCCGGAGAAGCTGTCCTCGCTGTTCTACTCCGTAGCGATGTCCGAGTTCGCCATCCTGGTGGTGGACAAGATCGACGCATCCCTCGGGGAGACCATCGTCATGACCGACGTCCTCGGCATCGACAGGGGATGGATCATCCTCCAGAACTACATCCAGCCCGAGCAGCTCAAGCCCCTCCTGGCGGGAACGTGCCTGGAGGGCTACGAGTACAAGGAGGACGACCCCATCAAGCTGAGGGAGGAGCTCATCACCATGGCCAAGGCCGAGGCGAAGGCCCCCGGGGAGGGCACATGCGGCTCCTGCCCGGTGGACAGCCACTTCAACGTGAAGGGGGTCGGTACCGTCGTGCTGGGGTCCGTCATAGACGGCTACTTCAGGAAGCACGACAAGATGACGGTCTTCCCGATCAAGAGGGAGGTCATCCTCAAGTCCATCCAGAAGCACGACCTGGACGCCGACGACGGCGTCAAGGGGGACCACGTCGGTCTCGCTCTGCGCGGAATCGAGTCCGACGAGCTCGACAGGGGCTACGTCGTGACCACCGACCCGTCGGTGAAGATGTCCAGGAAGGTCGAGGGCAACGTGTCCCTGATCAAGTACTGGCCCTCGCCCCTCAAGGAGGGTATGGTTCTCCACATCGGCCACTGGATGCAGATGGTCCCCTGCAGGGTCACCGCGGTGGACGACGGCTCCGATTTCAGGACCGCCAAGGTCACCTTCGAGCTGGAGTCGGACATGATCCACAAGCCCGGGGACAAGGCGACGATCATGTACCTCGAGGGCGGCAAGCTCAGGGTCGCGGGATCCGTCGTCCTGAACTGAAACCTATCAACGAGGGCTCCGGCCCTCTTCTTCAACTTATATACCTTAGATTCGATTACCTGCCATGAGTTCCTGCCCCAGATGCGGATGCGAGAACCCTGATTCCTCTAGATACTGCGAGAGCTGCGGTTCTTCGCTGGTTGTCGACGACGAGGTCGAGAGGATCATACCGCAGGAGGAGTTCACAAAGGGGATGGAGTTCGTCGAGATCAGGAAGACGCCGGAACGTCTGAGGGACAGGAAGATTGCGGTAACGCTCTCGGTCATCGCTTCGGTCTCGTCCCTGGTGATGCTGCTTCTCTGGAGGATGGAGTTCACGTTGGAAACACCCTTCATGACGGAGATCGAGAGCTTTTCGTTCCTGGAAATCGCGGCGGTGTCGTCCTACGGCACCTGGATCTACATTCTAATCGTGCTGGCGGTCGTGGCTTCAGTCTTCGGCATCCTGTCCAGTTTTGTGGCGGCCTACTCCGCAACCATCGTGATGGTGGTCTCGGTACTGTCCTGCCTTCCCTTCTATGCGACCCAATCCTTCGGTCTGGTGGATCTCCCCGTGGTCTATTCGGTGTCGGGACTCGATCAGCTCTGCATCCCGGTCCTCATATCGTTCGCTATCGATGTTGTCGGGTTACTGGCAGGGGTCTTCGCCGCGAAGTCGGTGTCCATGGATCGCAGGGTCTTCGATAGGAAAACCGGGGGCAGGCATCTCGGTCTGATGTACAACGTCGACCGCGAATGGAACCATGTGGCTCGTCGCCGTCGATGTCCGATCGACGTACGCACGATGGACGTCAGTACCTGACCTCGGTCCTTACCGGCAGCGCGGACAGGTATTTCTCCACGTTGAGGTATCTGACACCCTCCTCCTCGCAAACATGATCCTCGCCACGGTACAGGACGAAACGTCCGGTTATCCTTCCGAACCTCTTCTCCATGGCCGCACACTTCTCCTGGTCCACGAGGTGCCTGTACTGATGAGGGGAACGGACCCTGCTGTGTTTGATCTCGTAGATCTCGCAGGTGTCCGAACGTTTGTCGTACACGGCCATGTCGAACTCCCCGGTCTTGAACTGCATGCGGAACGCCTTCTTGCTTTCGGGCAGGGAGCGGATGGTGTCCAGCAGGACTATGTCTTCCAGCATCCTGCCACGGACCTGGTCCAGGATGCGTCCTGTGACGATGCCTTTCTCCCTCTCCGACAGGGAAGACATCTCCGGATCGGACATCAGGGAATGCACCAGCGCCTGGGCCTGGCAGTACCTCATCCCGGGCTGTGTGAAGAGCGTGTAGGGCTCCAGAGGGTCCGGGCTCGTCGTCTCTATCGGGCATTCCTCGATGAGGTCCAGGTCGGACAGGTACTCCCTGATCTCTTCTATATGGGCGTCTGTTATCCCGACCTTCAATTCAGAAGGGCTCTTGATGCCGAGGATCCTCATCAGTTTCCCTGTCACGGTCAGGACGTCCACCCTGTCGAGCACATCTGTCCTCAGCGTCGGGTCGCGGTCTGCTCTGAGGGATTGTGCCGCGGAGCCCAGGTCATGGGATGAGAAGTAACCGGAGATCACCGATGCCAGGAACCTGTGGTTCATGTCCTGGATGATGCGGTTTATGGCGTTGGTCAACTCGTCCATCTCATACAGGTCGCGGAGGTGGCGGAAATGGCCGCCGCCGTCATAGTTGGACAGGGAGTTCTGGATGTTCCTGCATATCGACGTGTCGATGTACCTGCGGGTGGATTCGTCGTCACGGAACGACGCGTCCACAACCCTCAGTTCCGGGTCGTCGAAGTTGAGTTCCCCTGCCCTCAGGGTTCCTCCGAACTCTATGTAGTCTTCGACATCCCCGATTCCCAAAAGGCGGCTGTGCTCGCTGAACGGTATGTAGGTCGTCGGGATGGCAATCGCCCTGTCGTAGAGTTCCTGGTCCATGGCGATACGGAATCCCAGTGAATCGGTACCGGACATGACGATCCTCATGCCCATCGCTGCGTACACATCGGAGAACAATGCTGCCGAATCTATGAAGTCCCTCATGAGGGTGGCTTCGTCCACCAGGACCGTCCGGAATCCGAGTTGGTGGAGTCTCTTCATGTCACGGTTCACCGACGCCATGGTGTCAGACACGCGGATCTTCATGTATGCAGTCCTCGACAGTTCCTCGGGAGACATGTCGAGCATGAGTTGGCACAGCATGGTGGTTTTCCCCGTCCTGCGCAGTCCGTAGAGGATGCAAACCCTGCCGTCGGAATCATCGAAGACGAACTCCCTGAGCTGCTTGTAGCAGTCGCGGTGTCTGTACCCTTCTGCCCGATGGGACATGTCATCAAGACTGCCCCCGACGATTACGTTGGTGTCGAATTCCGAGGCCTTGACGAAATCTCCGCTTCCAGACAATTCAGAGAGCATGGCTTCGAACCTGCGACGCTGCTCTATGGCCTCTACGGTCTTTTCGACATCGTCTTTGCGGATGTACTTGCTCCTGATCTTGGAGCCCTCCCTCCACTGCAGATAGTGCCTCTGCTTACCGTTGATGTTCTTGACAGAGATGTATCCTTTCGGAAGCTCCGATATCATTCTCTCCAATTCGCGAATACGTTCCTCTTCACCGGTCACAGAAAGGTATCGTTGATAACCTACAAATAATCTACATTTGTAGGTGATTGTAGGTTACAATGATTTGAAGACTTTATCGGATGGGAAACGGGTTACTGCACTGCTATGTCGGCCTGTCGTATCAGTAAAATCCGTCCCGACGAGAGTCTCAGAACGGTGATGGGAACGTCGCCCCGTACTGGTCCATCCATATGGAGTACGACCCGCTGATAACCTCCACCTTCTTGCCGAACAGCCCCTGATCGACGTAAGTCGCGCTGAACTCGCACTCTATCGGCCGGTCGGAGTCCCCTCCGATGCAGACCACCGGTCCTGAAGGGTTAGGTGCCCTCTCGCGGTAGTCGCCCTCGTACTTGATGACGGTGGTGTAGCTGTCGAGGGTCTTGGTCGTCGATGTGCTGAAGCCGTCTATGACGTGGACCCCGTCCGGGGTGTCGGCGGGTTCGCTGCTCAGGAGGAACATCCCCTCGGGAACGGTCGTCCTGATCGTCACCGAGTCGACGACGTACCCGTCCGCATGTCTGGCGGCGGTGATGTAGTCCACAAACCACCTGTCATCCGAGAGGGTGAGGTGCAGGTACGGGCTCAGGTAGTTGCCAGCCTCGGATGTGATGGCGCCTCCGCAGGCATCGAAGTTGTTCTCCGGATGAAGGTCCAAATGGTCCATGGTGACCGTGTGCACCTCCTCCGTCTGGGACAGACAGTACATGCCTCCGCATGCCAGAGCGACTGCGAGGATCACAACCGGAATCAGAACGTCCCTGCGCATAAGAAGTAATCCAGTTGTCGGGTATTTAACGGAGTCCGCAGGTTCCCAAGGGTCGTGTCCGATGGAATCTATTTATACTAAGCCATCTAAACCAGTCCCATACCGTGCTACTTGATAGCACGAATCAATGTGGTGTTCAAGATGGCGTTCTGGAACAAAGAGATCGAGACGATGCCCCGCGAGGAGCTGGAGAAGATGCAGCTCAGCCTGCTCAAGGCCAAGGTGCGCGAGATGTACGACGCGTCCCCGTTCTTCCATGACAGGATGAGGTCGGTCAACCTCCTGCCCGAGGACATCGACAGCTTCGAGAAGTTCCGCCAGGTCCCCTTCATGAGGAAGACCGACCTGAGGGACAACTACCCGGACGGCCTCTTCGTCAGGCCCTACGACGACATCGTCAGGGTCCACGTCTCCTCCGGAACCACCGGAAGGCCCACAGTCGTCGGGTACACCCAGAAGGACATCGACAACTGGACCGAGTCCCTGGCCCGCGGGATGACATCGTTCGGCATGACCAGGAAGGACATGCTCCAGAACTTCCACGGGTACGGCCTCTTCACCGGCGGACTCGGGGTGCATTACGGTGCGGAGAGGATCGGCGCCACGGTCCTCCCCATAGGAACCGGCAACACCGCCAGGCAGATCCAGCTCATGCAGGACCTCCCGGTCACCGCCTGGGCGGGCACGCCCTCGTACATGTTCCACATCGCCGACGTCTGCGACCAGATGGGCATCGACATCAGGAACGACACCAAGGTCAGGCTGGCTATCGCCGGGGGCGAGCCCTGGTCCGAGACCATGAGGCAGAAGCTGCAGGACAGGACCGGCGTCCGCGTTCACAACTGCTACGGAGCCAGCGAGTTCTACGGCCCCATGTTCCTCGAGTGCGAGAAGCAGTGCGGCCTTCACATCTGGGCGGACCTCTGCTACATGGAGATCCTCGACAAGAACGGCGACCCCTGCGCCGAGGGCGAGAGGGGGGAGATCGTCGTCACCATGCTCCAGAAGGAGGCGTTCCCGCTCATCAGGTACAAGATCGGCGACGTCTCGGCCCTGACGTGGGAGAAGTGCGAGTGTGGAAGGACCCATCCGAGGCTCATGAGGATTTCCGGCAGGACCGACGACATGCTCGTGGTCAGGGGGGTCAACGTGTTCCCGTCCCAGATCGAGAGCGTCATCGGGGAGATGCCCTTCCTGTCCCCGTTCTACCACATCACACTCACCAACGAGAACTACATGGACAACATGGTGGTCGAGGTGGAGCTCAACGAGTCCAGCCTGACGGAGGACATGGTGGAGCTGAACAGGATGACGCAGAGGCTCGGCTCCAGGATGAAGGAGGTCCTCAACATAAAGTCCGACGTGAGGCTCGTCCTGCCCGGAACCCTCCAGAGGTTCGAGGGCAAGGCTAACCATGTCACCGACAACAGGAAGTACGACTGAGATCACTCGTCGAACAAACCCTCCTCGTATCTCACGGGGCCGTACCCTCCGCGTCTGAGGGCCTCGACGTCGCCGCCGATGCTGTCCTCCAGGGCGCACAGCCCGCGGCCGTACGTCTCCCCCAGAGGGGTGAGGTCTATCATGCTCCTCTCCCTCTGGGCCTTCTCCTTCGTCACCGTTATGATCCCCGCCTCCTCCAGGAGCTGGAGCTTGTACGACATGCGGGGGTTGCTGGAGACCTGGTTGTAGATCTCCATCTTCGACTTCCTTCCGCAGAGGTACAGGAGCATGATGATCATGTTGTTGTGCTTGTCTTCTATTACGCTGCTTATCTTTGGGCGCTGCATAGTGTTCCAATCGAGGTAGGTATAAAAGCCAACTATGCAGTAGACTATGCCTGATAAACTTAATACCTAAGAGGTTTCCCGCCCCTGAGGGGCGGGTTTGGAAGTGGATTGGCCTCACTGGGCGGGCTGAGCCTGTGCGGGGACGTCGTCGTCGAACGTGTTGTTGCCCGACATCATGTCCTCGTAGAGCTGGAACAGCTCCCTCTGGTTGAGGCTGCGGTGCATCATGGTGGAGGCCTTCCTGACCATGTTGAGGAGCTGCTCCGCGTCCTCCCTGCTGAGCTCGATGCTCATCTCGGACATGGCGGCGACGATGGTGTTCCTCACGGAGTGCTTTCCGATGACCAGCGTCCTCTCCATTCCGACCTCTGCGGGGTCGTAGGGCTCTGTGCACTCGGGCTTGTTGAGGATTCCGGACTCCTGGGCGAAGCACTTGGCCCCGATGACGGGCTTGGTGGGCCAGATCTGGAATCCGGACGCGGTGGACACGGCCTCCGCGACTGTGCGGAGCTTGGTCGAGTCGATGCCGGTCTCCGTGGACAGCATGTGCTTGGAGGTCATGACGATCTCCTCCAGCGGGGCGCATCCGGCCCTGGGGCCGAGTCCCATGGTGGTGGTCCTGACGAACCTGGCTCCGGACTTGATCGCGGCCAGGGCGTTGGCGGTGGCCATGCCGAAGTCGTTGTGGGTGACGATCTCGATGTCGAAGTTCGAGATCTGCTTGATCATCTTGATCCTCTCGTTGCAGGTGAAGGGATCGTCGAGACCGAGGGAGTCCTCGTATCCGAAGCGGTCCGCACCCGCCTCCTTGGCGACCTTGGCGAAGTCGATGAGGAACCCGAGGTCGGCGCGGGAGGCGTCCTCGGCGATGACGGAGATGTACAGTCCGTGCTCCGCGGCGTAGGCTGTGGACTCGTAGATCTTGTCCAGGACCCACTGGTGGTCCTTCTTCAGCATGTTCTCCATCTGGATCTCTGAGGCGGGGAGGGCAATCGTCACCGAGTCGACGTCGCAGTCGATGCTCGCGTTGATGTCGCCGATGTCCGCCCTGTTCCATGCCATCACGGATGCGTCCAGGCCCATGTGGGCGATGTGCCTGACGGCCTTTTTCTCCTCGTTGCCGAGGATGGGGTTGCCGGCCTCAATCTGGGGCACCCCGGCGTCGTCCAGAAGCTGGGCGATCCTGTATTTTTCGATGTTCGAGAAAACCGCTCCCGCTGCCTGCTCCCCGAACCCGAGGGTGGAGTCGCAGATGCAGAGGGGCTTGCTGAGACAGCTCACTACCTCGCTCTTGCTCTTCATGTTCATCCCTTACCGCCCCGTCGGACGGTGGCCTGACGGAGCTGCTGTGCACCAACCCCTATGGTTCGCGTCTATATAATATTTTAAAAAAGATGGGAGGGCTCACTCCGTGCGGTACCTGAGGATGGCCCCCATGCCGCCGAGGGACGCGAGCTCTCTCCCGCCGTCATGCTGGCTGGAGACCACGATGACCGACCCCTTCTGGGACTCCACCGCACGGACCACGTCGTCCAGGTCCTGCTCCCTGATCTTGGTGTCCAGTACCAGCAGTTTCTCCACCGCGCCCGACATGGCCGCGTCCCTGACCTGCTGGGTCCCGTACGTCCCCAGGCCGTTCCTGGCTATCTCCGTCATGAGCTGCTCGACCGCCTCCATCTCCGCACCGACGGACGATTCGCGGAGGACCTCCGCACCCATGCCGGTCTTTATGAGCTCGTTGATGCCCACCATGCCGCACTGGCCGGTGTGGTACACGTGGATCTTCTTGAACAGCTCCGGCTCCGCCTTCTTCATGTCTTCTGCCAGGGACTCCTTCTCGAAACCGGGGCCCAGGAGGACCACCGGCATGTTGGGCTCCATCAGCGGCACCACCTTGGAGATCACCTCCGCGTGGTAGCCGTCGGCCTGGGGCTTCTCGGCGTACTGCTTCCCCGATCTCCCGGAGCGCACCGTGGTGATCTCCTTGAGTCCGAACTGCCTCATGACGGCCACCGTGGCGTCGTCCTGGTCCAGCGAGACGAAGACGATGCGCGGCTTCTTCGAATCCCTGACGGCCCTGTCCAGCCTCTCCAGCTGGGTCTCCCTCCAGTGCTTCTTGGCGATCAGGAGGCTGTCGCCGTTCTCTAGTATCAGCGTGTGGTGCTGCCCGATGTCCTGCGGTCCGGTCTCTATCGTGCCCAGGAGCTTGAGGCGCAGGTCGTCCTCAGAGAACTCAATCTTCTCTATGCGCACGCCGAGGGTCATCCTCTTCTTCTCCGCCCTCTCGGCCCTGAGCTTGTCGGCGGCCTTCTCCTCGCGGCGGGTGGTGGAGGCGGTGACAAGGTCGCCCACCTCGATGACGTTGTACAGGTGCCAGATGTCCTCGTCCGTCTCGATCTGTACCCTGATCCCCTCGCCGGAGGGGTCCCTTCCGGTTATGCGCATGCGACTCCTAACGACGCCCTGTTATACAATGATTTACGGTGGGGTTCCCAGATACAAAATCAGGGTTTTGTTCATTATCGGACATCAGCCATTCGGGGCTGTCTGGGGGCCTGCGGAGTCATTATATAGGATTTGAAAATCTGATGATTCCCCGATGGCAAAAGGATACTTGGTCCTGGAGGACGGGACCGTTTTCGAAGGGGAGCTGTTCGGCGCCGAGTGCGAGACGAGCGGAGAAGTTGTTTTCACCACCGGAATGTGCGGATACCAGGAGAGTCTGACCGATCCGTCGTTCAAGGGACAGATACTGGTCATGACCTACCCGCTCATCGGGAACTACGGGGTCGCGGACGAGTACTACCAGTCCAGGGCGATTCACGTCAGGGGACTCGTGGTCAGAGAGTACTGCAAGGAACCCTCGCCCATGTACGGCGGGAGGACCATAGACGACTTCCTCAAGACGTTCGGGATCCCCGGCATATCCGGAATCGACACGCGCGACCTGGTCATCAAGATACGCACGGGCGGAACCGTCAAGGGCGCCATCACCTCTGACGCGGAGGGCATCGAGGACCTCGTGAAGAAGCTGAGGGACATGCCCGCGCCGTCCGAGAGCAACCTGGTCGGCGAGGTCTCGTGCAAGGAGATCTCCAGCAGGGACAACGGCAAGGAGCTCACCGTGGGACTCATAGACTGCGGTACGAAATCAGGAATCCTCAGGGACCTGAACGCCAGGTTCAACGTGGTCACGTTCCCCTACGACACGCCGGCGGACGTCATCGTGGACTCCGGCGTCAAGGGGGTCCTCATCTCCAACGGTCCCGGCGACCCCGCGCACCCTGACATCGCCAAGACCACAGTCAGGACGGTCTCCGACCTGTCCACCCAGCTCCCGATGTTCGGGATCTGCTTCGGAAGCCAGCTCATCGGCATCGCCATGGGGGGCTCCACCTACAAGCTCAAGTTCGGTCACAGGGGATGCAACCAGCCGGTCAAGAACGGCAACCGCGTCTACATCACATCCCAGAACCACGGGTTCGCCGTGGACGAGCACAGCCTCGACGGCACCGGGCTCGTGGTCAACCAGGTCAACGTCAACGACGGCTCCGTCGAGGGGGTCGTCCATAAGGACCTGCCCATATTCACATCGCAGTACCACCCCGAGGCGTCGCCCGGGCCCTGCGACACATCCTACCTGTTCGATTGGTTCGGCAGGATGATCAAGGAGGGGAGACTTTGAGGAAGGACTACAAGAAGCTCATGGTCATCGGATCCGGTCCGATCGTCATCGGCCAGGCCGCCGAGTTCGACTTCTCCGGTACCCAGGCCTGCCGCTCGCTGAGGGAGGAGGGCTACAAGACCGTCCTGGTCAACTCCAACCCCGCGACCATCCAGACCGACCCCGACACCGCCGACAGCGTCTACATCGAGCCGCTGACAGCGTCCAACGTCGCGAAGATCATCGAGAAGGAGGGCGTGGACGGGGTCCTCTCCGGAATGGGAGGCCAGACCGCGCTCAACATCTGCTCAGAGCTGGCCGACTCCGGCGAGCTCGACAGGCTCCACTGCTCCCTCGTGGGCACCCAGCCCGACGCCATCGCCATGTCCGAGGACAGGGAGCTGTTCAAGGAGACCATGGAGAGGATCGGCGAGCCCGTGCCCGTGTCCAGGTCCGTCAACAGCATCGAGGAGGCCAAGGAGGCCGTCAAGATCATCGGAAGGTACCCCGTGCTGATCCGTCCCGCCTACACCCTCGGAGGCACCGGCGGAGGTATCGCCCACGACGAGGAGGAGCTGGAGGAGATTTGCGCACGCGGTCTCGCCTACTCCAGGATTCACCAGGTCCTGATCGAGGAGTCCGTCCTCGGATGGAAGGAGTACGAGTACGAGGTCATGAGGGACTCCAACGACAACTGCATCATCATATGCAACATGGAGAACCTCGACGCCATGGGAATCCACACCGGGGAGTCCATCGTCTGCGCCCCCTGCCTCACCCTCTCGGACACCGACCACCAGCGCCTCAGGACCGCCGCGCTGAAGGTCATCCGCGCCCTCAACATCGAGGGCGGGTGCAACGTCCAGTTCGCCTTCAACCCCGCCAACGGGGACTACCGCCTGATCGAGGTCAACCCCCGTGTGTCCAGGTCCTCCGCCCTCGCGTCCAAGGCCACCGGGTACCCCATTGCCAGGGTGTCCACGAAGATCGCCGTCGGATACACACTCGACGAGATCCCCAACAGGATCACGGGAACCACCTGCGCGGCCTTCGAGCCCTCGGTGGACTACGTGGTCATCAAGATTCCGCGCTGGCCCTTCGACAAGTTCAGGACCGTGGACCGCCACCTCGGCACTCAGATGAAGTCCACCGGAGAGGTCATGTCCATCGGAAGGACCTTCGAGGAGGCCCTGCTGAAGGGACTGAGGTCCCTGGAGATCGGCGTCAAGGGCCTGGACAGGGTCGACGTCACCGACGAGCAGATCAGGGCAGAGCTCGTGGACGCCACCGACAAGCGCATCTTCGTCATGGCCGAGGCCCTCAGGAGGGGTTGGTCCGAGGAGGAGGTCGCAGACCTCGCCAAATGGGACATCTTCTTCGTAAAGAAGCTCAGCAACATCATCGCCATGGAGAACAGGATCAGGGCCGGCCTCACACCCGAGGCCCTCAGGGAGGCCAAGGAGATGGGATTCTCCGACGAGACCATCGCCGACCTCGCCGGCTCCAAATCCCTGGAGATCCGCGCCGAGAGGAAGAAGGACGGTATCGTGCCCGTCTACAAGATGGTCGACACCTGCGCCGCCGAGTTCGAGGCAGGGACGCCATACTTCTACTCCACGTACGGCAGGAGCACCGAGTACCGCGGCGAGGACGGCAGGAAGAAGGTCGTCATCGTCGGAGGCGGACCCATCAGGATCGGACAGGGAATCGAGTTCGACTACTGCTGCGTCCACGGAGTCATGGCCCTTCAGGAGGAGGGCGTGGACGCCATCATCGTCAACAACAACCCGGAGACCGTGTCCACTGACTACGACATCTCCGACAGGCTCTACTTCGAGCCCCTGACCCTCGAGGACGTGCTGAACGTCATCGACGCGGAGCAGGCCGACGGTGTCATCTGCCAGTACGGCGGACAGACGTCGGTCAACCTCGCCATGGACATCGAGGCGGCCACCAAGGGAACCAAGACCAAGGTCCTCGGAACCAGCCCTGACCAGATGGACGTGGCCGAGGACAGGCGCAGGTTCTCCAAGCTCATGGACGACCTCGGCATCAAGCAGCCCCGCTCCGGAACCGGGTACTCCTTCGAGGAGGCCAAGGCCATCGCGGAGGACATCGGGTACCCCGTCCTGGTGAGGCCCTCGTACGTCCTCGGAGGAAGGGCGATGGAGATCGTGTACTCCACCGAGGAGCTGAAGACCTACGTCGACACCGCCGTGAAGGTCTCCAGGAACCACCCCATCCTGATCGACAAGTACCTCACCGAGGCCATCGAGATCGACGTGGACTGCGTCTGCGACGGCACCGACGTGTACGTCGGAGGTATCATGGAGCACGTGGAGTACGCAGGATGCCACTCCGGTGACGCCACCATGGTCCTGCCCCCGTTCACACTGAAGCAGGAGACCATCGACGAGATCGTCGCCATCACCGAGAAGGTCGCCCTGGCCCTGGACATCCACGGTCTGATGAACCTGCAGCTGGCCGTCAAGGACGGGCAGGTCTACATGATCGAGGCCAACCCCAGGGCGTCCAGGACCGTGCCGTTCATATCCAAGGCCACAGGCATCCCGCTGGCCAAGATCGGAACCAAGATCATGTTGGGCAAGACCCTGAAGGACTTCGGCCTCAAGGGATACAGGCCCATCGACCACTACGCCGTCAAGGCGTCCGTGTTCCCGTTCCTCAAGCTGCCCGGCGTCGACTCCATCCTCACGCCCGAGATGAAGTCCACCGGAGAGGTCATGGGAATCGACGAGGACTTCCACACCGCGTGCTACAAGGCGCTCATCGCCGCCGGTAACAAGCTGCCCACCGAGGGCGGTGTGTACATCACCGTCAACGACCAGGACAAACCCAGGATCGTGGAGCCCGCCAGGCAGCTTAAGGAGATGGGATTCACAATCTACGCCACCAAGGGAACCTCCACGTACCTGAGGGAGCACGGCGTTGAGACGACGTCTGTCTTCAGGCTGGACGAGCGCCAGAACCCCAACGCCATCGGCCTCATGAGGGACGGCAAGATCAACCTGATCATCAACACGCCCTCCCAGAAGTCCGGAGCGGTGCGCGACGGATACACCATGCGCAGGCTGGCCGTCGAGCTGGAGATCCCCTTCATGACCACCGTCCAGGGCGCGGAGATCGCCGTGGGCTCGATCCAGGTGGCCAGGAGCCAGAAGCTCGGCGTCAGGAGCATGAAGGAGTTCCACGGGCTCGTCTGAGCATCCGGTCGGATTCCGAAACCATTCAAACGGCGGGGTTCACCCCCGTCTTTCCTTCAATTCTCTGATTGATGCTATGTTCTGACAGGTCCTGTCCTAAAGACGTTCGGATCTTAGGAATAATCACTCTACGCTGAATCCAAATGAGTCTGTTTTTGACTCTTGGTTCCAGACGGCATTGATTCGGGGCACATCCAGCAACACGGTATGATTTTTTGGACATCTGCCACTGCATCTTTTCCAGGATGGCCTACAATGAAAAGAATCACAAATGCTCGTTCTATGAAATCGAGATTAGACAAATGTCCAATCATGATTGTTTCATCTGACTGATTGAATGTCTTTGTAAAATGGTTAATTATAGATATTTCTTGATAAAAACACATTAATTCAAAACATTTGAACAGAATTAAATCGTCTTTGTAGCGATTATATTTAATATAGGATGTGTGATTCCAAACCACTCAGATGGCGGATGTACCGCCACCAAGGTGATATCGCATGGCAATCACAAACGAGTATCTGAAGACCGTCTTCGACGGCCTCAAGCAGCGCAACGCCGACCAGCCCGAGTTCCTCCAGGCAGTGGAGGAGGTCCTCGAGTCCCTCCAGCCCGTCGTCCAGGCTAGGCCCGAGCTCGAGAAGGCCGGAATCATCGAGAGGCTCGTCGAGCCCGAGAGGATCGTCATGTTCCGCGTCCCGTGGGTCGACGACAACGGAAAGGTGCAGGTCAACCGCGGATACCGCGTCCAGTTCAACTCCGCCATCGGACCCTACAAGGGCGGACTCAGGTTCCACCCCTCCGTCAACCTGTCCATCCTCAAGTTCCTGGGATTCGAGCAGATCTTCAAGAACAGCCTCACCACCCTCCCCATCGGAGGAGGAAAGGGAGGATCCGACTTCGACCCCAAGGGCAAGTCCGACGCCGAGGTCATGCGCTTCTGCCAGTCCTTCATGACCGAGCTCCAGAGGCACATCGGGCCCGACACCGACGTCCCCGCAGGAGACATCGGAGTCGGCGGAAGGGAGATCGGGTTCATGTACGGACAGTACAAGAGGATGAGGAACGACTTCACCGGAGTCCTCACCGGAAAGGCCATCGGAGCCGGAGGATCCCTCGCCAGGACCGAGGCCACTGGATACGGCCTCTGCTACTTCACCGACGAGATGCTCAAGGCCGTCGGAGAGTCCTTCAAGGGCAAGACCGTCGTCATCTCCGGATCCGGTAACGTCGCTATCTACGCCACCCAGAAGGCCACCGAGCTCGGCGGAAAGGTCGTCGCGCTCTCCGACTCCAACGGATACATCTACGACGCCGACGGAATCGACCTCGACCTCGTCAAGGACATCAAGGAGGTCAAGAGGCAGAGGATCAAGGAGTACGCCGTCCGCAAGCCCAGCGCCAAGTACACCGAGGGCAAGGGCATCTGGACCATCCCCTGCGACATCGCCCTCCCCTGCGCCACCCAGAACGAGCTGAACGAGGAGGACGCCAACACCCTCATCGCCAACGGAGTCAGGGCCGTCGCCGAGGGAGCCAACATGCCCAGCACCCCTGAGGCAATCGCCGCATTCCAGAAGGCCGGAATCCTGTTCGGACCCGCCAAGGCCGCCAACGCCGGTGGAGTCGCCACCTCCGCGCTCGAGATGTGCCAGAACAGCGCCAGGCTCTCCTGGTCCTTCGAGGAGGTCGACTCCAAGCTGAAGGGAATCATGGCCACCATCTACAAGGAGTCCGCCGAGGCCGCCAAGAGGTACGGAATGGAGGGCAACCTCGTCGCCGGAGCCAACATCGCCGGATTCGAGAAGGTCGCCAACGCCATGCTCTGGGAGGGCGTCTCCTACTGAACCCAAACCCGGGGCCCTCGCCCCGACATTTCACCTCTGTTTTCATCGGAGGGGCCTTCGGGCCCTTCCGAACACATCATCATCGGTTCTCTGCACCGGTACGTTCTTCTCTGGACGGCATGCACATCAGGGCCATGGATCCGATGGACAGCACCATGCCCAGAAGCATCAGCGGAGATGGTATCTCGGTGTAGATCATCGCCCCGAACACGGCTGCCGCGGTGGGCTCCCCCGCGGCGGCAAGGATAGAGGCCGTCCCGCCCTCCATGCGTGCCATGGATGTGGTGTACAGGATGTAGGGCAGGAAAGATGCCACGGCCGCGTGGAGGGCCATGTATCCAATCTCCCAAGCACCCTCCGAGGCGAACCCCGTCACCGCTCCGATGTCCGAGAACGGAAGCAGGATCAGAGTGGATATCAGCAGGCAGTAGAACAGCGTCGTGTAAGTGCTGTACCCCTTGGCGGCGGACCTCTTGGAGAGGATCCCGTACAGGGCGTAGAAGAATGCGGCTGCCAGTCCAGCCGTCACCCCGGACACGGACAGGGACGAACCGCCCTCGACCAGACCGCTGACCAGCACACAACCGACGATTGATGCGATCATACAGACCACCTTGCGGGCGGTGACGCGTTCCTTGAACAGGACTGCGGCCATTGCGAGCATGAACACCGGCGACAGGCTGAGCAGCACCGCCGCGAGGGACAACGTCACGGCGTCGACAGAAACGGTGTAGAACGCGTTCAGGGCGAGCATGGTGACCGCGCATGCGATGAACAGCCACAGGTCCTGTCTCTCGAACCGAAGCCACCTGCGGTCTGCCACCAGGATGAGTGCCAGCATCATCAGCGTGGCCAGGGACACACGAGAGAACACGATGGTGGCGCTGTCCATCCCGTAGTCGGAGAGGGTGCGGACGAAGACGCCGGCCGCGCCCCACATGACGCCGGACAGTATCGGCAGGAGGAGCAGCGCGGACTTCATATCTAGATGACGGGACAGCGGGTATATCTCGGTATGTGTCGGGATTGTTTCCAAAATTCAGGGGGATGGCATGGTGCTGGGGAAGGGATTCGAACCCTTGAACCACTAAGGACAGGATCCTAAGTCCTGCGTCTTTGACCTAGCTTGACAACCCCAGCAGCGGAGTCGATGAAAGCGTTCCATGATTTGATGGTATCGGACGGCTGGCTATTATCAGCCCCATCATTATAAAAGAGCGTTCCCCGATACAGTGCCCGTTTGAGGTTTGGCAATGTCGGATTTACTAGCTAAAGAGGGGAAGCAGCTCCTCCTGGGTAACGAGGCCATCGTCAGAGGGCTGTTTGAGGCCGGCGTGGACTTCGCATCCACATACCCCGGGACTCCTTCCTCCGAGATCGGTAACCTCCTCGAGAAGCTCGCGTCCGACGCGGGCATGTATTTCGAATTCTCCACGAACGAGAAGGTCGCCATGGAGGTCTCCGCCGCCGCGGCTTCCTCCGGCCTGAAGTCGTTCGTATTCATGAAGCACGTGGGCCTCAACGTGGCCGCGGACCCCATGATGACCCTGGCGTACTCCGGGGTCACCGGCGGCATGCTCATCCTGACCGCCGACGACCCGTCCGCCCACAGCTCCCAGAACGAGCAGGACAACCGCTACTACTCGCAGCTCGGCCTCCTGCCCATGGTGGAGCCGTCGACGCCCGCGGAGGCCAAGGACATGGTCAAGGCCGCGTACGGGATCTCCTGCGAGTCCTCCCTCCCGGTGCTCTTCAGGACCACCACCAGGGTCAACCACGCCCGCGGAGTCGTGGACCTGGGCGAGCTTGGGACGCCGAAGGGCAAGGGCCACTTCGACAGGGACGTCGTCAGGTTCGTGAACATCCCCGCCCACGCGAGGGTGAACAGGAAGAGGCTGCTGGAGCTCATGAAGAAGGCGCAGCAGCTCTCCGAGGAGTCCCCTCTGAACTACGTGGACGGAGAGGGCGACATCGGAATCATCACATCCGGGGTCTCGTACACCTACGTCAAGGAGTTCGTCAAAGGTGTGTCCATCCTCAAGCTCGGATTCACCAACCCCCTCCCCGAGAGGAAGATCGCCGAGTTCGTCAAGGGCAAGAAGTACGTCATTGTCGTGGAGGAACTGGAGCCCTTCCTGGAGGACCAGGTGCTCAGGATCTGCGCCCAGAACTCGATCGGCGTCCCGGTCTACGGAAAGAGGACAGGTCATCTGCCGTACGCATGGGAGTTCAATCCCAAGACGCTCGAGGGAGTAGCCGAGCTCGTGGACCTTCAGAGGTTCAGGGAGTCCATGCCCGCCACGCAGGTCAAGCTGCCCAGCAGGCCTCCGACTCTATGCGCGGGATGCCCCCACAGGGGCATGTACGCCGCGACCAAGAAAGCCGTCGGCTCCAAGGACGTCATCTACTGCTCCGACATCGGATGCTACACCCTCGGAGTGGCCCCGCCATTCCAGACCGCCGACTTCATCATCTGCATGGGAGGAGGCGCCGGTGCCGCCGGAGGTTTCGCCGCTGCCACGGACCAGACCCCCATAGCGTTCATCGGGGACTCCACGTTCTTCCATGCCGGAGTGCCCGCGCTGGTGAACGCGCTGTTCAACGACCACAAGATAATCATGGTCATCCTGGACAACCGCACCACCGCCATGACCGGCCACCAGCCCAACCCCGGAACCGGGAGAGAGTTCGGAGGCATCCAGACCGAGCCCATCGACATAGAGAAGCTCGTCCGCGGAATCGGCGTGAAGTACGTCGAGGAGGTCGACCCGTATGATGTCAAGGCCGCCACCAAGGCCATGAAGGGCGCTCTGGAGCACGACGGCGTCGCCGTCATCATCTCCAAGTGCCCCTGCCCCCTGGAACTGAAGAAGCGCAAGATGTTGGAGGCCAAGAGGTGCGAGGTGGACCAGTCCAAGTGCATCCAGTGCTACACATGCCTGAAGATGATCGCCTGCCCGTCGCTGATTAAGAAGGGTGAGTCAGTCGAGGTCGACTCCACACAGTGCATCGGGTGCGGCATGTGTGCGAACGTCTGCCCCAAGAACGCAATCGAGGTGAAGAGATGAAGTACACCATCCAGATCGTAGGAGTAGGAGGGCAGGGAGTCCTCCTCGCGTCCATGGTCCTGGGAAACGCCGCCATGAACAGGGGATACAAGGTAGCCATGAGCGAGGTCCACGGGATGGCCCAGAGGGGTGGCAGCGTCCTGTCGACCGTACGTTTCGGTGACGAGGTCATCAGCCCGCTCGAAGCAGACGGATGCGCCGACCTGATCATGGGCTTCGAGCCCGCGGAGACCGTCAGGAACATGCCCCTGGGCAACAGGGACACCGCGGTCCTGATGAACCTGGACCCTGTCTACCCGTCCATGGTCGCCGCCGGATTCGAGAAGTACCCCGAGATCGACGACCTGATAAAGTCCGTGGAGGACGTCAACCCCAACCTCGTGACGCTGGACGCCACCAAGCTGGCAATCGAGGCCGGAAAGGCCGTCGCAGCCAACGCCGTCATGATCGGCGCGGTCGCGGCGATGAAGGATTTCCCCCTGATGAAGGAGGACCTCCTCGAGGCGCTGAAGGCCCAGGTGCCCCCGAAGTTCCTCGACCTGAACGTCAGGGCCTTCGAGATGGGCTACAACGCGGTCAAGAACTGAACAAACCATGACCGGAGCGGGGTCACCCCTTCCGGTCATTTTTTTTTACAATATGCCGGAGCTCAGTCCGAGAGCTCGTCCGCCTTTCTGAGCAGGTCCATCTTGAACTCGTAGTAGGCAGGACTCATGTCCATGTGGTGGACGTGGGGGTTCTCGAACCTCTGCTCCTCCTCCCAGATCTCGTCCCTGAGCTGTCTGTCCACATACTCCCTGATGTCCTTCAGGTCTCTGGGCGGGGATACGCGCCTGCCGTTCCTGATCACCGGGTGCAGGAGCTCCTTGGAGGTGCAGTCGACCAGGTAGATCTCCTTCCAGGGCTTCACGGGATCCACAGCCCTGTAGGGCTTCGAGAGGTCCACCGTCTCGTCCTCCAGGGTTATGAGGTCGCAGACGGCGTGTCCGGTTCCGTCGTACACACGGTAGACCTTCTTTCTGCCGGGGTTTGTGATCTTCTCCACAGCCTCGGAGACCTTGATAGTGGGTCTGCAGACGCCGTCCTTCCTTATGGCGGCGATCTTGTACACGCCTCCGAGGACCGGGTCGCTCTTCGCGGTGATCAATCTCTCGCCGACACCGAAGGAGTCGATGCGGGCACCTTGGTCGATTAGCGATGTGATGGAGTACTCGTCGAGGCTGTTGGACGCGATGATCCTGCAGTCCTCCATGTCGGCTTCGTCGAGCATCCTGCGGACCTCCTTGGTCAGGTAGGCGAGGTCTCCCGAGTCCAGACGGACGCCCTTCAACCTCTTGCCCAAAGGTTCGAGGACCTCCTTGGCGCATCTGATCGCGTTGGGTGTCCCCGACCTGAGGACGTCGTAAGTGTCTACGAGGAGCACCGTGTCGTCGGGGTAGATCTCCGCATACTTCCTGAAAGCCTCGAACTCGGAGTCGTGGTACATGACCCAGCTGTGGGCCATTGTGCCGCTGACGGGGATGTCGAACATCTGGCCGGAGAGCACAGTGGCCGTTCCGACGACTCCCCCAATGTAGGCCGCCCTCGCCCCGTAGACGGCGGCGTCCATGTTGTGCGCCCTGCGGGCACCGAAATCCGACACCGCCCTGCCCTGAGCGGCCCTGACGATCCTCCTGGTTTTGGTGGCGATCAGGGACTGGTGGTTGAACTGTGCCAGGATGGCCGTCTCCACAAGCTGCGCGTCTATCATCGGCGCGGTAACGGTGATGACGGGTTCGTTGGGGTACATGACCGTCCCCTCGTCGAACGCGTCCACATCGCCTGTGAAGCGGTAGTCGCGAAGATACTCCAGGAACCTGTCGTCGAACATGTTCAGGGACCTGAGGTACTCGATGTCCTTGTCGTCGAAGCGCATGTGCTCGATGAAATCCACGATCTGCTCCAGTCCGGCGAAGATCGCGTAACCGCCTTTGTCGGGGATGTTCCTGAAGAAGACGTCGAACGTGGCCAGATCATCCTCGTGGGCCTCCAGGAAGTATCCGTTGGACATGGTCATCTCATAGAGGTCCATCATCATTGACAGGTTGCGTTCGTCGAATATGCTCATCGTCTTCCCTCGATCGTCTTCCGACAGTTCCAGATACGGTCGTAGACACCCGTCTGTCTTCGTGACGGTCCGTCTCCCGCCGGTCGGCTCGATTGGACTGTCGGTTCCGAGAAGGCGAATGCGCTGTTCTCGTACATCAGTGCTTTCTTCGATCGGGTTACATGGTATCGTGGATCGATGATTCTATAGTGGTTCGGATCAGTCGAGACTCCCGTCCGTCAGGAGGAGGCAGGCCGGAGGCCTGCAAGAGGAGACAAAATGGTGCGGGAGGGCGGCGCCCACCCGCTGGGGGAGAAAAGCGTGATAGACTGTTTCAAGCGCTGATGAGGAGCTCTATGGGGTACTTCTCCTTCTTGGAGGACTCCCTGGTGGTCTTGACCGGCTTCTGCCTGGAAACCTCGTCGATGAAGGTCTCCTCCACAGCGGCGACGCAGTCCATGACGTGCCTCATGATGCTCTTGTTGACCTCGCCGAAGGCGCGGTCCATTGTTAGGTCGGGCATCCTGGCGAGGACCAGGTCGTTGTCCACGAGGATCGTGTGCTCGCAGACCGCCCTGATGTGCCTGTAGCCCTCTCTGGCGATCTCCTTGCGCCTTCCCTCGAAGGAGAAGGGGCTGATCGCCACAGCGAATGTGAGTATTCCCTGAGATCTGGCGGCGTCGATGACGACGGACGCGGCACCGGTTCCGGTTCCGCCTCCGAGACCCGCGATGACGAACACGACGTCGTGTCCGGAAAGTGCCTGCCTGATCTCCTCCTTGTGGATGTCGGCGCACTTCTTGCCTAGGACGGTGTCACCATGGGCTCCCTCGCCCTTCAGGACCTCCTTGCAGATGTAGATCTTGGTGTCGGCATCCGTCTTGTGGAGGGCGTCCTTGTCCGTGTTGATCGCGATGGTGTCCACTGCGCAGAGCGAATCGCTGAAAGCGCTGACGACGTTGCATCCCGCACCGCCCACGCCGACGACCGCTATGCGCGGCTCGACCGCGATTTCAATGTCGTTCCCTGTCATGTGCATCACCCGTTGCTTCGATCTTGTCTTTGGTTAAGGTGTTTGAATAGCATCCATCGGCCTCGGCCGGAGCCGTTCCCATCCGGCCGACGGATGCGATTTCCCATCCCTTGTTCTTCACTTGAGCGCGGCGTTCCTCTGTGCAGTCCTGAAGGAGTCCTCGATGGCCTCCTCTTCGACCGTCTTCGGGACGATCTTATCCAGGACGCACCTCCTGATGAACTCCTCCTCGTTCAGGCACATTCCGCGCTGAACCAGCTGGTTGAGTGCATCCAGGTGGATGTCGCTGAGGCGGACGAAGATCCCGCCCTCCGAGGGCATCTGTCCGGCAGGGGAGTCGTATGTCTCCATGTACCTCTTGATGGCCTCGCGGATGAACACCGACTTGTTCTCGAGATCGCGCTCACCCATGAAGTCCTCCAGTGCCTGGAGCTCCTCGGTTCCCATCCTGAGGGTGATCTTGATTCCGTCGTCGGTCATGTCCATCCAATCCTGTTGCAAGAGAGAGTTTTTCCCATCCCTTCCCGCTTGCAATCAAGACTATGTCTTACGTGATATTTAAAGATTGTCCGACAAAAGTAAGACGCTCGTCTGACAGCGTTTTTCCATCGGATATCTTGGTTTTCCGAGGTTTTACGCCGTCAGACGAGTGCTTCAATCTGACGAGGGCCTGTGTAGGGCCTCGTCTTCGACCGATATGTATGTTTTCGATGTAGATAAATGTGTTCTAGGGGAATGTGTCCGACCGTGTCTTACGATGGCGTCTTACACTGTCTGTCTTACATGTCCGACAGGCCTGTGACGTGACCGCACGGTGCCTATCATTTATACAATGAAGTAAGAACGAGATTCATGTGCGAAGGAAACGACGGGATCATAGACGACCAGTCTCATCCTGAGACAACAGCCAAGGTTATCGAGAATGCCGTCGATGAGCAGTTCGATCTTTCAGGTCAGATGAGATTCCTGGAGGAGTTACGCGATGTGCTAAACCATCTATTATGTCGATCAATGAGGTAAATCACAATTCCGGAGTGATGTTTGCCGCTGCTTTAGCTGCTTTGATTTTCTTACTCGGAACAGAGATATCTACAAATCTCAGAGCAATTAGCTTGTTGGTGTTCGTATTAAGTATACTCTTAGGTGTCTTGATAGTCTTGATTGGCCGGGGGACGGCTGTCGGAATCAATTTAAACGAGCTTGTAAATTATCATAACGCTATCGACTATGGTGCAATGTTCAACTACGAGATTGACTCGAGGATAGACGGAATCTATGCGAACAGCAGACGGTTTACAACCATCATGTCTTTGTGGTATGTACAATGTCTGACTGCGGTCACGGACTGATATTGATAATGCTGGAGGTGCTGATTTGAGGTGGTTTAAGAGAGAGAAAGTGGATACGTCTAAACTACAGATGATCGGCATCGGCTATACGATGAAGGAGAAACCTGTTGTAAGGCATCATACCAGGGAAGATTACCGTCGTAAGAGAATCAGAGATGCTAAGGCAGATATCGAAGTAGATAACGAGGGATGAGTATGTTCTCAGCCCTGCATGAGCATATTCATGGAGGGTAAGGGTTCTGAAGGACTGCGAGACACCATCGATGTCGAGGAAGTCACGCACCCCTGGTATCGGTCCTGCCTTAATCTTTTTATCAATCCCCCTTATTACGCGCACGTGTAATAAAGGGATCCAAATGGCCAACGACTACGGAACAATGGAAGCCAAATGGCAGGCCCGCTGGGCCGAGGCCGGCCTGGACATGTCCGACAGGGACGAGTCCAAGCCCAAGTTCATGATCATCTTCGCGTACCCCGGAGTCACGGGGTACCTCCACGTCGGTCACCTGCGCGGATACACCTACGTCGACGCGATCAACAGGTACAAGCGCATGACCGGTTTCAACGTCCTCTTCCCCGTGGGGACCCACGCCACAGGCAACGGCGGCATCTCCCTGTTCAACAGGATCTCCCGCGGCGACGAGGCAACCATCGACTACCTCAAGAGGAACGGCTGCACCGACGAGGACCTCGCCGGCATGAAGGACCCCCTCTCCGTGGTCGAGTTCTTCAACAAGGTCTACGTCAACGACTACTGGAAGAGGTTCGGGTTCCTCGCAGACTGGAGGAGGTTCACCTGCACCCTCTACCCCGACTACGGGAAGTTCATCCAGTGGCAGTTCAGGAAGCTCCACGACGCCGGACTGCTCATCCAGAAGCCCTATTACGCCCCCGCATGCCCCAGCTGCGGACCCGTCGCGGTCGATCCCTCCGAGACGGACATCTCCAAGGGCGGAAGGGCCGAGACTCAGGAGTACACCCTCCTCAAGTTCAGGCATGGCGACGAGTTCCTCATAGCCGCGACCCTCAGGCCGGAGACCGTGTACGGGCAGGTCTGCTTCTGGGTCAACCCAGAGGTGGAGTACAGGAGGATCAGGAAGGACGGGGAGGTCTGGATCGTGTCCCCACAGGCCTCCGAGAAGCTCCAGCTCCAGAAGGACGGCATCGAGGAGATCGGCACCATCTCCGGCAGCGAGATGATCGGCTGGATGTGCGAGGCCCCCATGATCCACAGGGAGATCCCCGTGTTCCCCGCCTCCTTCTGCGACCCCGACGTCGGTACCGGCCTGGTCACATCCGTGCCGTCCGACGCCCCCGACGACTGGATCTCGCTGGAGGCCGTAAAGAAGGACCCGGCCCTCAGGGAGAAGTACGGCCTCAGCCAGGAGCTCATCGATTCCGTCGTGCCCATCTCCATCATCGAGATGAAGGGATACGGCGACTTCCCCGCCAAGGACATGATCGACAGGCTGGGCATCAAGCAGCCCGGCGACCCCAAGCTGGTCGAGGCCAAGAAGCAGGTCTACAAGGACGGCTACCACATGGGTAGGATGAAGGAGGTCTGCGGCGAGTACGCCGGACTCCGTGTGGAGGAGGCCAAGGACAGGATGAGGCAGGCCATGATCGACGCCGGCGAGGCTGAGCCCTTCTACGATCTGACCGAGGAGGTCGTCTGCAGGTGCGGGCGCAGGGTCCACATCAGGAGGATCGACGACCAGTGGTTCATCAACTACGCCGACGCGGACCTCACGAAGAGGACCTCCGACCACTGCAGGACCATGGACATCAACCCGCCCGAGTACGCGGACAACGTCCACGGCGTCCTGGACTGGTTCAGGGAGAGGGCCTGCGTCAGGCTGGGCAACTGGCTCGGCACCAGGTTCCCCTACGACGACAAGTGGATCATCGAGGCCATCTCCGACTCCACGCTGTACCCCGTGTACTACCTCGTATCTCTCTACGCCAACTCCCACCAGATCGAGCCAGAGCAGATGACCGAGGAGTTCTTCGACTACGTGTTCCTCGGCAAGGGGACGCCGTCCGACGTGGCGGCCTCCACGGGCATCGCCAAGGAACTGATCGAGAAGATCAGGTCGGACGTGCTCTACTGGTACCCCCTGGACATCAACCTGGGCGGCAAGGAGCACATGACCGTCCACTTCCCCGCGTTCCTGTTCAACCATGTGGCCATCCTCCCCCAGGAGATGTGGCCCCGCGGCATCACGGTGAACTGGTACATCACCGGCAAGAACAGCGACAAGATCTCCAAGTCCAAGGGAGGGGCCCAGCCCATCCCCGGCGCCGCGTCCAAGTTCGGAGTCGACGCCATGAGGCTGTACTACGCCCACGTTGCGTCCATGTTCGTAGACGTTGAGTGGAGCGAGGACACCGTCATGACCTACAAGCAGAGGGTCGACAGGATCTTCGGGGCCGTGCAGGACCTCATCGCCTCGGAGTCCGACTCCCCCAAGGGCGAGATGGACGCCTGGCTGATGTCCAGGTTCAACACCCACCTGAACGAGATCAGGGAGGCCATGGACAAGTACGACCTGAGGCAGATGACCACCGTCGTGTACTTCGACATGTACAACGACATCAAGTGGTACTCCAGGAGGGGAGGCAGCAACGCCGACACCATCCGCTCCGCGCTGAAGATCTGGATCCAGGCCATGATGCCCGTCACCCCGCACACCGCCGAGGAGCTGTGGGAATCCGCAGGGTTCGACGGCCTGGTATCGGCATGCCAGCTGCCCGGGGCCGACCCGGAGGCGATCTCCGCGGCCTCCGAGTACGGGGAGAACCTCATCCGCGACGTCATGTCCGACATAACCGAGATCAGGAAGATCGCCGGCATCGAGCCCAGCAGGATTATCCTGTACACCTCCGCCGAGTGGAAGAGGGAGGTCATGAGGAAGGGGGCCGCGATGATGACGGAAGGGACCCTGACCGTCCCCGCCCTCACCAAGGCCTGCATGTCCGACGATGCCATCAAGAGGAACGGCAAGGCCGCCCAGGAGCTGGCCAAGAAGGTCGCGATCGAGTTCCCCAGGTCCTCCGTCGAGGCCAAGAGGCCGGTGTACGAGACGGACGAGACCGCGCTGCTCTCCGGAGCCGCCGGGTTCCTCTCCGAGGAGACAGGGCTGAAGGTGGAGGTGTTCTCCGCCGACGCCGAGGACCTCTACGACCCGCAGAACAAGGCCAGGGCCGCCGCGCCCGGAAGGCCCGCCATCCTGCTGGAGTGATCCGGTGTTCATAGACGTCGTCCGTTCCAGGAAGAGCTGCAGGCTGTTCTCGGACGTCCCCCTGGACGATTCGGAGATCGAGCTGATCATGGAGGCGGGTCTGAAGGCCCCCTCCTCCAGGCAGCTCAAGGACGTCAGGCTGTTCCCCGTGAGGGACGTCGGCCTCATCAGGAGGCTGGCGCTGTGCAAGGCATCCTCCACCACGCCTCTGGAGACGGCGACGTTCGCCGTCATAGTGGCCGCGGACCCGGACGTCTGCGACGTGTGGATAGAGGACGCGTCCATCGCCACGATCATGATGCAGCTGGAGGCGGAGGACCTGGGCATCGGCAGCTGCTGGGTCCAGGTCAGGCTGAGGTCCAACGGCGACACGCCCGCCGAGGAAATCGTCATCCGCGAGGCCGGACTCGACCCCGGTCTGAAGGTCCTCTCCGTAGTGGCCTTCGGAAGGAAGCTGAGATGAGGCTGGTCCCCGTCAGGGAGGGCACCCAGTACGGTGTGTCCGCGGACGCCCTGTATCTGGGCGCCTTCCCGGACTACGAGCGCATCCCCGTGGAGAACCTGCACAGGTTCGCCGGCACCGATCTCGCGGAGTACTATGCCATCGAGGAGGACGGTTTCCGCGGGCTTGCGTACACCGTCACCCACGGGGACATCTTCTTCCTGCTGTACCTGGCGATCGCACCGGGTTCACGCGGGAACGG
>CASFMM010000001.1 GCA_949295765.1 uncultured Methanomassiliicoccales archaeon | reverse complement strand
GGAAGGCCCAAGGACGACGTCGAGCGGGAGGAGTCAGAGCTCGACCTCTGGTCATCCCGTGCATGCCGTCCCGCGGATGACATCCGCATGCTCGAGGAGGCGGGTTTCACCGACATACGTGTCATAGACAACGTCCAGAGGAAGGTCCTGCACGGTTCCAGGTATCTGGCCCACGGCCTGACGAACAACCATTTCACGGTCACCGCCGTGAAGCCGTGAGCACGTGCCCGCGAAGGGTGACCACCAAGTATTATTTATCCTAGATTCGTGTTACGCAGACCATCATGGAATCGAATCTGGACAAGATAGAGGGCTACTGGACCCTCAGGGCCGACGGCTACTCCGAGACGATACTGGAGCAGATCGAGGACGGTCGCTACAGGCACTGGCTCGGGATCATCGAGAAGCATCTCCCAGAGGGACGGAACCTCAGGATACTGGATGTCGGGTGCGGCCCGGGATTCTTCCCCATCATCCTGGGAAGGGAGGGCCACAGCGTGACCGCCGTCGACTACACGGAGGCGATGCTCGATCAGGCCAGGGAGAACTGCGCCAGGTTCGGTGTGGATGCGGAGTTCAGGCGCATGGACGCACAGCATCTGGAGTTCGACGACGACACCTTCGACGTCGTGATATCCAGGAACCTCGTCTGGGACCTGGAGTCCCCCAGGGCCGCGTACAAGGAGTGGCTCAGGGTCGTCAGGCCCGGAGGCAAGCTGATGGTCTTCGACGGCAACCACTACCTGTACATCTACGACGAGGAGTACGCCGAGGTCCGCGAGGGCGATACCAAGGTCGCTACGGAGCATGACCACATGAACGGGGTGGACGCATCCATAATGGAGAGGATTGCGGAGAATCTGCCTCTGAGCAGAGAGAGGCGCCCCCAGTGGGATGTCGACAACCTCATAGAGATGGGAGCCAAGAACATCGTCGTCGACACGGACGGCAGGGACTCGTACAGGATCCAGGCAGGCGGGGAGACACTCTATCTTCCAAGCTCATTTTTCATCTGCGTCACCAAGTGAGGGTTCGGATGGACGGAGCAGACAACCCCGACTCCGAGTTCAGGAGGAGCTATCACAGGACGCTTGTACGCAGGGTCCTGTTCATAGCGGGATGCGCCGTCCTCTGTCTGATCGTCCTCGCATACTCCATAACGCTCGGTACGTACCCGATCACGATGACCGAGGTGTACGAGGTCATCTGGAACTTCATAATCAACATGCCCAACGAGGTCAACGACCAGTGGGTGGTCATCGACCTCAGGATGCCGAGGATCCTCGGGGCGATAGTGTGCGGTTTCGCGCTGGCGGTCTGCGGAACTGCCATGCAGAGCATCCTGAAGAACCCCCTGGCCGACCCTTACACCATGGGCATATCCTCCGGGGCGGGGTTCGGCGCCGCCATAGCCCTCATCCTGGGCGTGGAGCTGATCGCCGGCGGAGGGGTGGTGGTCAACGCGTTCGTGTTCGCCCTGATTCCCATGGCGGTGATCCTGCTGATGAGCAGGGTTAGGCGGGCCACGCCGACGATGATGATCCTCTGCGGAACTTCGCTGATGTACATGTTCAACGCGCTGACCCAGCTCTTCATGATCGTGGCGGATCCCGACGACCTGTCCAACGTGTACAGCTGGATGGTCGGCACGCTCGAGGACATAACCTACGACAACCTGCCGATAATAATCATGGTCACCGTGGTCGGATCGATCATCGTGCAGCTGATGGCCGGCAGGCTCAACGTCATGAGCACCGGCGACGAGAGCGCCAGGACCCTCGGGGTGGATGTGGACAAGGAAAGGCTCTTGCTCCTCATACTGGTGACAATCGTCGCGGCGACCGTCGTCAGCTTCACCGGCGTCATAGGGTTCGTCGGTCTGGTGGCACCGCATGTGGCGAGGATCATAGTCGGTTCCGACAACAAGTACCTGATCCCGGCGGCGGGCACGTTCGGTGCCCTGCTGATGCTGTTCGCCGACATGGCGTCCAGGGTCCTGGCGGACTCCAACCTCCCCGTCGGAGTGATCACGGCGTGCATCGGTGGGCCGGTGTTCATACTCCTGATACTCCGCAGCAGCAAGGAGGCCTGGAGATGACCGAGCTGGCCCTCAGGGGTGTCACATTCGGCTACGGTCCGGAGCCTCTGCTGAAGGACGTATCCTTCACGCTCGACCGCCCGGAGCTGGTTTGCGTCATAGGCCCCAACGGGGTCGGTAAGACGACGCTGGTCAAGTGCATAAACAAGCTCCTGAAGCCCGATTCCGGGAGCGTGACGCTGGACGGCGAGGACGTCCTGGGGATGAGGCTCATGGACCTGGCCAGGAAGATGGCCTTCGTGCCGAACCGCATGGACTCCGTGTTCAGGGTGTCCGTGGCGGAGATGGTGCTGATGGGCAGGTTCCCGTTCGCGCAGTGGGCGAACTCCGACAGGGACCTGGAGGTGGCAGACAGGGCGATGGACGCCCTCAGCCTGCAGTCCCTGTCGCACAGGGACATCTCGGAGTTGAGCTCCGGACAGATGCAGAAGGTCCTCATCGCCAGGGGCCTGGCACAGGAGCCCCGCGTCCTGATCCTGGACGAGCCGACGTCCAACCTGGATGTCAAGCACCAGATGGAGGTCATGGGCTTCCTGAGGCGCTACGCGGCCGAGAACGGCATCATCGTGCTGATGGTCTGCCACGACCTCAACCTCACCGCGGCCTACGCGGACAGGGTGATAATGGTGGCGGAGGGAGGGGTCTTCGCAGACGGGTCCGCATGGGACGTGATGACGGAGTCCAACATCCGCGAGGTCTACGGGGTGGATTCCAGGATCGTGGACGTCGGGGGGAGACCGCACATCATACTGCTGGCGGGCGGTGACCGATGAACGTTAGACGTGCCGTCATAGTGGCGGTAGCGGTCATCGTGGTGCTCGCAGCCGCCCTGGCCTACGTGAGGGCGGAGAACGAGAGATACCATGTCGACCCGGAACCGTCCGAGGTGGGGCTCACGGTGGGCACCCAGCTCTCGGAGGACGAGTTCCCCGACGAGTCGTCCAGGCTTTGGGTCTACGGCAACGCCGACGGCGACGACGATGTGGATGAGGACGACATGAGGTACCTCATGGGGGTGCTGTCGGGAGAGAACCCGGTCACGGTCCTCTCGGATGCGAACTGCGACGGTGTGGTGGACGAGGACGACCTGGTCTACATACAGCGGATCATCGAGTCCGACGAGATGCAGGTGTTCTACGTGGACAACTACTTCAGCGTGGCCTCCGTGTCCTGGCCGGTCAGGTCCATCGCGATAGGCTACTGCAGCGGCGCCTATGTCGCGGATCTGACGGGGCTCTCAGGCAAGGTGAAGCTCGTCGACGACACGATTAAGTCGTATTGGAAGGGGATGAGCTCCAGCTTCTCCCATGCCGGGTCCTTCGGGGCCACGGAGACCCCGAACTACGAGACCATGATCGCCGCGGGGATAGACGTGTACGTCGTCGGATACTGCGACGCCAACGCGGACGAGATCTCCCCGTCCCGTCTGAATCCCGTGGGCATAGACGTGATGTTCATCTCGACGGCCGACAACAGCGGCGTAGACATACCCAACGAGAACATCGACCGCTCGATCCTGATGTTCGCCTTCCTGCTGCAGGGCGACATGAGCAAGACATACGAGTATCTGGAATGGCACGACGGTCTCCTGGACCTCATGGTCGAGGCCACATCGGTGATCCCGGAGGACGAGAGGGAGGCCATGATCATGACCCGCATATCAGCTCTGTACTCCACGGGCGTGTACAGCATCACTGGCAAGGACAACACCAACAACATCCATGCGGAGTGGGTCGGTGTCGATGCGGTGGGCCAGCACAACGATATGCTGCCGAAGAACTACCAGGACCTGAACCTGGAATCGCTGGCCACGGTGATCATCGAGAGTCAGCATGACGGGAGGCTGTTCTTCGTGGACAACGCCCATGACGGCATGAGGCACCAGTACGACCTGGGGGAATGCCTGGAGGCCGATGCGGAGCTCCTGTCCAGGACGGGGGTGGAGATCCACTACCTGGGGATGGCCAGGGAGATGGACAACAGTCCCCTGTACATAGTGGAGATGGCGTTCTACGTCTGCACGATGTACCCCGACATCGCGGAGTCCATCGGACTCGATTACAAGAGCCTCTTCTACGAGTACTTCGAGAGTTTCGCCGGTTCGGAATACTGGATGGGCCTGGACATCGAGGACTTCTTCCTCGATTACGGCGTGGCCTGAACCGCCGTCGCGGTCAGTCCGTCGACGCGGATGTCGACGGCAAGCACGTTCCCCTCGGAATCGATGTGATATGTGTACTCCCCGGCGGAATCGACCCACACGGTCGTCGGGACGCCCGACGTCTCGGATCCGCCTGCGTTCGTGAACATGCTGTCGACGGGGAGCCCGTCCGTATCGAGGAACAGGTACGAGCGCAGGGTGAACGGGCCGTCCGATGCAGAAGCGAGGGAGTACTCGAACTCCAGGACAGGCCTGGACCCGGATTCCCCAGTGTCGCGGCAGGTGGCCGTGCCGGTGATCGCGGACCCGTCGGACGTGTGGCCGGAGACTTCGTAGGTCGGGAACTTCTCCCCATCATCGAGGAGGTTCCCTATCCCGAACGTCGTCAGCGTCCCGGCGACACATATGATTACGATGACCGCGGCCAGCGCGACAGCGGTCTTGTTCACCACCATGTCTGGGTCATGGGTCGCCCTTGATTTAATGAAATTGGGGCAAAGGGGACGGAGATCCGATGCATAGCGGATGACGATGTCACGAATCCCCGTTCGTTTGGTTTCATGGTTTCCGGAATCAATAGAAATATTTATCTATGAGTAATATATCAGCGATTTTGCTGGGCAGGTAGATCAGTTGGAAGATCGTTACCTTGGCATGGTAGAGGCCGCGAGTTCGAATCTCGCCCTGTCCACCATTTTTCCTCATCCAGATTACCGATTCGTGGATATTTTCACTGTCCACAATCTTCGTCCCACGTCCTCTTGGCGCTCTCGACCGCCTTCGTCGACGCGTGGCCTTCGAGCATATTCGCTGGTTCTATGTCCGGGTAGTTGTTTAGACGTCTCTGGCTGAACGTCCTGTGGAACTTGCGGAGATCGAACTCGATGCCGAGGTCTCCCTCCACAATCTCCTTGATTTTTTAATCAGTCGGAGCCTTTGAATCAGACGGCATACTTCGACGAGGAATTATCTGATTATCCGGACACGGATGACGGATGTACCAGAAATGTCGGGATGCACACCACATACGATTGAAATGTTGATGTCGGTGGTACATGAACAGTATTGTCTGACTTTGGATTCAGACCACGATATACGGTGTCCTTTCAGTACTGATATCAACTTCGAGACACATTCGTTACCATGGGTCTCCGCTTCGAGGAACACGGCAACCGGCGCTACGCATACTGGTGCACCTCGAGGAGCGTCCCTGGGAAAGATATCCCTGTCTCCGCGAAGACGTACATCGGAGTCCTCTCAGAGGACGGCAGGACGATCATCCCGAAGCCTGTTGATATCGGATCGTTCGACGCACCCGTCCTGGACGGATGCTTCAGGGTGAAGAATCATGGCGGAACGGTGCTCGCCTTGGAATTCATGAAGCGGCTGGGGATCGTCGACGGTCTGACCGGTGCCATGGGCGACGATGCGCTGGCAGTCATCGCGGCCGCATGCTTCTACGCGATCCATCCTGCCCCGTCGGTTCTCCCTCCGGCGATCGACACCCTGCATCTGGAGGGGATGTTCGACGGCAGGATCCCGACACCCAAAGCGGTGATGAAGGTACTGAAGGACATGGCCCGCGTGCTGGAAGCGTACTCCGGTGCCGTGAGGACAGAGGGGGATTGCATCGTGTTCCCCGTCGGATGCCCGAACCGTTCAGTGGTCACGGAATCCACGGAGTTGGATCCCACGGCTCCGATGACGGTCATGGTCGCGACAAACGGAGGGGACCCCCTTGCGGTGGGAACCATCGCGGGGTGCGCGGACAGGGTGGATGCCTGCATGCTGTTCGAGGAGGTCTCCTCGATGTACGGGGGATCCAAGACGTTCTTCGTCGACAGGATGATGGGAGATCCCGTCTCAGCATTCTATCGTCTGGTCAGGAACGGCAGAAGAGCGGTCGCCCTGTTGGACGGCGACAACGGTCCAAGCCCAACATCATTCAGAAGATTCTTCAGAGGATCCGAAGGGGAATGCGTGACCGGATCGGATGATCACGATCTCGTCGCGACCCAGGTCAGCATCGATTTGATTTCCGAAGGGAGCCGTGTCAGGCTCGTCCCAGCAGGCGGAAGCGATAGATGCCAGGTTAGGGCCAGGGCGATCGCCGTCAGGGATATGGAAGGTTCCGATGAGAACCGCAAGGCCATGATGAGCATGTTGGATGCCCGCAGGAGATGGCTGGAGGCCCAGGTACGTGGTCCGGACGACCTGTGGAGGTGGGACAGGAGGTTCTTCGAGGTCAAGGTCGACGACGGTCGTGCCGTCGTCGGACTGAGGAGGAACGCCGTCAGGAGGATCGAGGGCGATGCGTGCATGACGATGTTCCTGACAGATTCGGACGGTCCGGACAGATGTATCGACATCATGCGGACTGTCAGTGGTCTCCGCAAGCAGACGGCATCCATGCTTCCCCTGGACAAACGTGGATGGATCGACAGAGGGGTAGAATGGCAGGTCGTCCCGAGGGTCATCGCCATGAGGGTCCGCATCGCGATCTCAAGGGAGCTGGCCTCCGCGGGTGAAGTCATGACCGTGGATGATGCGTTCAGAATATCTTCAGGGTACAGGGTGGTCACGACAGGCGACAGGACACTGACGAGTTCGTACACGTCTGATGTGAGGAGACTTTTCGAGATTCTTCACATCGATTATGATAAGATAGCTATAAGGAAATCGTATTGATCCGTGTTTTATATTTAAATAAACCAGTTTTTACATCATCAATGTGTAGCTATGGTTTTGACGTTAGCTACATGAAATCGAACAATTCTTTAAGACGTCAGATCGAGAGATACCGACCACATCTTTGGAGATGTACTGATGAACATTAATTTGAGGCTGAGATGGATAAGATTCGGTATTGAATGCTTCCTCTTGTCCATAATTGGCTCGGCGGCCTGCGGCTGCGCCTACGAGCTGTACGCACCGTACAACGATGTGTTCAACATGCTCTCCCCCATCCTGTTGGGGATAGGAGCGGTGTTGTTGATCGCGGGGATCGCTGGTGCGGCCTTGGTCAAGGATACCGATTGATGAGGGGTGATTCGTATGACGGAGCAGATAAAGTTCAGGAAGAGCGACACCGTCGCCCTGCTGTTCTCCATCTTCATCCCGGGGATGGGGCAGCTGTACATGGACAGGGTGAAGGTCGGGGTCCCGATCATGATCGTCTGGATGGTCCTGGCGTTCTTCACATTCGACAACCTGGTGCTGGAGTCCTTCGACCTAACGGCCTACGGGTACAGGATAGATCCGCCGACGGAGTTCGGCCCCTATCTGTGGCTGATAGTCATGGTCGTCGTATGGCTGGTGGCCCTGGTCCACACCAAGAATCTGGTGGACGGTTACAACGAGAGCCTCTGAGAGCAAACAGGTTTCGTTTCGGAGAGAATGCATATGGCAATCTGGAATCCCGTTGTTGTTCGCAGCACTTCTTCAAAGGAGTGATGTGCTGACATCGGGAGCCGGGACCAACAACGATACGGGATTCCAATCAGAACGGAGGGATGCGAATGAACAGAAAAATAATCGTGGCAGCGGTTCTCGTCGTACTTCTGGCAGTGAGTGTCTGCGGGGTGTACCTGCTGAAGGAGGACGTGAGGTCCGAGCTCGTGATGGAGCCCGTCTATGTGAACGGAAGTAATTACGGCATCACAGTTCTGGAAGTGGGGGAGAACACTTACAGGGATGTGAGTATCGATCATCACCTGCAGACCGTTTACAGGACCGACGACGGGTTCCTATGCAGTCTGAACATCTACGCTGACGAGGCCGAGATGGGATACAGTTTCCAGCTGTCCTATGAGTACGAGAGCATGGGCGATCTGCTGGTTCCTGTCGGTTCCGAATTCGGCCATTCCGAGAGCATTGGTGACCACTATGCGTACATCGATCCCGTGACCGGGGACAGGCTTCTCTTCCAGGTTTTCGATGGAAGTCTCGGCTTGATCCATGTGGAGGGGAGGACGGTCGTCGAGTCTGAGGAGGGGTTGGAATATGCCGATTTCTCCACAAACATGTCTGCCAGTTACAGCCGGAACTACACCAACGGCACGATCCACATGGAGCCCGAGTCTCCGACCACCATCGAGATCGTTGGCACGGAGAACGGTGTGGAGCTCGGGGGCACGGTCATCGTGGACCCATACTATGCGGAGATGAACTACAAGTCGTTCAGACAGGAGGCTTCCGTGAGCATCGGAATCGAGGGCTCCTCCCTCCCAGGTTTCATCACGGACTTCCGCACTTCGTTCTACAACAGCGAGGTATCGTACAGCCATTCCGATCACAACCCTTTCCTCATGGCAGATGGCAGGTACTGCGTTCCGTCCGTGGAGAGCAGGCTAACTACAGACGATGGCACGGAGTTCGTGCTGGAGGGTACGGTCACGTTCTACGAGCTCGACGGGAACTGCGATATCGTGTCAGAGGAGATCATCGAGTTCAGCTACGGGGTGGTGTGAATGGGCGGGACATTAGCCGTCGAGGATGTCGTGAAGAGGTTCCGTGGATTCACCGCTGTGGACCATGTGTCCTTCACCGTCGAGGAAGGGAGCTTCACGGCTCTTCTGGGACCCAACGGCTCAGGCAAGAGCACCACGCTGAAGATGTGCACCAACCTCTTCCAGCCCGACTCGGGGAGCATACTGGTCAACGGCAAGGATGTACGCGAGTGCACCGTTGCAGCGATGTCCGGAGTGGGGTGCGTCATTGAGACTCCCGAGATCTATCCGGACGTGACCGGAAGGAGGTACCTCGAGTACCTGGCGAAGGTCTCGGGGATGACCTCCGAGTCTGCGGCATCCGAGGCGGAGAGGGTTCTCGGAACCGTCGGCATGTCGGACCGTGCCGACGGGAAGGTCAGAGGATATTCGAAGGGCATGAGGCAGAGGGTGGTCCTAGCGCAGTCTCTGCTGGGGGATCCGTCCCTGCTCATTCTGGACGAGCCCACATCCGGTCTCGACCCCCAGGGATCGGCGGAGTTCGGGAGGATTCTCGCGGATCTGAACCGCCAGGGGAAGACCATTCTGATGAGCTCCCATCTTCTCCACGAGGTGGAGGGCCTCTGTGACAGCGTGGTAATCATAAACCACGGCAGGACTGCCGCCCAGGGAGCCTTGTCCGACATAATCAGGACGTCCAGGATAACGGTCTCGGTCATCGGTGGAGTGTCGATGGAGGCGTTGGATTCCATCAGAGGGATGGCCGGGGTGGTCGAAGCCGTAGCCACGGATGAGGGTCTGGCGGTTAGGCTGGATGGTGGGCAGGACAGGCAAGCCGACCTCATTAGGGATATGATTAGCATGGGGTTCCGTATTTACGCGGTGAGGAAGGAGGATCCGTTAGAGGAGGCGTTCATGGAGATCACCGGAGGCGATTCCGAATGACCCGTACAGACGTTCTCAGACAGGTCGCAGTGATCACGGGTTTCGAGGCCCGCAGGAAGATGCTGAGCTGGAGGATGTTCTTCCCCATGCTCTGCGCGGTCATCATCTGCGCCCTGGCGTACAGTACGGGTTCGGCCGAGATGAGGGGTTATTCGGGCACGGCCGAGATGCTCAACCTTCTGAGACCATTCGTGGCATCCGCATCCTTGGTCATAGCCATAAGCGCGACCGTCATGTCCTCGGAGTCGCTGTCTGAAGAGTTCGAGAGGGGCTCCGGGTACATCACGTTCACCAAGCCCCCCAGCAGGAACGTGCTGTTCGCTGGGAAGTTCCTGTCCGGGTTCATACCGTCGCTGATCGTGCTGTTCACATACTACGCCATCTCATTCGGAGTATGTCTCGTCCTCACAGGTGGCGTTCCCGGGAGGGCGTTCGCCGCGATTCCCCTGGCCGTGCTGTATCTGCTGGCGGTGACCGGTGTGTGTCTCCTGTTCAGTTCCGTCGCACCGAGGAGCAGCATGGCGATGATGGTGTCGTTCCTGCTGCTGGTCGTGCTGCAGATCTTCATGCTGAACGTTGGCTTCGATAGCGAGCCTTGGGCGAGTCTCGGATACCAGTCCGGCATACTTGGAGACTACGTCCTCGGCAACCAGACCGAGTACACCATGAGTTCGTCAGGCTCGCTCGTCTCCGACGAGTTCGAACCGGATGTGAGGATCGCCTGTGCGGTGATGTCCGTCTACGCCGTGTTCTCCACGGCGTTCGCCGCGTTCGTGTTCAGGTACAGGAATATGTGATGTCACATCACTGTCGTCACAGTGAATGCGAGCGGCCAGTGCCGCGCTCCTTTTCACTGACACTAGCGTCTGTCCGGACATCAGGCAGACAGTGATGGACGGGATTCGGAGTTGCGGTACGATACGACAACCGGAATCGACAAAAGTGACAACAGGTCTGATTCCGGACGGCGATCGGCATCTTGGTCGGAGGGGAACCTCCGACCTACAACCCCTTCAAGTCGATTGGAACTCCTAAATCCGGTGGGATGTTCCGACGAGGCTTGACGTGCGCCTTCTGTCACTCGGAGATCCCCGATACGCAGCCTTTCAACTTCTGCCCATTCTGCGGACAGACCATCATTGCTGCTCCGGATCCGATCGATGGGCGGAAATCGTTCTGATACGTGGGCAGGGGTATGCGGATTGAATATCCACGGTTCTGGATCGGTGTCACGATTGGTGTCAGCGTTGACACCAATCCCGAACCAATGACACCGATCAATCCTGACAACCCTAGATTCGATTATGGCAATGAGGTTCCGATCGGAATCGGTTTATAGTTACAGTTACCGGAAGTGTCTAGAAGGGTAACTGGAAAGTGACCATAGGTCCGCGATCAGTTACCGACGGTAACTGGAAACGCCTCTTTGTAACTATAAATCACACGTCATTGGATCGTCGACGATCCAAACGCCCGTTTTCCCGGAACCGGACCGCGATATGATGCCGTTCTCCCCGAGTCTCGCCATGATCTTCTTCACCATCGGCAGGGATGTGCCGTAACCTGAACGGTCTGCGGCTGGGTCAACGATGGATCCCTGAGGATGCACCCGATGACGGTCGCGGCATCATCCTTCCCCTGAGCATGATGGGTCTGGGGGATATGACCTTGAAGAACTCCCCGTTATTCCCGAACATAGGCGGCCTGCTGCCCTGTTCATTGCAGAGCCCGATCATCCTGCGTGATGATACGGAGGCATCCGGCATGGGGCTGGGGATATCTCGAAGGATGTGGCGCGCATAGTGTCTACCAAAGAGACCTCGGCCGATTCGGATCGTGTGAAACAAGATTCGGAGTGCATCGGAGGGTTCCGGCGTTCGAACCATTGAATATCGGGAGTGCCTATTTCCAACCATGGGAGTCAGGCTCATCACCAGAGGCGGAAAGAGATACGTATACTGGTACACGTCCAAGTCGGTCCCGGGGCGTTCAACCCCCGTCTCCGTAAGAAGTACATCGGGCTCTGATGCTGATCGTATGGATGATGATCCTGTTCTATACAAATGTACGATGATCTCATACTTGAGCCCATAGATCTGGCGTCTTACGGTACAGGATTGATTCGCCACAGGGTTCGGTCTTTACATTTGGCTGACGGCAGGTCGTCGTATGGCTTGTGGCTTCCGTACATATGAACGCTTGTCGACAGGTACAACAAGAGTCTCTAGGAATTAACCAATGTCGCTTCGACGATCTTTAATTCCACTTACCGGATTGTCTAACCTATTGCAGAACTCACGTATCTGAGTCCAATCCAAAGATGTCGAATACCTTCCTCAGCTTCCCGTTCATGGGGCTACGGACTGTTTTTCCGCCAATCGTCGCTTTCTGATATGTGGATGCGATGAACATGATTTCCTCTATACTGTCATTTTTCCTGCAGGATTCTAACGTTCTGTGCATCGAATCATAGATTAGGAGCGCTATGAACTCTTCAAACATCTGTCCCTCAATGTCGACGTTCTTACCGACGTACTTCAACATCCATCTGGATCTTTTGTAGAACTCTCCGGTGACGGTGTTGATGCTTTTCAGCGTCTCACGAGCCCTGATTATATCGTCCCATGATGATATACGGGTCAGGATCAGCGCCTTCCCGGCGTTCTCGCGAAAATCCGCCATAGCACCTCTCTTCACGGACACAGACAGAGTTCCATCTGATTTCCTGGTGTATCTTAGCATGTGGGCTAGCTGTCCCGCCGACGCCGACAGTGTCATCTCCGGATCATCCGTTGCGATGCCGTCAAGCCGGGCAGTCAGGCTTCTGACGAGACTACTCATGGATTTTACCGCCTCCCTGTTTATGCGGGGGTCAAACACCATGAACGATTTCAGCGACACGCCCTGTGTGTCAGCACAAAGTCCTCTCGTGGGTGCCAGGGTGTATCTGCCTTCTCCCATCATCAGTTCTGCAGAGCTTTCCTTCATCTGGTACGGGGTTCCATCGTGTTCGAGTGTGTACTGTGAATCCTGGAGGTCGTTGCAGTTGTAGGATAGGCTACGGAACTGAGGGGACGCAACGGAGTATGGGATAACGAAGTCGATGTCGTGGAGAATTAGTTCGTCCAATCTCACGGAGGCCGATACGGAGGTGCTTGACACATAGGTGCAATCTATGCCGACGGATCTCATGAGTTCTGCCATCTCGATTACGTGAGAGACATCGGCAGGGGGGCGCTGTACGAACGAGAACCCGACCATGGTCCCGTCGGCACTCGTCACTATGGAAATCGTAGCGTCATCCAGATCTGCGAGTCCGCTCAGGTCTCCGAGTGTGTCATACGAGTTATCGGAAAGTGATACAGGGTGCGAGAATACCATAGCTCTCCCTCCGTCCCTCATCCACCGTAGTCTGAAGAATTCATTCATGGAGTCGCGGTCAATGGAGTTCACTGTCCTCATGACGTTCTTCTTCGAGATCTCGGACGGTTGAATCCCGAGCAGCTCGGGGATTAACGACGATTTGAGGACCGCATCGATCAGGTCTATGTGCGACGGACGGATGGCTTCGGCCAGGGCGATGGCCAGAATCATGCGGTGACGCTCCCCGAATGCGATCTCTAAATCTTCGATGATCCCGAGTCTTTCGGCGACAGTCATGACGAGCAGAGCATCTCCGAAGCTCTTCATGTCTATCTCATCCGGAACAGACACTGGTTTCGGAATTCTACTCTTTTTGGGGATGATCTCCCCCGACACTGGGTCGACTACACCTAGATACGTCATCTCCGAGACCGGGTTCTTCCTGCCGGGAATCCTGCGAGAGGTGCATGTGTAGGCATACCTTCTGCCGTTTCGTTCGATATATGATATCTTCATAATGACATATGTAGCTAAATAATATAAATACATAATTTTAATTGCAAGCTACTTAAGAAATAATAATCTGTATTATAATAAATTCATTTATATATCTCTATTCAGACTTTGAAGATAGCGATGGAAAATGGATGCAACTCCATCGTTCAATCCTTCGAAAGAAATCTGAGGTGATTAAAAATGAGTATAATAGCTAAGGCTATGGGCATCTCGGCACTCATGGTGCTGTGCATGCTCGTGCCGTGCATCAACGGCATAGACGCCGACGTCGAAGTCGAGCAGGTCTACGTCGAGGATAAACCGGTAACAGTAGTTGGATATCAAACAACAGATGAAGTAGTAAAGACGCTGAACAAGTACTCTGATCTGGTGGAGGTGTCTGACAATATTTCCATCGACAATGGTTGTTACCTTATAGGTAGCGATGCAGTTATGCATGGCTCTATCGAATATGGTGAAATCGAACAAGCGGTTTACAACGGAACACCCGTTGCTGTAGTCGGGGGCGGATACGAAGTCGTAACCGCCATCGGAAAGACATTGGGATTCAATGCGACGTCCGCGGACATGCAGGCATACGGCATCCGTTACGATCCAGAAGCGGATGTTCAGTATGTTTACAGTGTATCCGGGTTCGAGACCGAAGCCGAAGTTGCGCTGGAGATGTACTCATTGATGAACACCGTTTATTCCGCAGACGTTGAGATTCTGGAAGGTGTCGGTGGAGCGAAGGTGTACGAGCACACCGAGAACTGCGGCAGCTTCGGAAAGGTCAATATAAGCACGGCCTATTATGCAATAGAGGATTCGAGCGACAATTACAACTTCTACATGGCCCATTACAAGATACAGGGTATAGCCAACGGAGGTCACTCCAAGTCCCTGCTGGGCGTGTCGTCCGATGTGTCCTCGGACCCTACATATGGCAAGTATCAGAGGATCTGCGATTATGGCCCTACAACGGAGTCCGGATCATCAAGCGTCAGTTTTAATGCAGGAGCCACAGTAGGATATGACGGGAAGCCCTCGGTGACGGTTGGTTTCGAAGCATCATGGAGTCATTCGTACAATGATGTCACCTCTGTGGACGGAAGTGATCTGGAAACTGAGCATTTCGAAGTGAATTACGATATAAACGAATGCACCAATTCAGGATACAACACGTTGATGGTAGAGCCTGGCCTAGTTGTTGCCGTGAGCACCGATGGTGACGGAGCGTACCATGCAGTCGACAACTATAAGGCCCAGTTCTGCAACGTCGTTATACACGGACACTGGCACAACACATTCACTAACTTCTCATTCCCGATAGAGGTGGAGATTTCACAATGAAGAATACAAGTAGACTGGAATGGCTGAGGTTCGGAGTGGAGGGCCTCCTCCTATCGATTATAGGGTCAGCGACCTGTGGCTGTGCCTACGAGCTGTACGCACCGTACAACGATGTGTTCAACATGCTCTCCCCCATCCTGTTGGGGATCGGAGCGGTGTTGTTGATCGCGGGGATCGCTGGTGCGGCCCTGACCAAGGATGAGAAGTGATCGGGAGATCATGACGGAGCAGATAAAGTTCAGGAAGAGTGACACCGTCGCCCTGCTGTTCTCCATCTTCCTCCCAGGGATGGGGCAGCTGTACATGGACAGGATGAAGGTCGGGGTCCCGATAATGATCGTCTAGATGGTCCTGGCGTTCTTCACATTCGACAACCTGGTGCTGGAGTCCTTCGACCTGACGGCCTACGGGTACAGGATAGATCCACCGACGGACTTCGGCCCCTATCTGTGGCTGATAGTCATGGTCGTCGTATGGCTGGTGGCCCTGGTCCACACCAAGAGTCTGGTGGACGGTTACAACGAGAGCCTCTGAGAGCAAACAGAGGTCGCTTCGGCGACCTCCATCTTCCCCATCTTTTTTTAACCCCGAATCGGTCCGCTTCCAAGGATCCGGACCGATGTTTGCTTCCGATCGCGATGGGACATTGGCCATCGCGTCCATTCCATGGATATGGACGGAACAGGTCCAACAAAATTGAGCATTTTACGTGGTTCCACATTGGCAGACGATACAGACGCAGCGGATGGAATCGAATATACCGGGAAGGATCGGATGGTGGAGAATGCGTCACTGAAGACGGTGATAGGGAAGCAGGGGGGATGAGCCCCCTGTTTTGGTAGTCGATTACGGCTCAGATGATGCTGACTATGAGGTCGGAGTCGCAATCGACGTACTTGTCCAACGCGACCCTGTCCTTGTAGAAGCACGCGTTGTAGTACTCGGTCTCATGGTAGAGGTACGGGTTGTTGCCCTTGGTAGCTATACTGATGGTTCCGGGCTTCATCACCTTGGTGCTGAGCTTGTCGTCACCGTGCTCATCGATCTCGTGGAAGATGTCGAAGATCTCGTTCCTGGACTTATCCTCCAGTTCCGAATCCTTCATGGTGTAGCTCCAACTGCCACTTGCCGACACGCCCGATTCCTCGTCCTCGGCAAAGATGTCGACGACATAGGTTTCAGAACTCGATGACGTGGGGCCATGGTCGAGGAGGTCCGAATCCAGATGGTCGCAGCGAATCTCCATATCGGCGACCGAGATCGAGTAGTCCCATATGGAGTCCTCCGTATCCGGGTCTGCCGAGTAGTTGTACTCGGTCATGATGAGTGCGGTATTGTCGTCTATCGTATACTTGGTGTGCTTGGATTCGGCCACGGTCGTACCGAAACTGTCTCTCGATTCAGTCACCGCAAAGAGCACAGGTGCAGTAACGGAGTTACTGGCTCTTGCAAGGACTGTCTCCGACCTGCAATCGTCGACCCACTGAAGTGCGGTCTCGAACGCCTCGGTATCATCGGAATCCGATACGCTGTAGCAGTACGTCGTCCCGGATACGGGATCCACCATTATGCCGTAGACATCTGCGGAGGAGGAGAATCCCGTGGAGTATCCCAACCTGTCTGTGGAGATGGCATCGTACGAATCCGCTGCCAACAGCACCGGGTTCCCAACGTCGACCAATGCCTTCACATCGCCGTACACCGTGTTCTGGTCCTGATTCTCGATCCACAGCCCGTCGATGACGACGATGTCCTCTGGGCTTATGGACTCGAAAGTGCTCTGGAATCTCACATCGTCGCCATAGCCGTTGGATCTCGTCATCGGCTGGTCCGTCAGCACGACGATGCTGCGGGACTCTTCGGACGCCTCCGCCGAGGCAGAGTCTCCCGTCTCGGCACCGTCCGTGATTGCCATACATGGGAACAGACAGGCGGCTAGGAAAGCCGCCAAAACCCCCATGACGATCAACTTGTTCATATTCTGTTACCTCCATATCTTTTCAATCGGTTTCAATCGATGTTTCCATGTTCCCGTCATCTGCCCAAGGCAGGTCCACGAAAAGATCCAGGTTCTCGGCATTGTTGCCGAGGCTCATCACGAACCTGGACTGGGTCTGTTCCGGATCCAGGCAGTATGTGGACTCAAAATGGATTGCGACAGCACCGTCGTCCCTGTACGGGCATTCCGAACGTTCTATCCACATTCCAGAACCGACATGATCCGGATCCGCCGGACCCCAGGACATCGTCGTGGTGTTGTAACAACCGTCATGATGGTCCGTTCCGTATTCGGTCATGACGAACTCGGAACCCAGGTAGACCTGCATGTAGTTCGGATCCTCAGGGTCATGGTAGTACCGCAGGGCGATGTCACCTTCGAACCCGCCGCCTGATCTGTACACGGTGACGGTTCCGGCTATCCAGGTACCGTACGTCTCGCTGTTCAGTTCGAAGCTCTCTACGGAGACCGTCCCGGGGTACCTGTCAGGATGTTTCTGGATTCCGTCGCCGTCGTCACGATCCGAGAGGTAGAGTGCGGCCGCGGCTATGACCACGATGGCGACCGCGACGATCGCCACCATCCACTTGTATTCGTTCCTCATCATCGAACCCCCATTGTTCATAACCAGAGACTGAAGACATTGACTGTCGATCAACTCCGGCCCGATGTGCATTGATTAGTTCCATGGATTTTACAACAATTCGATGTTGTCTGTACCTCCGTCGGATCATGGATTGTTACTCACCGTCAGAACGGAATGCCGAAACGACGAGATGGCCGAGCCTGTCTGATAGGCCTCGAAAGAATCGACAACGTCTGGGGACCGGACATCTGGAATTATTCCTGTCTCCAAAATGTCTGTCACAGGTTGGACATCTCTGATACCATCATCTGAAGTTGTGATGAGTTCACAGGTCGGAACCGAAGTAGCAAAGTAGAACTCCTGTTCATCGGTTGAAAGAAGCTGGATAACATCTTCGGAGGTCAGGTTCAGTTCGGTAGCATACGTGATGATATCTTCCCTCTGCACGGTCATGATTCCAGCAGACTCCCTTTCAGCAGGAGTCAGACTACTGGGATCTCCAGCGGTTATCGGCGAGGTTATAGTCATCCTCAGAGCACTGGTTGTGATCGAACCGAAATCACCACTCAAAGTGTACTCCACTTCGAAACTCTGGGTTACATTCGGATCCAAATCCGCGACAATCCATACCTGCTGAACAGTTTCGGCAATAGGGCTTGTCCATTCCCAGGAATAGTTGAAGTAATTCAGCTTATCATCATCCATATGGTCACAACCTGCCCCTAACAACGATAGCACATCTGATGCCACAGTCCAGATATCTTCGAAAGCATCGTCAACAGGAACAAGGGCCAAAAGGATGTCCACTACGAGTTGTGATATTCCATCCATCATGTCAGCTTCAAATTCTTCTGAGCGTGGGGCACAACCGATGTATGCCTCCATATCGGACAATCTGATTTCTGAATAACTCTGTGGCCCTTCCACCTTCATCGAAGCACCGTCTATACAATCGATACCGGAGACACCCATGCCACCGATCTTGAAGTTGTATTCCCAAGAATCACGAGCCTCGATCCAGTAACCATTCCAAGTACCGACCGCAAGTGATGCGTTCACCTTCGAATTACGATAGTCTATGGTTTCTGTCGTGGTGTAGCACGCTTCCATATCATCGTCTATGATATCATAGTCATCAGTGGATTCGGCGTCCAGGGACATGCCGAAAGGTACTGTGACCATGCACAGGACGATTGCCATGCAGGCAACCTTCAAGCCAATTCTATCGGTCATTTATTCACCTCCATGGAAATCATCGAATAATCGCATATTTAAATGGAAGTTTTTTAACGAAAATTATTTCAAAATCATGTATAAGTACAAAAACACACCATGAAGGTCATCACTGTAAAGCGTGGGAATAAGGATTACGTGTACTTATACACATCCAGAAGGATCAAGGGAAGAAGGAATCCGGCCGTGACCAAGAGGTACGTCGGCATACTCGACCCCGAGACGGGTCTGGTCACTCCGAAGAAGGTCCCTCCGGAGACATTCCTTGCCCAGATTCACGACGGCGAGTTCGAATGCAAGGAGCTCGGCAACGTCCTGATAGCGAGGAGGGTGGCCGAGGCCCTGGGGATCCCGGAGTATCTGGACATGACGTTCGGGGAGGACTCGAAGGTCGTCTACGCCCTGGTCCTGGCCATCGCCGTGAACCCGCTGTACAGCTCGGACTACACCGGATACGCCTCCAAGTACTACCTCGACGACATAATCGGGAAGGGGGACCTCACCGCCAGGGACATCGACCGTGCCCTGGGCGATTTCCACACCAGGTTGTCATCGGTCTACTCCGGCACGCGTGAGCGGACCGAGCGGCTGATCTTCATGCTGGGCGACGCATCGGGGCACGGGGGGCCGGCCGATGCGGGATCGTACAATGCGCAGGCGGGGGCGGTCTCCGGGAGGACGATGTTCGTCGTCACCGACAGCGAAGGCGATCCGCTGTTCCTGCGCTCGAGCGCTTCGGGCATGAGCATGGCGGAGTCCGTGAGGAAGGCGGCGGCCCATGCGCAGGCGACCGGGGGGACGAACACGTTCGTCCTCGGCCCCCTGCCCCCTGAGACGATGGCCGCACTGGCCCACAACGGGGTGCATTTCGTCTCCGGAGCCGACCCGATGCTGAACGACGAGGGCGTACTCGACGGATTGACCCGGGACCTGGCCGACGACTGGACGGTCAGGGAGCACGGTTCGAAAAGCTACCATGTGCTGGAGACACGGATGGGGATCCGCCGCGACGGCGACGGCCTCCGTGTGACCGTCGGAAAAGACGAGGATGCGAAGGATGACCTGGCAGTCCTCAGGGCGTCCGCGTGGTTCGACCGGGATGAGTTCGGAAGGCTTCTGAAGGACATGGCCAGGGTCACCAGCCGCAGGGTCGGCGTCCTGCGGAGCATGTCCCCGGAGTCGGCGAGGGAGCACCTGACGGACGGCAGCATGGAATCGCGGTTCATATCCGTGAGCGAAGGGGAGGACGGCGGGACGGTCGTGAAGGTTCACAGGAAGAAACGCAGACAGCTGGCGTTGGGCGCCTGCATCCATCTCCTGGTCAGCGACCGCATGTCCTGGGAGGAGGGCCTCCGCTGCCTGGAGGTCCAGCGGGACGTCATCGCCCACTCGAGACCCATCGCCGACGTGGTCCTGGACAGGAGGGAATGGTCGGGGTACAGCTACTCATTCCTCGCTCTTGCCGCCATGATGATACGCATACGTCTGGAGAGGATGTTCGAAGGATACGGGAAGGGCCATGCATCCGCGGAGGAGATATTCCAGGCCGCATCCAGGTACACGGTCGTGAACGTGAACGGGCACCTGTACAGGAGCAGGATGACGAAGGATGTGGAATCGATGTTCGAGTTCCTAGGAATCGAAGTCGATGATGGAAGCGGTCGCAGGTAACGGTTATAATTTAAGCATGATTGTCGATATAGTGCCAAGAGTCGCCCCTTCGGCGATTCATTGGGGGGATCGTGGTCCCTCGACCACTCACCTCCACAATCTTCATCACTCGCTAAACTTCGGAATCGCCTCGATTCCGCATCGTTTTGATTCTCACGGCTCCAGTGTTCTCTTGGTCTGCGAGGTTTTGCATGGACGACGTCCAGCATCGGATCCGGGCCTCTGGTGCGACATCTTATTAAACATCCTCAATTTTTCATACAGTAGGTCCATCGAGGGAACCCGTATGTTGGAGAACAGGAACGAGGAACGCGGCAGGGAGCTGTTGGAAGTGTGCTTCGACACGTTCTGCAGATACGGACTCGAGAACACCAGTATGCAGAAGCTTTCTGAGGCGTGCGGGGTCACCAACGCCGCGCTAGTGTATTATTTCGGGAGCAAGGACAACATCGTCATCGAGTCCACCGCCCTCTGCATGGCGAAGGTGGAGGACGATTTCATGGTCAGGGCGCCGCAGAGCTTCGATGACATAGAGCGTTTCCTGCGCGAGATGCCCTATGTGACGGCGGAGCTCCACGGTGCCAAATACCGTTTCATGTACCAGGTGTACTCCAGTCCGAAGTACATCGAGCATGGCAGGGAGTTCTTCAAGGGTGTGAACGTCCGCTATCGCAAGTACGCCGAGATCCTCTCCGGTAAGCTGGGGCTGCCCGTCGACTTCGTCCAGGGGATGATCTACATCTTCGTCAGGGCCTGCGTCCACTACGCCATGTTCGGGGACGAGGAGTACCTGAACCTCCAGCTCCAGGCGATCCGGACGTCCCTAGCGATGTGCATCAAAGGTCTCGGGAGCGATTCCGACGGGAATCCGGCGAGGCCTTGAGGATCTTCGAAGGTTTCAGCGCTCAGTTCCTTCTCGGTCTGCGGTCACCGCGCTGTCCGCCTTTGCCGCCTTTCCTGTTCCCGCGGCTCTCGTACCCGTCGTCGACGAAGATCGAGTCGAAGGTCCTCATGTCCCCCATCTCCTCGAACTTGGAGCGGACGTACTCCTTCGCCTCCTCGTCGGCGCAGACCTTCGCCAGCCACTTGACCGAGGGCAGGGTCTTGTCGCCGTACATCGCGAAGTACAGTTTCGCTGATTCCAGCTCCGCGCCGATGTCGTGGAGGGTGTAGACGAGCTGCTTGTTGTTGTGCTCTCCGGACCTGGCCATGGACACCAGTTCGTCCCTGCACTCCTCCACACCGTCCAGGAACCCCTTCTTGAGCCAGTCTATCTGCCTCGACCCGCCCATGAGCCTTCCGACCTCCACCATCCTGGCGGGGTCGTGGGCGCAGTACCTCTCGAGGACGGACGTGTCCTCGCCGTCGTAGCATCTGACGATGCCGGCTGCATCGTTGCGCCTGAGGTAGACCGAGGCCATCGCCTTCCTGACGTCCTTCCTGTTCTGGACGGGCATGAGCTCGCCTATGGCGTCGTCGGACCCCGCTCCAGCGGCGTTGATCATGGAGGGGATCCACTCCTCCCCGTCGACCCTCAGCTTCAGCGCGGACAGGTACTTCCCGTACGCGGTGTCGGCTATGTCCAGTTCGTGCACGACGGACATCACCGTGTCCTCGAACCTGGGCATGCCCTCCCTGATGTAGGACTCCCGGTCATCGGCGTCGATGTACCCCCTGAGGAACGCGGCCTCGGGGAACTCGGCGGAGAGCTCGTCCAATCTCCTCATCGAGGACCTGTCGCCCTTCATCGCCCTGATGAACTCGACGCGGACGGACTGTCTGAGCTTCCTCCTCTGCTCCATGTTCTTGAGGAGGGATTCCGCCTTCGCGGAGTCCTTCCTCCTCACGAGCAGTTTCAGTCCCTCCTCCACCATCTTCTCGTTGTCGGAGGCGGCGAACGTGTCGATGCAAGGGTCGTCGCCCTCCACCTTCCCCAGGCGTATCCTGTCGTAGATCGCCAGCGCGTTGCCAGCGTCGGCCGCCTTGTCGATGAGGCCTGTGTCGTAGCCGTCGTCCAGCGTGGCGCACAGGTAGTCGAAGGCGATCATCGCGTCCTCGGGGCAGGATCCGGCGACCCTTCCCCTGATGGTGCGGAACTCCTTCGGACCGGCCTCGCGGAGGATGCGGAGCATGTTGTTCTCGCATCCGAGGCTCATCTGTGCGGCGCCGTGGAGGTACAGGACCATCGCCAGGTCCTTCCTGCCGTTGACCTCGCAGTCGACCCCTTTGAAGAGGATCCTCTGCGGGGTGGAGGGGATGGTGAGGTTCTGCTCCTTCGGAGCCTCCTGTGCCTGCACGGGGGCCTTGGGCTCCGGACGGGCCCTCTCGTCACGACGGTCCGAACGGTTCTTCGGGCGAGCCCTGTCGCTGCGGCTCCTGGCGTCATGTCTGCGGAACCCGTCATCCTTCCCGTCGCGTCTCTGGCGGCGGTCCTTCCCGCCGCGACGGTCGGAGGGGCGGAATCCCTTTCCGTCACGGCCTCCGCGGCCATTGTCGCGGCGGTCACCGTCACGCTTTCCGCGGTAGCCGCCCTTCTTTTTCCCGTCTCCTCCGTTTCCAAAATTCTCCGACGCCATGGGAAGTCTCTACGACGAGAAACGGAGCTCCTTATTATGCTATGGGTCCGCGCAGCCTTCAGAGGACCATCAGGGCCGCGACGTCGCCCCAGTACATGGCCACCCATTCGTTCGCGCCCTGGAGCATGTACTCCACACCGAGGGCCGCCAGGAGCAGTCCGACGATCTTGGACGTGATGTTGAGGGCGTTCACGCCAACGAACCTGACGATGGTCGGCGCTATGCGCAGAAGCGCCCATGTCGCCGCCAGCGCTATCACACCCGCGACGACGACCTCCAGGTACCCGTACTCCTGTGTGAACAGGATCGCGGCCGTGATGACCCCGGGCCCTGTCATTATGGGGGTGGCCACGATGATCCACGGGGCGTCCTTCTCATCGGTGACCTTGTTGAGCTTCAGTCCGAACACCAGTTCGGCACCCATCAGGATGAGGATTATTCCTCCCGCAACCCTGAAGCTCTCCATCGTGACCCCGAACATGGACATCAGCGGAGACCCGATGAACACGAACACGAAAAGCAGAATCCCTGCAACTACGACGGCCCTGTTCGCGTACTTCCTCATGGTGTCCCTGTCGACGCCGTTCGTTATCGAGAGGAACGTCGGTATGCTGGAGAACGGGTTCATCACGAGGAAGATCGACAGCGCGACGGAAGCGAAGGCCAGGACATCCATGTTCTCACTGCGTCCGTAATATGCCAGCCGTCTTAATACGCTTCCTCATCCGGATCCGCGACGGCCCTTGTTGCAGAGGTAGAACCTGCGGACGGTTCCACCGTACATGCTGAAGATCAGCCCGTCCGCCTCCATGTGGTTGATTATGCGGAACGTGTACGATTTGGAAAGTTTCAGCAGGTGCTCTATCTCCTCGAACGTGACCCCTCCGCGGCCGTCCATGTACTCGGTTATCCTGGAGACCTTGGCCATGTAGTATCCCCTCACGACCTTCACCGCAGGGAGGGTCACCTTGAACGACCTCAGCCCGGACACCGCCTTCGGCTCGTATCCGAACCTGGAGTAGCATTTGCGCATGGCCGATATGCCGTCCCTGCGGTACCCCTTGATCCGGTACATCTCCATCACATCCACGAGCAGCGGGTTGCGGATGCCGTCCAGCCCCTTGTGGGCGGAACCCGGCGACACCACTGTGAGCTCGTCCGCGCCCACCGTCACGACGATGTCGTCCGGCACGGAGTAGTCGCGATGTACGATGGCGTTCAGGAGGGCCTCGCGGATGGCCGCACGGGGGAACCTGTCCACGGGGGTCCTGGAGCCCTCCATCACCGATTTGTCGTTGAATCTGTTTATGACCTCCTTCGCATCGTCCAGCTGGGACAGCACGGATCCTCCGATCCTGATCTCGGAGCCGTCCGGTGCCAGCACCGTCACCCCGTAGGGGCACTGGTCGGAGAGGACCAACGCCAGCATCGTGTGTCCGCCGCTGTCGTCGCGAATTCCGGATATATCATCCAGTCTGTGATACGGGACCATGCCCCGAAGTTGTCTGAATGTAAGCCCTTCCATTCCCGAGGGCTATCTTTCATACTAGTCACACATAATGAACTATAGGTTATTGAATTAAATCCTGTATGTCACACCAGGTCTGCAATTGTGATTAAACGCCGGGGAACCATCATTCCATCGGATTTCAACGTAATCTGAAAAATGCATACAGTATCCGGATGGATACCGATTGGATAAATACGGCGGAACCGATTATCTATCGGGTGCTAAAATGGTAGACATACCTGCAGAAGTAATGGACATCATGAACGCCCAGGGCACCGTAAAAGCCCTGGTCACAGCCAACAAGGCCGGACAGCCCCACGCGATCGTGTGCGGAACCATCGCCTGCCCCGCCCCCGGAAAGATGGTCGTCGGTGAGGTCCTCATGAAGAGGTCCGCCGAGTACATGGCCGAGAACGGAAAGGCCGCATTCATGATCGCCGCCGGACCCAAGGCATACGAGATCCAGGTTGAGAACCCCGTCCGTTTCGACAATGGAGACGCACTCGCTCAGATGAACGAGATGCTGGCCGGTGTCAACCTCCACGCCAGGGCGCTGTGGATGTTCGACGTCGTCGCCGTGTACGACGAGAGCGCCGGACCCAACGCCGGAAAGAAGATCGCATGATCACAAACCCCGTCTTCGGGCGGGGCACTTCTTTCTTTTATACCCTTTATCACATCTACCATCATGGATTCTACGGAGATATCCTCCTGGATAAGCGGGCATCTGCCCGAGACGATGCTTTTCATCGGCGGAATCCTGGCCGTACTGATCGTGGTCTGCTACGTCAGGGACAAGGACTCCCTGAAGTACAAGTTCATGATGTTCCTCGGCCTGGTGTTCGGGGTCATCATGCTCTACGAAGCCATGACGATGTACGGCGAATGGCGCACGGTAACCTCGCTGTTCGTCGCGATCGCAGGATTCGCGCTGGTCATAAGGCCGTTCCGCGAGGTTCATTTCGCGGTCATCCTGGCTTTGATGGTCATGGTTCTCGTCTACATCGGGATGGGCGGCCTGTCTGGATACATGCTGTTCGACAGCATCGACCTCACGTTCCTGTCCGAGGGATGGCCCAGGATAATAGCCGCATTCCTCTGCGGAGCCGTCGTATACATGATATTCAACTTCGCCGAGGCGGTGGTCAAGCTGTTCGGCAAGATACTCAACTGGTGGCCGCTCCTGCTCGTCCTCGGAATCATCTGCGTGATCGAGGCCGGGTTCATGTACATGGGCTACGGGTCGATCATGGATTATATCGATACAAGTGCCATCACAGCCTGATGTTCATCGGAGTACGAGAAGCTTTAAATGGTATGAGTAAATGAGGGGTGAGAGTGGGCTCGTGGCTTAGCCAGGATATAGCGCTGGCCTTCTAAGCCAGACGCCCCGGGTTCGAATCCCGGCGGGCCCGCCAAGGATGCACGCCTCGCGGCGAACATTCAAGGAAGGATCAAACATGAAGAGAAGCTCGCGCGCCTGGAAGAAACGCGGCAACCAGCGTTGGAAATGGCGCAAGAAGAAAATGAGAAGAAGAAAGAGAGCAGCAAAGATGCGCAAGAAGTGATCGCTACTCGCTATCACACTCACCGGGGGTATAGGCTAACCTGGCAGACTGGCGGGCTCCAGTTATTGAGAGTGATTGAAAATGGGTTTGCTGACAGTAGTTGATGACTAACTGGAGCGATGACTCATTGATTCCGCGGGGGGTAGCTCCCCCCGTAGTGGAAACCCGCTGACGGGGGTTCAAATCCCTCTGCCCCCACCTTGCGCTTCTTTCTGAGCTCTTGCTCTGGGCACTTCGGTGCCACAATCCTTTTTCCCATTCTTCTTCAACTCAACGGTTGTTTTTTCTTCCAATTCATCTCAGCCAATCGTTTTAAACGAGAGCGTGATTCGACTCCGAGGCGTGAGCCATGAACGGTACGAGGGCGGTGAACAGACTCATATTCATCCTGTCGGTCGTCCTCACCGGGGCTGTCGCGGGTTTCTTCGTATGGCTCGTTCTCTTCATCATGGATGTGGGGCTAGAACTGGTGTGGGACGGTATGTCCTCCTGGTTCGGTCGCTACTATCCGATCCTCATGTGTGTCGTCGGAGGGGTCGTGATAGGGCTGTTCGCCAGACGTTACGGCAACTACCCCGAGGATCTCAGAACGGTCATGGCCAAGGTCAAGCGCGACGGAAGGTACGGCTACGACAAACTCGGCAGGATGTCCGTGGCGGCCGTCCTCCCTCTGGTCTTCGGAGGCTCTATCGGTCCTGAGGCGGGTCTTACAGGTGTAATAGCGGGCCTGTGCTCATGGGTGGGGGACAGGATGAGGCGTTTCGGCTCCGATTTCAGGGAGCTCACCGAGGCGGGGGTCACAGCCACCCTGTCCGCTCTCTTCACCGCTCCGCTCTACGGTTTCGCATCGGGGATGAGCGGCAGACCTTCCGGCGATGGGGAGGCGCCAGCCGTATCGAAATGGACCAGGGCCGCGATATACATCTGTGCGATCGTCGGGGCGTTGGCTTCGATGGTGCTCCTCACGCATTTCATCGGTGGCGGCATGCCTCTGCCGCATTACGAATGGGAGGCCATCGGTATGGAGGAGCTCATCTGGACGGTGCCGCTGATGCTGGTCGGTGCGGTGGCGGGATGGTTGTTCTGCGTCTCCGATGCGTTGCTGTCACGCGTGTCCGACAGGATCGGTGACAGGCCGGTGCTCAAACCCGTGGTCGCAGGCGCGATCCTGGGGATCTGCGGTGTCGTCCTGCCGTTCACCATGTTCTCCGGGGAGTCCCAGGCCGTGGAGCTGGATTCAATCTGGGCGGGGATGGGGGCCGCGATCCTTCTGACCACGGGATTCATCAAGATCCTGATCACCGCCATGTGCGTCAACATGGGGTGGCGCGGAGGTCACTTCTTCCCCGTTATATTCGCTGGCATCTCGATAGGGTACGGCACGGCCCTTCTCACCGGAACCGATCCGGTGTTCTGCCTGTGCGTGGTGACGGCCGCATTAGTCGGCGGCGTGATGCGCAGGCCGGTGATGGCGGTGCTGCTGCTCTTCCTGTGTTTCCCGTTGATGGCGGCGATCCCGATGGTTCTCGCGGCGTTCGTGGGATCACTCATCCCGCTGCCGTCATGGGTGGCCGAGGCCGAGAAGAAGGTCGAGAGCCCAGTGGACGTCGCTGAGTGAGATGATGGAATGGTGGGGGATGCCCGATCGGGCACCGCCCCGGTTTCAGTTCTTGAAGCTGTGTATGGGTGCAGGGATCCTTCCGCCGCGGTTGACGAAGTCCGCGCATCCGTACCTGTTGACGGGCATGATCGCCGCGTCGCCCAGGAGTCCGCCGAACTGCGCCCTGTCCCCGACACCTTTGCCGATGACCGGGATGACCCTGACGGCGGTGGTCTTCTGATTGACCATCCCGATGGCCATCTCATCCGCGATGATGCCGGAGATCGAAGTCGCCGGCACGTCGCCGGGTATGGCGATCATATCCAGGCCTACAGAGCACACGCATGTCATCGCCTCGAGCTTCTCGAGGGTGAGCGCACCGATCTCGGCGGCCTCCGCCATGGCGCTGTCCTCCGTCACGGGGATGAACGCGCCGCTGAGGCCCCCGACATAGGACGAGGCCATGACCCCGCCCTTCTTCACCTGATCGTTCAGAATGGCCAGCGCCGCGGTGGTTCCCGGGGCTCCGGCGTACTCCATGCCCATCTCGTGGATGATGTCGGCTATGCTGTCGCCGACCGCAGGGGTGGGGGCGAGAGAAAGGTCGACGATGCCGAACGGGACGCCCAGCCTCCTGGAGGCCTCCTTGGCGAACAGCTGTCCGACCCTTGTGACCTTGAACGCGGTCTTCTTTATGGTCTCGCAGAGGACCTCGAAGCTCTCCCCGCGCACCTTGGACAGAGCGGTCTTCACCACACCCGGTCCGCTGACGCCCACGTTGATGACGCAGTCCGCTTCCGTCACCCCGTGGAACGCCCCTGCCATGAACGGGTTGTCGTCGGGCGGGTTGCAGAACACCACAAGCTTGGCGCATCCGATGGAGTCCGCGTCCTTGGTGGCCTCGGCGGTCTTGACGACGATGTCGCCCATGAGCCTGACCGCGTCCATGTTGATCCCGGTCCTGGTGGAACCGAGGCTGATGGAGGAGCAGACCCTCTCGGTGCAGGCCAGTGCCTGGGGGATCGACTCGATGAGGTTCCTGTCAGCCGTGGTCATGCCCTTCTGGACCAGCGCGGAGTATCCTCCGATGAAGTTCACACCGATCTTCTTGGCGGCCTCGTCCAGGGTCTTGGCGATCTTCACGAAGTCCCCTGGGATCTTGCATGCCGCTCCGCCGATGATGGCGATGGGCGTTACGGATACCCTCTTATTGATGACAGGCACACCGTACTCCAGACCGATCTCGTCGCCAACCTCCACCAGGTGCTCGGCCAGGGTGGTGATCTTGTCGTAGATCTTCTGGCACAGCCTGTCCAAGTCGGGGTCGATGCAGTCCAGCAGGCTGATGCCCATGGTGATGGTCCTGACGTCAAGGTTCTCGTGGGAGACCATCTCGTAGGTCTCGAACACCTCTTTGAGCTCTACCATGTGGATCAGATCCTGTGCATCATGTCGAAGATCTCTTCGTGCTGTGCCTTGATGATGCAGCCGACCTTCTTGCCGACGGCGTCGAGGCCCTCGGCGAGGGAGTCGAAGCTGCCGGAGTACCCGGTGGTGTCGACCACGAGGATCATGTTGATGTACTCCTGGACGGTGGTCTGCCTGATGTCCAGGATGTTTATGTTGTTGTCCGCGAAGAAGTTGCAGACGGCGGCGATGATGCCGACGTGGTCTTTCCCTACAAGTGTGACTACTGTTCTGTTCATTGGTTCACCTTGGTTTTCTGATCCTGTTTCATGAGTGCGTACTCCAGCGAGTCTATCAGCGCTATGAGACTCGCCTCGATGACGTTCTCGGAGACCCCTACCGTGGTCCAGCTGGACTCCCCGTCCGTAGTCCTCATCAGGACGCGGACGCTGGCGGCGGTCGCCGACTTCTCGTCGAGCACGCGTACCTTGTAATCCGTGAGGCGGACGCCGTTGAGCGATGGGTAGAATCTGGCCAGCGCTTTCCTCAGTGCGTTGTCCAGGGCGTTGACGGGTCCGTTCCCGTCGGCCGCGGTCTGCTCCATGTTGCCCTCCGCGTCCATGACCTTGATGCTGGCCTCCGAGTCCATCTCCAGGCCCTCGCGCTCGTCCATGAAGATGCGGAAGCCGTAGACCTCGAACCTCTTCTCCAGGTCGCCCCTGAGCCTCTTCACCAGCAGCTCGAAGCTGGCGTCGGCGCCCTCGAACTGGTATCCCTTCTGCTCCATGTCCTTGATCATCTGGGTGATGTGGGAGCTGTCGTCGGCGATCTCCAGCCCGAGCTCCTTCAGCTTCTCGGTGATGCTGGACCTGCCCGCCATGTCCGAGACCAGGACCCTGCGGGAGTTGCCCACGGTCTCCGGCTCTATGTGCTCGTACGTGCGGGGGTCCTTCATGAGGGCGGAGACGTGCATCCCGCCTTTGTGGGCGAACGCCCTGTCCCCCACGTAAGGCATGCCCGGTGCGGGGGCCATGTTGGCTATCTCGCCGACAGATTTCGACAGCGGGGTGAGCCTGCGCAGGTCGATGTCTCCGATGTCGATGCCCTCTTTGAGCGCGAGGTTCGGTATAACCGTGCACAGGTTCGCGTTGCCGCACCTCTCGCCGATGCCGTTGACGGTCCCCTGGACCATGGTGCATCCCGCCTCGACGGCGGCCAGCGTGCATGCGGTGGCCAGGTCGGAGTCGTTGTGGCAGTGTATCCCCAGCTGGACGTCGGTGCTGAGGAGCACGTCCTCCACCGCGGACGCGATCTCCGCGGGGAGCGTCCCTCCGTTGGTGTCGCAGAGGACAAGCCACTCGGCGCCTCCCCTCTCGGCCGCCTTGAGGACGGCCAGTGCGTAGTCGCGGTTGCCGTAGTAGCCGTCGAAGAAGTGCTCCGCATCGAACATGACCCTCTTGCCGGACTCCCTGAGGAACCTTACGCTGTCCTCGACCATGGCGAGGTTGTCGTCGAGGCCGATCCTGAGGGCGTCGGTGACGTGGAAGTCCCATGTCTTCCCGAATATGCAGCACCACTCCGCGGGGCAGGCGGCCAGGGCCTTCAGGTTGGGGTCCTCCTCGGGAGGGATCCCGTACCTGCGGGTGCTCCCGAAGGCGGTGAGGGCGGTCTTGGACAGGCCGAGCCTCCCGGCTTTCTCGAAGAACTCGTCGTCACGGGGGTTGGAGCCGGGCCATCCCCCTTCCACGAAATCCACTCCGAACTCGTCCAGTCTCGACAGTATGTCCAGCTTGTCCTCGCACGAGAACGAGACGCCCTCCGTCTGCGCGCCGTCCCTGAGGGTCGTGTCGTAGATACTGATTCTCGCCATCTCACTCTGTCCTCTCGTCCATGATGGAGATGAGGTCGCTCAGGATGGCCGAGGCGGTCTCGATCCTGCCCGCCCCGCGGCCGCTGACTGTGATGGGTCCTGCCAGGTCGGATATGATCTGGGCGGTGTTCAGGGTGCCGGATATGCTGAGGGGGTGACCCTTAGGCACCAGCCTGGGTCCGACCTCCAGCTTGTTCTCGGAGACCTCCCCGATGAGCCTGATGACCATGTTGCGGGATGCCGCCAGGGCGATCGCCTCGTCGGTGATGCCGGTTATGCCGGTGATCCTGACGTCGTCGAACGTGACGTTCCTGCCGAAGACGGAGTTGGCGAGGATGGCGACCTTGCACGCGCTGTCGTACCCCTCGATGTCGTTGGTGGGGTCGGTCTCCGCGTAGCCCATCTGCTGGGCCTCCTTGAGCGCCTGGTCGAAGGGCTGTCCCTTGTCCATCTTGCTCAGTATGAAGTTGCATGTCCCGTTGAAGATGCCGCGGATCGATTCGATCTTCTCCCCCCTCAGGTTCTCGCGGCAGAGGTTGATGATGGGCATGGCGCCCCCGACCGATCCCTCGAAGCGGAACTTGCACTTGTTCCTCCTGGCGAGGGTGATGAGGTCGTGGAACTTCAGTGCCAGAGGGCCCTTGTTGACGGTGATGACGTCCTTCCCGTTCTCGAGGGCGTGGGTGATGTTGCGGAGTCCCGCGCCGCCCGTCTTGACGTCGGTGGGGCTGACCTCCACCAGGATGTCGTAGGCCGCCTGGTCAAGTACCGCGACGGAATCCGAGTACTCGTCCTCGCCGACCCTGCCCGTGACCCTCTTCCTGTCCACGAGCGCGATGGGGTCCAGGCCGTCGCGGTCGATGACGTAGGTCCTGGAGTCCATGGCCCCTGTGATCAGCACGGGACATCCGTACCTGTCTTCAAGGAACTCCCTGCGTTTGGCGATGACCTCGGCGAATCCCTGGCCGACCGTTCCGAATCCGCAAATGAATATCCTCATCTCAGACACCCCTCACGTAGATGGTGTTCGTCTTCCTGCATTCCTCGTCCATGAATCTGTCGAGCTTCTCCAGGTCCTCCTCGCTCCTCGTCTTCACGGATATGAGGCCCGTGCGTTTGGATGAGGTGTTGGCTTTGGAGGAGTACCTCACGTCGACGGCGTCCATCGTGACGAGCGAGTTCGCCTTGTTGATGAGCTCCTCGATGTACCTGGCGTCGATGTCTCCTATCAGGAGGTAGTCCATGGTGTACGTCTGGTACACGGAACCGAGCTTGGAGATGATGATGTCCTTGGACTTCCAGATCTTCTTCAGCGCCTCCAGTTGGCTCTGCCCCTCCACCTCGAAGGTGATGTTGACGCAGATCCTGTGGTTGACGATGCGCTCGCGGTCGTGCATGACGCCCATGATGTTCCCGTCGATGAGGGATATGGGCTCGATGGAACCGACGAGCTGACCCGGCAGGTCCTTGACGAATAACTCAGCGTTCACGATCATAGGGGGCACCTTGATTGGATGGTGGGCTGATGCTATTTTTAGTATAAAATAAACCGCGCGCGCGACGATTGGAGCTTGGAACGCACGGAGCGGTCGCAACGATGCACAGGCGGGTTGGAGAAGAAGTGGCGCCGAGAGGGAGATTTGAACTCCCGAGGGAAAGTTCCCACGAGCTTTCCAGGCTCGCGCCTTACCGGGCTGGGCCATCTCGGCTTGATGGAGTGGGGGATTGGGTCATCTAATTAAAACCTTTGGTTGGTCCTCATCTCCCGCTCCCGTGTCCCTGCACGCCCCAGTCCACGTCCGTCCGGAAGTCCGACAGATGGCGGCGAACCTCGCGGGCCTCATCGAGTCTGTCCGTGTTGACCGTGAACGCCACGGCCCCCTCCTCCGCCCCGCACTGGGCCAGGGTGTCCCCGAAGGGGTCCAGTCCCCTGGAGCAGCCGTGCATGACCAGCCCGTTCATCGGCCCCACGTTGTTGATGTACGCCGTGTACGTGACATCCTCCAGCGCCCTGGCGGGCAGAACCCTGTCCAGGAACGGCTTGGACTGCATCGCGGACGCTGCCGAGCAGATGTTCACCGATGCACCGTTCAGGGAGCAACCGTGGAGGATCTCCGGGAAGAAGATGTCGTAGCAGATGCACATGCCGAAGAGCATGCCGTGATAGGATCCCATCGCCGGAGCGTATCCCGGCGCGAATCCGGTCTCGGCGTACACGCCGAAGCTGGCCAGGTGGGCCTTGTCGTACCAGGAGTCGCCGTCCGGAGACAGGAACGCCATGGAGTTGTAGACGAGGTCCGACTCGAACCTGGGGGCACCGACGGCCACGGCCTTGTCGAGCATCCTGCACAGGTCGGAGATCTCGCCGATGCACTGCTCGGACCTCTCCTGTAGCCCCTCGCACGGATGGCCGTACCCCGTCAGGAACATCTCCGGGAACATCAGGACATCCCCGGGGCCCTCCCTCAGGGCCCTTTCGATCCTCTCCGCGTTAGCCTCTGGGTCGCCTGGAACGGGCATGTACTGGCACAGTGCGACGTCGACGCGCATGCCGCGTAATCGACGGGGATGGTGTTAAACATGGCGTTCTGCCGCATTCTCAACCCTTAAATCCCGAATCCAGGATTACATTGCGATGACCGGAGTCAAGATTCCAAACATCACGAAGGAGGACGTCGAGGGCCTCGTCGGATTCATAAGAGACACGATAGAGGGCATAGGGTGCAAAGGTGTCGTCATAGGGATCAGCGGAGGGCTGGATTCCGCCACGGTCACGAAGCTCTGTGTCGACGCCATCGGCGCTGACAAGGTGCTGAACGTGTTCATGCCATCCAGGGTGACTCCGGCCGAGGACTACAAGACGACGGCCGAGCTCTGCTCCATGTGGGGGACGGAGTACAAGGTCGTGGACATCCAGCCTGCCGTTGACGCTCTGGCTGCGGTCCTCCTCACCGGGAAGGAGACACCTCTGGAGAGGGGGAACATCTCCGCGAGGTGCAGGATGATAGTGCTGTACAACCTCGCCAAGAAGAGGGATTCCATCGTCATGGGGACGTCCAACCAGAGCGAGATTATGATGGGGTACTTCACTAAGTTCGGTGACGGGGCCTGCGACGTGACGCCTCTGGCCAACTTCTACAAGACCGAGGTCAGGCAGATCGCCGCCATGATCGGCGTCCCGGAACCCATAATCGCCAAGCCGCCGTCGGCGGGACTCTGGGAGGGTCAGACCGACGAGTCCGAGATGGGCATCACGTACAACGATCTCGACGGGATACTCTACGACCTCGAGAGGGACAAGTCCGATGCTCAGATCGCGGCGGACACCCGGCTCCCGAGGGAGAAGGTCTCCGAGATCAGGAGACAGGTCGAATCCATGGAGCACAAGAGGCTTCCACCCATCCGTCAGAGCGAATTCTGAACAAAAATGTGCATGGGCAGGTTCTAAACAACCGAAAAATATATTAACAACCTGCTCATGCACAGTCTTGTTGCTCCTGTAGTGTAGCGGCCAATCATGAAGCCCTCTCGAGGCTTCGACACGGGTTCAAATCCCGTCGGGAGCACTCATTCTTCCTTATCCAGATCATTCAGTGGGTACAACCGTCCCTATTCACCAAAGATCCTTGGCCTTCTCGATGACTACGCTTTCGCGCTTTCTGCAATAGTAAAGCTCGGTCGTCTTCGTCGTCCCGCGCCCCATGAGCACGGAGATGTCCTCCAACTCGAGGCCCTTGTTGATGTAGAACTGCCCGTACGCCCTGCGGCAGTCCCTGAGCTCGAAGCTCTTCCAGATCTCCTTCTCGACGACGGACTTCACACGCCTCACGCTGTTGCTGGACATGTGGTCGCAGTCCGATTCATCTCGCTTTCCGAGAACTGGAATCAGCATCCGGGGCCCCTGTTCCCATGAGAGGTCGCAGTCATCGAGCCAGAGGGCCTGTTCATGATTCTTCGGATTCAGCGTAGAATGCATGATCATCGCGGATCCGGTTATTCGCGGGTTCCGTGACACGATGGCCGATGTTCAGAAGAGAGGACGTCGGAAGGAAGTTTATGGACCGTGTGCCAGACACACGGTCCGGATCGGATGTCGCAGCCCGTCCCGTCACTCCGACTCGGTCGCCGGGGCCGGCTGTCTGAGTATCCTGCTCGTGGCCAGGACCACGATGCCGAAGACCAGGATGGCCACGGCCGCCAGTTCGAAGGAGGCCGTGTACCCTATGGCGACGATGATCGGACCCATCACCACGGCCGAGAGGGAGGTGCCCAGGTTCATCAGGCACGAGTAGATCCCCATGGTCTTGCCCTGTGCGGAGGCGGGCGACATCATCGCCAGGTTGTTGGTTATCGTCGGCATGCCTATCCCCAGACCGACACCCATGATGCCGACCCCGACGCTGAGTATGACGAGGTCGTCGGAAGCGAACAGCACGATGCCCACGGCCTGGAGGACGAACGCGGCCATCAGCACGTACTGGTACCTGGGGATGCGGCGGAGTCTGGAGTACGCTATGGAGGTGAACACCTGTGTCAGACCCATCAGGGCCAGGACCAGTCCGCACACGGTCATGCTCTCGCCCATGGACGTCAGGATGTCGGAGACGTTCACCGTGACGATGAACATGAGGAACATGAGCATGAAGATGGAGGCGTACAGGACGGCCATGTTCGCCTTCGACCCATCGGCGAACTCCCCCGAGGATCCGCCCCTGTTCCCGGGCATGATGACATCCCTCACCGCTATCAGACCGGCGATCAGGATGGGCAGGGCGATCAGATAGACCAGGAACGGCACGTTCCAGGTCACATCGGCCATCAGTCCGCCTATGATCTCCAGCACGACCCCTCCGAATCCCATGAACGCGGACTGGATGGCCATGACCCTCATCCTCTCGTCGCCGTCGTAGTAGATGCCCATCAGTCCGGTCGCGGCTGTGGATATCCCCGCGATCCCGATTCCGAGGAACACCCTGGTGGCCAGGAGCGTGTAGATGTCAGTGCAGAAGTATCCGAGGACGCCGGATACGATGAACAGGACGAGGGAGGCTATGAGGGTCTTCGCCAGTCCGACCCTGTCCGCAAGATATCCCATCGGGAATCCGCAGATGGCGACGACCAGAGACGGCAGGGATATGACCATCGATGCCAGGTACTTGCTGGTCTCCAGCTCCACCTCGATCCCGTGCAGTGCGGGCGACACGGCGGACGACCCCATCAGCACCATCATCGATGCCATGAGGAGCGCCAGCTTCGTCAGTCCCGAGGGATTGAACTGCTTTCCATTGGAGAGCGTGAACGACATGATGCGGGTATGTTCTCTCGGGAGACCCCTTAAGCCTTTGTTCGGACTAAATGTGCGATAATGTACGGTGCGGCAGCGAGTCACGACCTTCCCGATCGTCGTGGGGACACCGCCCGTCATGATGCCGGGGTGTTCGGGTGCCGATGGCGGGATTATGGGAAGAATGCCCCGAAGGGCGTTTGCTTCAGGTTTGTCAGAACGGGAGGAGCTCCTTCCCGTGCTGCTCCGCCAGGACCTCCGCGAACGCGGTGTACATGGCGGCCAGTCCGCAGATCACTCCGACGGCCCCGCCCGCCATGAGCAGAGCGTCGATGCCGCCGTAGTTGCCCGCGGAGAGAAGGAAGAACGTGATCGTCAGTGTGGCGAACACGAACATCGTGGACTTCCTGCCCTTCAGGGTTCCCACGAACAGGAACAGCGTCAGGATGCCCCAGAGGAGCAACCATGTTCCGAGGGTGGAGCTCTCGCCGGACATTCCTTCGATGCCCATGTGCGTAGCAACGAACGTGAGCCAGAACATCCCGTAGAGCGTGAACGCGACGGTTCCGAACGTGTTGCCGTTCTTGTACTCCATGATGCCCGCCAGCACCTGTGCCAGACCTCCCACGAATATGCCCATCGCCAGGGTTACCCCGTCGAGTGTGAGGACGTCTGCGTTGTGCAGCGATAGCAGCACGGTCGTCATGCCGAACCCGAGCAGTCCCAGGGGTGCCGGGTTGGCCTTCTTGGTCGGCTGTGCTTCGTCGGCCATGGGCTCTGCAACACGGGCATGGTATAAAATAGGTTGTCATTCGACGAATACCAAAAACGGCATTCGTCGAATGATATGGAGGTTTCAGGCCGGTGAGGCAGGCGCTCCGGGGACCCCCGGAGCCGTATCGGGCGACCCCCAGCAGTCGTATCTAAGCAGCAGGGCGGCCATTATGATGACGATGACCGATCCGATGTTGTGAACCAGCGCTCCGGCGATCGGACCCATGAGTCCGAACACCGCCATGACCATGGCGACCGAGTTCAGGACTATGGAGAATGTGATCCCCGCCCTGATGGTCAGCAGGGTCCTGCGGCTCAGCCTCACGACTCCTCCGATCTTGGAGATGTCGTCGTCCACGAACACGATGTCGGCGTTCTCGGTGGCCATCTCGTTCCCGATGCCGCCCATCGCTATCCCGACGTCCGCGCGTTTGAGCGACGGGGCGTCGTTGATGCCGTCCCCGACCATGCAGGTGCTGGCGGACCCCTCGAGGCTCATGACCGTCCTCAGCTTGTCCTCGGGGAGGCATTCCCAGACCACGTCGTCCATGCCAAGGGTGTCAGCCATCCTCCTGGCGACATGGCGGTTGTCCCCGGTGAGCATGACCGTCTTCAGGCCGAGGGCCCTCAGGCCGGCCACGGTCTCCACGGAGTTCCTCTTCAGGGTGTCCGACAGAACCGCGAATCCGACGGTCCTCCCGTCCACCCCTGCCAGGACGACGGTGTACCCGTCCGCCCTCGCTCTGTCGGCGGCGGAGACAGTCTCGTCCAGGTTGGCGGGGCACATGTCCCTCATCAGCCCCTCGTTACCCGCGATGACCACCTTGCCGTCGACTGTTCCGGAGACGCCGCGTCCCGGGATGTAGCTGAAGCCGGACACCTCGTCCAGCTCCCCCTCGTGTGCAGATGTGATCGCCCTGCCCAGCGGATGTTCGGAACGGGACTCCAAGGCGGACACGAACCTCTCCAGATCCTCGGCGTCGATCCCGGCGTCGGTGCTTGTGAATCCGTGGCACACTATGTTCCCCGTGGTGAGCGTGCCGGTCTTGTCCATTAGCAGGGTGTCGACCGACGCCATCCTCTCCACAGCGCCTCCGTCCTTGACCAGAATGCCTCTCTTCGACATGTTCCCGGCGGCGGCCATTATCGCGGTGGGCGTCGCGAGGATCAGTGCACACGGGCAGAACACCACGAGGACTGTGACGGACCTGTAGATGTCCTGGAACGCGATGTAGGACAGCACCGCGACCGTGAACGCGATTATCACGATGTACACCGCCCAGCGGTCCGCCGTGCGGACGACCCTGGATTTGCCAGCATCCGCGTTCTCGATGATCCTCGCCATCCTCGCTATGGTGGTGTCGTCTCCGACGCGGTCCACCTCTATGTCCACGGACCCGTACATGTTCACTGTTCCGGAGGACACGCGGTCCCCGACCGTCACGTCGCGGGGCACGGATTCGCCGGTGAGTATGGAGTTGTTCACGGATGTGGCGCCCGAAATCACAACCCCGTCCACGGGAACAACTTCGCCGGGTATGATGCGGACCGTGTCCCCCAGCATGACCTCCTCCACGGGGACGATGGTCTCCGAACCATTCTTCACAACTCTGGCGGTGGCGGGCTTCAGGCCCACAAGCCTCATTATGCTGGCGTTGGCGTGGTTGACGGTGGCCTCCTCCAGGAAGCCGCCTATCTGCATGATGATGGCGATCTCCGCCGCGGCGTCGTATTCGCCGATGATCACCGATGCCACGATGGCGACCGAAACCAGGACATCGGCGGTGATGTCGTGTTCCTTTACGACCCCGACGATGGCCCCCCAGATTATAGGGAGTCCGCAGATGGCGATCGGTACGAAAACCAGCGGCCACGCCTCTTCAGCCAGCAATGTGGCCGCTAAAGCTACGATTCCTATGACTATGCAGGAGAACTCGATCTTCTGATCCATTATCGCGTCCTTCACCAAGGACAAGCGAATCACCTTCTAGATACCTCTACGGGGTATCCGTATAAATACCCTATGGGGGTATGTGTGAAGGGTCAGATCTTGGAGAACTGCTCGATGACCTTGGTGAACTCCGCTATGGTCTTCTCCGCATCCCCGTGCTCGATTCCGTCGCGCACGCAGTGCTGGATGTGACCCTCCATGATGATCTGGCCGACCTTGTGAACCGCGCTCTTGACCGCGTTGATCTGAACTATTATGTCCTCGCAGGGCACATCCTCGTCGATCATGCGGTCTATGGCGGCGATCTGTCCCGAGATCTTCTTGAGCCTCCTGTGGAGGTTCTCGGAGTCCATGCATTGCCTCATGATCTGACGTAAGGCGCATTCGAGTTATAATTAGCGTGGGGTTGGAAGGGTGGACGGACGGGGTGTCCCCGCCCGTCATTGATTTCACGGTAGCGGCGGTTGGGCCTGGGCCTTCTTCGCTTCCGACTTGTTCTTGAGCACGGATGCGACGATGGTTATCAGCAGCACTCCGACGATGACCACAAGGGACAGCAGCACCGGTATCTCGATGTACGAGTGGGCGAGCAGCTTGATGGACACGAACAGGAGGATGACTCCCAGACCGTACTTGAGGTACCTGATGGACTGCATTCCTCCGTGGATGACGAAGAACAGCGACCTAAGTCCCATGACCGCGAATATGTTCGAGGTGTAGATGACCAGGGTGTCGGTAGAGATCGCCAGGACGGCGGGTATGGAGTCCAGGGCGAACACGATGTCGGTCATCTCGATGACGATGACGCAGAGGAACAGGATGGTGATGACACGCTTCCCGTTCACCTTGGCGAACATCTTCCCGCGGGTCTCCTCGGTGTCGACGTAGTCGAAGCGGTTCTTCATGTACTTGGCGATCCCGTTCTCCTTGTTGTCATCGTCCTTGCCGAACGTGGTCTTGAACGCCACGATGAGCAGGATGATTCCGAAGACGTAGAGCAGCCAGTCGAACCTCTCCAGGAGTTCGACACCGGCGAAGATGAAAATGGCGCGGAACACGATGGCTCCGACGATTCCGTAGAACAGGGCATGGTGCTGGTCCTCGTCCTTGATGCCGAAGTAGGCGAATATGATGATGAACACGAACAGGTTGTCCATGCTCATCGCCTCCTCGATGGCATACGCGGTGTAGTACTCCATCGTCTTGGTCGTATCACCTGTGACAACGAACAGCAGCACTCCGAAAGCCAGCGCGACACTTATCCAAACTGCGGTCTGTGCCAGGGCGCTTTTGAGGGGGATGTGATGCGGCTTGCGGTTGATCCACAGGTCGGCGGCCAGGAGCACTATCACTATGACGGCGAAAACATACCATAGTGACGATTCTTCCATAGGTGTCCATCAGGGCAGGAATAAAAAGCTTTGTGTTCGAAGTTTCGTTTGATTCTCTATATAGGGGTTTCTCCCCCTATATAGAGTAAAGAGCGTTTTCAGTGTGTGTGCGGGAACAGAATCGTGAACAGCAGGATCAGGACGATTCCGACGATCACCAGGGCGTACGAGCCGACGTCCTGCTTCTTCCTGTGGTAGGCTTCGGGCAGTATGTCGCACATCGCCACGTACATGAACGTTCCCGCGGCGAACGCCAACGGGATCCCGGTGAGTCCGTCGAGGTCGGACATCCCGCTGAGGGCCATGAAGAAGATCATTCCCGCGACAGGGGTGATCAGCGCGAACCCCAGGAGCCTGAACAGGGCCTGCTTGGACGTGTAGTCGGTGAGGATCATGGTGGTGGACAGCGAGAACAGGACCACGAACTTGTGGATGCACATGCCGACGGTGGCGATGAGTCCGACCTCCTCGCCCGCCAGGAACGTGGCCGCGAGGGCCAGACCGTCGCAGGCGGCGTGCACGGACAGTCCGACGAAGGACGACATGGATGTGATCCTGTGACTGTGGTTGTCCTGGCAACACTCGCACGAGCAACCGCCCATGTGACGGTGCTTCAGCAGCATCTCGACCGTCATGATGAGGACGAATCCCGCGACTATGGCGTACATGATCTGGTGGATGTCGTATCCCCCGTGCTCGCACTCGTGGACCGCCTCCGGCAGCAGGAGGAAGAACAGGAGTCCGAGGAAAATGCCAGCGCTGAGCGCCATGAGCAGGTGAGCCTGCTTGTCGCTGAGCCTCCTCACCCTCGGCAGCATCGCACCTGCCATGGAGACGACGAGGAGCAGGACCGAGTACAGAGCGAAGGTAGCAATCGCTTCCATGATGGACGTCTTCGTCAGGATATTATTAAAAGATTGGTGGAACATTATTAACAAATACGGTGCATGAGGCACTTTGGTTAATAACGGGATATCATGGGAATCGTCAGCATCTCACTCAACGACGACAACATCGCGGCATTGGACAGGATCCAGAAGACATATGGGCTGTCCGGGAGGTCCGAGGCTGTCCGCACGTCGATCAACGCGGCGCTTGCCGACATAAAAGAGCTCGAGGGTCTGGAGGGTACCGTGGAGGGCGTCCTGATCATCGTGCGCGGGAACCACGCCGATCCCTGGATGAGCATGATACAGGCGAGGCACGAAGCCTGCATAAAGACGCAGATGCACTCGCACCTCCAGAACCACAAGTGCCTGGAGGTCATGGTCATCTCGTGCGAGGCCGATATCCTAACAGGGATGATGAAGGAGATACAGGCCGAGGGGAAGGCGGACTACGTCAAGTTCGTGCGCGGATAACCTGAATAACGTAATTTTGTTGATTCTTTAATCGCGTGTGCATCTCTTTTATAATTAGAACGTCTTATCTTCCCTCGGATGGGATGTGCATGAGTGATAGCTCACGCGATTACGATAGCAACGGCTCTCACAAGAGCCTGAAGGACCGTTTGCAGTCCAAGCAGAGCTTCGACGCAGACGGCATCAAGAGAGGATTGAAGAATGTGGGGAGCACCCTCCAGAGCATGTTCTCCCCTAAGGCCGATTCCAGCGTGTACTCCAAGGGAGTGCGCGAGCTGGACAACTACGGCTACGAGAAGTACAACATCGAGGACGACGGGGAGATCTTCATCTCCAAGGTCCCGGAGAAGGCGCTCTTCAACGACGGGGAGCCCATCCTCGTCAGGGCGACCGGAGGCAACTTCGTCGGTTCCTCCGACAACACCTCCGTCCACTTCGACGTCGGAGAGGCGCAGGCCAAGGCGGAGGACTTCAGGAGTCTTTTCAGCAACGTCCCCAGGGGAACCGCTGTGGAGACGGAGTACCACGCCACCGTCGGCGAGGTCACCGACGAGGGCACCGTCAAGCCCAGGCCCATAGACAGGACGTTCCTCGACAGGATGAAGGCATCTGCGCCCAACGAGAGGGCCGTCCAGCATGTCGAGTTCGAGGAGGAGGCCCCCGAGGAAGTGCCCGTCGCCGAGTCCCCCATGTTCCTGCAGATCGACGACGAGGAGGACGCGCCTGCGGTGGAGATTCCCGACATCGTCACCGATGTCCCCGAGGAAGTGCCCGTGGAGGAGGTCGCAGCCGAGGCAGAGGAGCCCGTCAGCTACTCCTTCCTCGACAGGGTCGCCGGCTCCCAGAAGAAGGCCGAGTTCTTCGTGGACGACGTGGACGAGCCCGTCGTCGAGGAGGTCGCTGTCGAGTCCGAGGAGGACGAGTACAGCTGGATAACGTTCGAGGAGGATTCCGAGGAGTCCGCTTCCGACATCGTCGAGGCGGTCGAGGAGACTCCTGTGACAGAAGAAATCCCCGAGGTCGGAGCAATCTCCTTCGACGAGGAGGTCATGGATGCCGAGGAGTCCGTGTTCGAGGCTCCCGAGGACATCGAGCCCTTCGTCAGCGAGGAGGTGTCCGAGGAGCAGGTCGAGGCTATCGCCGAGGTCTCCGTCATGGACGAGCCCGTCGTCGAGGAACTCGATTTCGAGGAGCCCGCCATGGAGATCGCCGAGGCCCCCGTAGAGACATCCGAGGTCGAGGACATCGTCGAGGCGGAGGAAGTTTCCGCCATCGAGGCCGTGGAGGAGGCCGTTGTCGAGGAGACAGAGGTCTGCGCTCCCGCAGAGGTGCCCGAGATCGAGGAGCCGACTGAGGCGACAGAGGTCACCGAGGAGGTCGTCATCGACGCGCCCGTGGAACCCATCGCCGCGATGTCCCTCCCCGGATCGATCGAGGTCGAGCCCATCGCCGGCATCGAGGTGGAGGGCGCCCAGCCCTCGTCCGACTCCGCCATCGCCGACACCGTCTCGGTCCACGAGGAGGTCCAGGCCGCCGTCACAAGCGCCGAGGCGGAGTCCGCTCCCGCCGCAACCCCGAGGTTCAACGGTCTCGAGGAGGACGGAGAGGGCCTCCCCAAGCTCAGCGACCCCGTCATCAGGCGCCCCAGGACCGTGAGGTTCCGCTTCAGCAACGGCGTGCTCCAGAACGTAGAGTCCAACGAGAAGTCCGAGCCCAAGGAGGAGCTCCGCGACCCTTTAGCGTGACGGGTCTGCGCACCTTCCACGACACCGAGCCCGTCGCAGTGACCGACAAGGTCCGCGACGTGATGCTGTTCACGGTCCCCGGGCTCAAGGACGAGGAGGACGATCCGATCGTGGCCCCCGACATCCCGATGAGGGACGACGGGGCGGAGAGGATCTTCGTCAAAGCGTACATCCACGACGAGATACCGTGGATGGACGTATCCAACGAAGTGCGCGACCTGATGTTCCTGGCAGTTCCAAGTATCAACGTTCCGGCAGAGGACCTGATGTTCGCCGACGCGGAGATCCCGCTCGACGACATGGACGGGTCCTGGTTCTCCGAGGCGGAGACGGTCACGGAGGCCGTTCCCCAGCAGGAGGAGGTCCCGACAACGGATGCCGACGCGGACGTCCAGCCGATGGTGTCCGCACCAGCCACGGTGGTGGCGATAGCCGCACCGGAGGTCAGGATGGGTATCCATGCCCCTGCGGAGGTCTGCATGCTGACCATGCCGGAGCCCGTGATGGCTCTGGCCGAACCCGTCCCGTCGGTCGACATCGTGCCGGTCGAGACGGTAGTCTGTCCCGTGACGGAGGTCGAAATCCCCGTCGAGGCAGAACCCGAGTCCACAGCTGTCCCCGAGATCCAGGAGGAGTTCGTCTTCCCGGAGCCTGCGGAGACGCTCGTGGACGACATCACTGTGATGGAGCCGCCCTCGGCAGAGGCATTCGATGCCCCCGCGGAGGAGCCGGCCACGATCACCGAGGACAGGCCCGCGGTCATGTTCTCCTTCGGATCCCAGGAGGTCCGCGGGAGCGGCTGGAGGGTCTGCTTCTCGTTCTGAGCGAAAGAAAGAAATGCACATCCGAGAAACCGGGTCCTGGCCCATTAGCGTCCGACGGAATCCCCGTCGGACGCATATCTTTTTGCGTACCCTTTAATAGAGAGCTCTGGGATGACGTCCCATGGAATTCCTGCTACAGTTGCTGCTCGCACTTGCCGTGCTTTTCCTGCTGGCACGTCTGGGCTCCGCGATTGTATCCAGGTTCGGACTGCCCGGTCTCATCGGGGAGATCGTCATCGGAATCGTGGTGGCGAACATAGCCTTCGGGGACTGGTCCCTTCTGGGATCCCTCGGAATAACCATGCCCGAACCCGGTACAGGCGCAGAGGAGGGCAGCGATGTCTATCACATAATATACGCCATGGCAGAGCTGGGAGTCGTGTTCCTGCTCTTCACCGTGGGTCTGGAGACGAAGGTGAAGGACCTTCTGGGCTCCGGAAGGCCCGCACTGCTCTGTGCGATCCTGGGAGTCATCCTGCCGTTCATCGCCGGATTCGCCATCATCATGATGTACGACGGCAACATGAACCACGCCCTGTTCCTGGCGGCCGCGATGGTCGCCACATCCGTGGGAATCACGGCCAGGATCATCAAGGACCTCCGTCTGATGGACACCAAGGAGGCGCGCATCATCATCGCCGCCGCGGTCATAGACGACGTCCTCGGCATGATCGTCCTCGCCATAGTCAACGGGATGGCCGCATCCGGCGAGCTGTCCATCGGGAACATCGCGTCCATCACCCTGCAGGCAGTCGTGTTCGTCATGGCCATCATCGCGGTCTGCAAATGGGTGGTCCCCAGGGTTCACGACTACTTCGACGCCCGCAGGAAGAAGGCCGAGGCCGAGGGCAAGGTGTACCGTTCGATCAACAAGTTCGTGCTGGCCCTCCTGGTCTGTCTCTTCATGGCGGCGTTCGCAGAGTACATCGGACTCGCCGCAATCATCGGGGCTTTCCTCGGTGGAATGCTGTTCGCCGACTACGCCTGGGAGTGGGACCTGGAGCACAAGTTCGACTCCATCACATCGTTCATGTTGTCGTTCTTCTTCCTCAACGTGGGACTCCAGGTCGATCTCGGGTCGCTCACCAGCAGCTCCGTCATCCTGCTGGCGGTCGTCGTCATCGTCATCGCCATCCTGACAAAGTACGTCGGATGCGGAATCGGTGCGAAGATCGGGGACAAGTCCATCGACATGAAGTCGTTCAACATCATCGGTGTAGGAATGGCCCCCAGAGGGGAGGTCGGAATCATCATCGCCTCCATAGGTCTGGCGTCCGGATACATGTCCACAGACCTCTACGCCGTCGTGGTGCTGATGTCCGTGGTCACCACGATCGTCGCACCGCCGATCGTAGCCAAGCTCTTCAGGAAGAAGTATCCCGAGGAGTACACGATCCTGCCCGAAGACCGCGTCTGAGGGCCGGATCAAACATCTTCATTTCCAAGGGCCGAAAGGCCCCACTTTTCCATCAATTCGAGAGATGACGTAGACCGGATGGTTTCCGTCGTTCGGAATGCAGGGCTCCAGCGCTAACGCTGAAGCATTAGTTTTCAAAATTGTCAGGTCTCAGAGAGGCACGAAGACCCTGAGGAGCATGACT